>JAZSOV010000044.1:0-8608 GCA_045537095.1 Alistipes sp.
GCAACCTCGAATGGGTAAGCTGAAACATTTTCGATAGTTGGGTTGTACGGATAGTAGCCAATAA
This sequence comes from Alistipes sp., assembly GCA_045537095.1. Lineage (GTDB taxonomy): Bacteria > Bacteroidota > Bacteroidia > Bacteroidales > Rikenellaceae > Alistipes. Next base: position 65 of record JAZSOV010000044.1, read on the forward strand.
GGTCTACTGCAGTATGGTCATCCTTGTAGTAGATGTCGTAGTCAGGTACCCAGCGATATTCGTCAAAGTTGAAGATAAAACGGACATTGTCGGCTTGGTTACCCTCTGCGACCATAGTGCCAGGAGTCTCGCCATCGTAGTTTACGGCATAGATACCTACGGCATCGCCATTGCAGAAACCCGATGCATCAGCGCGAGTAGCAACCTGGTTGATATTACCATCGATATTGATAGCAATAGTACCTTCGGGTGCTGGTGTCGGCACATTGAACATCGGCTCATCAAGATCTTGCGTACAACTTGCAAAAGTTAATGCAAGACCACCTAATAATGAATATATTACTCTTTTCATAGCCTTAACTTATAAACTATAATCGTAGTTCTCCTCCTCCCAATCTCCAATTCCGATATTGAAATTCGGGGAGCCTTGACTTGCTCCAAAGCCCTGCTCCACATTGATGCAGAGCAGGGTTATTTTCGGAGATATGTATTTGTGAATAAGCATTGCCTATCTGGGATTACTCGGCATCGCCACCGTAGTCCTCCTCGTCAGTCTCCCAGCCGCCAATGCCGACATTTACGCCATTGCTAACCTTGTTGAGTGTTACGGTGAACTTATGCTGCTTGTTAGCCTTGAAGGTCATCGAGCGTGAGAGTGTGTAATCAACGCCATCAACAGTTACAACAATCAAAGCACCCTCGGCAGTGGTTTGTGGAACGATAAGAGCACGGTACTGACCATTCTCCAAATATGGAGTAACCTCAGTAGCGTTGCCAGTTGCAGTTGCCACGCCCGTTGCAAGGTCGATGGTTGCGTTTGTCTTAACACCGCAAATCTTTACAGACTTGGTTGCTGCGGCAAGGCTCTCCTCGGTAAAGCCATCGCCTGGCTTGAGAATAACCAATGCATTGCTGAATGTATGGTTGGTTGTGATGTTCACAGCCTCCTCGGTAGGTGCAACACCTGCTGTCTTACCCCACAAGAACTCTGATGCCTTGTAGTTGGCCAACGAAGACTGATCTGCCTTGGTTGCAAATGTATGTGCAGCAGTGTTTGCAACCTCTGCATAAGGATAGTAGCAGTAGAAATCTGCCTTTGTAGATTTATCGAGCCAATAAATCTCGGTGTCAGGTGTCCACTTGGTTGAATAGGTAAAGCCCATATTATCCACGTGATTACCCGATGTAGCCAATGTGTTAGGCTCGTTTACAACGAAAATACCCACCTTGTCGCCAGCCTCGAATGCTGAGTCTGTAGCACGAGTAAGGGTTGTGGTGATGTTGATTGGGAGTTTGTCTGTTGCTGGTGTTGTAGGAACATTCTCTACATTCTTTGAGCAAGAGACCATCGCTGCCATAGCAGCCAAAAAGAAAATCTTTTTCATAATAGTAAATTTATTAAATGGTGAAACAATAAGTGTATTCCCAAATTTAATCTACTACACAACTCCTATGCAGTGGGTTATTTACAAAAAGAAAGTGTGGAGTTGATTTCGTTTATTAAAATGGAGGTTGTAGCAAAACCCAAGCAAAAATAAACGATACAATGCCCCACACCTGTAATATGCCATAAGAATTGGTGTAGGGATACACCAATAGCATATATACAAGAAATAGGTGTTGTCCGATTGTCCCTTTGCTTGTGAAAACTGCTACATTTCCATTTTAGGACTGCGAAAACACTTTCTATGTCTGCTATATCAACCTATTACAGGCATCATAGCGAGAGCAAATTTAGAAAACTTTTCACAAAAGACCAACACCTATGGTGCAAAATTGAACAAAACTCTCTAAAAAAACAATATTGAAACAAAACTTTGTTATTTACAAATTGGGGTAATATTGGGGATAGGAATAGTCTTTTATCTAAATAATCTTCCCTATTTTGTTATATAAAATCAAAAACGATTTATGAAGTTAGAAGAGTGGAGAATTGAGGAGTTAACGGGATATCAACCGATTACGACCTTTTATATGGATTTTAGTATTGCGGATAAGTTTGGTATCAATGCAATTAAAGATACTTACCAAAGGGCGTTTAAGGAGTGGAGACACGACTATAAGTATATGACCGAATTGGCAATGGTTCTGAATTGGAAAATTTGGAGATGGAGTCGATTCAATCACGACTACGCAGAGATATACGACACCCTTTGGAGAGAGTGTGATAGTTGGTGTATTGACAACCTCAAAGAGGAAGAGTTAGAGTATTACTATAAAACGACAGACTAATGAAACAGGGAGACAAAATCAGAATTCTTCAAATGGAAGACCACAATGGGATTGACACACAGGCAACCCGAATGAATGGTAACACCTATATTGTTGATTATATTGACGATGCAGGGCAGATACACCTTAAAGAGTCGGGATTGGCGGTAATCCCCGAAGTAGATAAATTTGTAGTTATTGAAATGGGGAAAGGCGAAGACGCTATCAGCGATTACGACCGAGAAATTTTGGTAATCTATGATGTGGTTACCGACTATATACGAATCAACGATTATATAGAAGAGGGCGATGGTCTATATCTCGATGAAGAGAATAGAGTTTTTCTAAAACCACAACGGGCAATACCAAAAGGTAGTGAGGGTACACTCTTTCCAATGAAAACACTGATTCGTAAAACAAAAGAGGGATTATATCCCGATGTCAATGCAATAGAAGATATGGTAAGTATCTATGTGGATATAAAGTAATAATATGATTAATATATCACAGCTATACACTAAAATTCAGAGTTTTTAAATCTCAGTTATTAACTCACAATAATTTATATGAATTTTTAAAACAATTATTCGCACAATGAGAATTTATTTAGAACTCTTTGAGAATTCAGTTAAATTATTTAACTTTGTACACGCTATTATATTATGGTAAGCGATTTTATTGCACACCTGTGATATATTAATCGATTTTTAACTCTGGTGAGAGGATAATCTGCTCATACTTATCATACTCCTCGTAAGGATTTATCGCGCACTGCACACTCTTAATGAGGCGTACCTACTTCATCGGTTTCTTATCCTTTACACCCTCCAAGTAGGTGTGATAGAGGCAATCTTGCCCCTTCAAAACTTCGATTGTTCCTCTCTTTTGCGAAGAGTTTGGACGAGGCTTGCAGATGGCAATTCCAGCATCCATAATGCCCATTTCGTTGGCAATATCCACCTGCCAATCAACAAATGCGCGCAGGAAGTTTCCCTCGCCAAATTGGAGAATCTTTATTGGGCGCGGAGTTCTCGCTACACTTTGCCCGTTTAGAGCCTTTAAGCCATAGTAATCTCTCTTTAGAATTTGAAGTACTCTTTTGCGTTGTAGTAGCTGATGTTCTCAACCATCTTTCCGAGGAACTCTATCTCGCTTGCTGGCAACAGACCATTCTCTACATCGTTACCGATAAGGTTACAGAGCGTTCTGCGGAAATACTCGTGACGAGGGTAGGAGAGGAACGAACGCGAGTCGGTCAGCATACCAACAAAACGGCTCAACAGACCGAGTACCGAGAGGGCATTCATCTGCTTCTCCATTCCATCCTTCTGATCGAGGAACCACCATCCCGAACCGAACTGAATCTTTCCTGCCCCGTAGCGACCATCTTGGAAGTTACCGAGCATAGTTGCGATAAGCTCGTTGTCGCGTGGGTTGAGGTTGTAGATGATAGTCTTTGTGAGTTTGTCCTCGCGGTCAAGCATATCAAAGAATTTCGACATATTTTTTGCTACGGTAAAGTCGCCAATCGAATCAAAGCCTGTATCAGGACCGAGCTGCGCAAACATTCGGCTGTTGTTGTCGCGGATTGCACCGTAGTGGAACTGCTGTGTCCAGCCGCTCTTGTGATCCATAATTGCAAACTCAACCATCATCGCGGTCTTATACTTCTTAATCTCTTCGGTGGTCAAGACTGTTCCGCCATATACCTTCTGGAAGAGAGCTTCAATCTCGCTATGGGTGTAATCCTCTGCGTAGAACTCCTCGATACCGTGATCGGAGAGTCGGCAACCTACGCTCTCGAAGAAGTTGTGACGCACCTGCAATGCCGCCAAAACATCATCGAAGCAGCGAATCTCCACACCACTAACCTCTGCCAAGCGGTCAATATAAGCCTTGAAGTTTGCTGGATTCTCCACCGTCATAGCCTTATCTGGTCGCCAAGTTGGCAATACCTTAACTCCGAAGTTATCCTTTGCGCACTTGATGTGGTGCTCCAACGAATCTACGGGATCGTCGGTGGTGCAGACGGTCTCGACATTGTAGTGTAACATCAATCCGCGAGCCGAACGCTCTGGAGTCTGCAACATTGCCGAGCAGTGGTCGTAAATCTCGCGTGCAGTCGAAGGATTTAACAACTTCTCCACCCCGAAAGCGGTCTTGAGTTCGAGGTGTGTCCAGTGGTAGAGCGGATTGCGCATAGTGTAAGGCACGGTCTCTGCCCACTTCTCGAACTTCTCCCAATCGGTTGTGTCCTTACCCGTGCAGAAACGCTCGTCGATACCGTTGGTACGCATTGCACGCCACTTGTAGTGGTCGCCCTCGAGCCAAATCTTCGAGAGATTCTCGAAAACATGATCGCTTGCCACATACTCAGGAATGAGGTGGCAGTGATAATCTATGATTGGCAACTTTGCTGCGTGATCGTGGTAGAGTCGCTGTGCAGTTTCGGTCTGCAGCAGGAAGTTTTCGTCATTAAAAGCTTTCATAATATCTTAGTTTTTTTAGTTTTCAAATAGTGATTTTGCAATGCCCATCTCCAAGCCGCGCAACTCTGCCAAGCCGCGCAAACGACCAATACAACTATATCCCGGATTGGTCTTTTTGCGTAGATCATCAACCATCTGATGTCCGTGGTCTGGGCGCATCGGAATAGAGATTTTACGGCGTTGTTGTAGTTCCAAAAAAGCCTTCATTACGCCATACATATCGACATCGCCTTCGAGATGATTCGCCTCGTGGAAATTGCCCTCTGCGTCGCGCTCTGTGCTACGCAAATGGACAAAACCAACGCGGTCACCAAAGCGTTGCATCATATTGGCACAATCATTTGCGCTGCTTACACCGAGCGAGCCAGTGCAAAGACACAAGCCATTGCTTATGTTCGGTACCGCATCAACTAATTTTTGGAAATCCTCTGCACAACTCATTATGCGAGGCAGGCCGAGAATTGACATCGGTGGATCGTCGGGATGAATTACCATCACTGCCCCCATCTCATCTGCTACGGGGCAAATCTCCTGCAAGAAGAGAATTAAGTTTTTGCGCAAGATGTCGGGAGTAACACCTTTGTATCGGTCAAGCTCTGCTTGGAATTGCTCTAAAGTGAAACTCTCCTCCGAGCCAGGCAGACCAGCAATCATATTGCGCACAAGTCGATTGCGCTCTTCCTCACTCATCTGTTCGAAGCGTTTGCGTGCAGCCTCTCGCTCCTCTGCTGTGTACTCCGCCTCCGCATTTGGGCGACGCAACAGAAATAGGTCAAATGCGATAAATGCTGCTCGCTCAAAGCGCAAAGCTCGACTGCCATCGGGCATTTCGTAAGCCAAATCGGTACGAGTCCAATCGAGAACGGGCATAAAGTTGTAGGTTATAACCTTAATGCCACACTCTGCCAAGTTGCGAATGCTCTGCTTGTAGTTTTCGATATATTGTTCGAAGTTTCCCGTGCGTGTCTTGATGTGTTCGTGTACGGGAACACTCTCCACCACCGACCACACAAGTCCTGCATCCTCAATTATCTGCTTGCGACGCATGATCTCCTCTACGCTCCACACCTCTCCATTTGGGATGTGGTGCAGGGCGTTTACGATGCCCGTAGCACCCGCTTGGCGAATATCCGACAACGATACGGGATCATTCGGCCCATACCAACGCCAACACTGCTCACACTTATATACTTGTGCCATAGTTACACTCCGCTAAAGATGCTGAAACCGCCATCAACAGGCAGTACCGTACCCGTAATAAACTTCGATGCATCGCTTGCAAAGAATACAACTGCGCCGTGCAACTCCTCCGCCTCGCCGAGTCGACCAAACGGAGTTACGCGCACAACATCTTTGGCGCGATCACTCAACGACCCATCAGGGTTTGTCATCAGTGTTCTATTCTGTTCGGTAAGGAAGAATCCCGGAGCAATGGCATTTACACGCACGCCCTCGCCAACCTTCTTCGCCATCTCGACAGCCATCCATCGTGTAAAGTTGTCGATTGCCGATTTCGATGCCGAGTAACCCACTACGCGAGTGACTACGCGCTGTGCAGTCATCGAAGAGATATTTATTATCGAGCCGTGCTTCTGCTTTGCCATCTGTTCGCCAAAGATGACGGTTGGGATTACTGTACCCATAAGGTTGAGATTTACAACATCACCAAAAGCCGAGAAATCTATATCCATAAAACTCTTGTCAGGCATAATCGTTGCACCCGGCATATTTCCGCCTGCGGCATTTATAAGTACATCTATCTTACCCCACTTTGCAACAATCTCCTCACGAGCCGCAGTCAGAGCCTTACGGTCAAGAACATCCGCCTTGCAGAATAGAGCCTCTGTGCCAAGTGCCGACAACTCTGCGGCAAGAGCCTCGCCCTTTTCTGCTTTGCGACCTACAATAACTACATGAGCACCCTGCCCAGCCAAACAGCGAGCCATCGAAGCTCCTAAAACGCCATAACCACCTGTGATTACGACCACTTTATCCTTTATGCTAAACATAGTTACTACTTTTTATATCTCAATTTTCTTATACTTTGGTACAAGCACCTTCATTATGGTCCAACCGATAAGATATGCCACTGCGCATATCGAGAATACGATCATATATCCTGCAGGCTTACCATCGAAACCAGCAAATGTAAAGGCTGCGCCTTGCGCCTCGGCATAGGTAAAGAGCATACCAGCACCCTTATTGATAAGGAACGAGCCACAACCTCCGACCATTGCACCTATTCCAGTGACGGTAGCGATAGTAGATTTAGGGAACATATCGCCAATAGTCGAGAAGAGGTTTGCCGACCAAGCTTGGTGTCCTGCACCTGCAATACCGATAATCACAGCAGGAAACCAAACCGAAACGCCTTGCAATGGCTGTGCAAAGAGAGCAAAGAGAGGGAAGAACGCGAAGATTAACATTGCACGCATACGGCCCGAATATGGCTCCATACCCATCTTCTCTACGAACAATTTTGGCAGGTAACCGCCACCGATCGAAACGATGGTAACAATCAGATAGAGAACGAATACAAGCATCTTACCCTGCATTGTATCCATACCATAGCCACACTCCGAGAAGTATGCTGGGGCCCAAAAGAGGTAGAACCACCAAACACCATCGGTAAAGAATTTGCCTGCAATGAATGACCAAGTCTGCTTGTAGCCGAAACACTTCAACAGAGGAATTGTCTTCTCCTCGGTGGTAGGTTTTACCTCAGTTGAATCCTCCTTTTCATCTTGGAGGATGTAGCTCAACTCGGCACTATTCACATGCTTTGATTTCTCTGGCTTTTCGTACATATATACCCAGAAGAACATCCAAACGAAACCGAGGATACCGATTATAATGAAAGCCATCTCCCAACCAAGAGTCTGCGCCAAAATAGGAACAGTCAGTGGTGCAGCCAAAGCACCCACCGACGCACCTGCGTTGAACAACGATGTTGCCAAAGCTCGGTCTTTCTTCGGGAAGTACTCGGCGGTTACCTTGATAGCAGCAGGGAAGTTTCCAGCCTCACCCAAGGCGAGAATAGCTCGACAAATTAAGAATAACCATACGCTGAGTGTCGCTATGGCCATAGCGGCCTTTGAACCTACCTCTACCGCTTTTAGAGCCTCTAACGATTCATAACCCAAAAGCTCTATGGTTGCCCAGCCGCAGCCTGCGTGCATACAAGCACCTAACGACCAGATGCCGATAGCCCAAAGAAAACCCCTCTTTGTTCCCATCCAATCCACGAACTTACCTGCAAATAGGCAAGCGAAAGCGTAGAAGATTGAGAAGAAACCGGTAATTGTACCGTAATCCGAGTCGGTCCAGTTGAACTCTGGAGCAATAAAGTCTTTCCAAGTCAGGGAAAGCACCTGACGATCCATATAGTTTATGGTCGTTGCGAAGAAGAGCATTGCGCATATTGCCCAACGATAGTTAGTCATTTTAGTCTTCATATTACTCTGTTTTAGGTTATTTCAAATCTGCTACTACGGCTATTGACTCGGCGCACAAACGCGATATTGTTGCCCAATCTTTTGCAGCAACCACCTCTTTAGGGAAGAGGCAACTGCCCATTCCTACGGCAAAAGCTCCCGCCTTGAACCACTTTGTAAGGCTTTCGGCTGTCGGCTCAACACCTCCCGTAACCATAATCTTACTCCACGGCATCGGAGCCATCAAACCCTTCACGAACTTCGGACCAAGGACATCGCCAGGAAAGACTTTGCAGAGGTCACAGCCCGCCTCTTGGGCCATTCCAACCTCGGTGATGCTTCCGCAACCCGGAGTGTAAGAGATGAGTCTGCGATTGCAAACTTTTGCTACATCGGGGTTGAAAAGAGGA
>JAZSOV010000051.1:0-10301 GCA_045537095.1 Alistipes sp.
GATTTTGCGTTGAACTGTTTGTCATAATTCTTAAAGATTCTCAAAAAACAAGCTACAGACGGACAGTTAGGAGAGCGTGTGATATATGCGCGATTCCTAACATTGTCGCATATGTAGCAATGGTTTTGAGAACGCCATAGAATTATTATGTGAGAGTTAGTTTTCGCGCATATTTTTTGAAGAAAACCAATCAAGGAGAAGAGATTTGTCCGATTGGACAAATCTCTTCTCTTCTTTTGGCTATGATGCAATTAGTTTGCAGGAGCAGCCTCTGGAGCCGGAGTCTCAGCAGCAGGAGCAGCCTCAGCTGCAGGAGCTGGAGTCTCTGCTGGCTTGCAGCACTCAGTCTTAGCCTTATCCTTGCAGCACTCTCCGCAGCAAGCGTCAGCCTTCTTCTGGTTCTGACCACAACATGATACCATAGCAACAGATGCGAGGGCGATAACCGCCAAAGTCATAATCTTTTTCATAACCTTAAATATTTTTAAATGGTTAAACAAATGTTTTGCTCACCACAAATGTAAGTACTCTATTTTTAAAAAACAAATATTTATCTCAAAAAGTCGAATAAATAGTGCTATTTTCTCGATTTTGGCTACATTCCCTCGATTTCGAGCAACATCCACTTGTCCTGCAATACGCCTTCCATCACATTCTGCATACACAAATTCCAGCTCACAAAGCCCTGGATACGGCCATCGGCGGTCTTGTACTTGAACGACGATGGAGCCAATGGCTCGCCAGTCTCGGCGTGGTATGTCTCGTGCATTGTTCCAAACTCGCGCAAGTCCTTAACAATAAGCTTACCCACAGCTGTCGCCATCCAAGCAATCTCTGGCTCGAAGCCGTAGTGTTTCAACGCAATCGAGTAGATATAGTTTGTAATACACCAGATTGGACCTTGCCAATTCGAGAATGGCTTGATGATGTTTTTATTGTTGTACTCAGGGTCTGCCTTCGACAAACTACGGAAGCCATACTCCGAACGCATAGCGTCAGGCGACAGCATATAACGCTGCAACAGGGCACGACCTGCCTCTTTTGTAGGCGCCATCTTGTACATCAAAGGTACAAACGAGTTGTAGCTGACGCGAGGATAGTGGTCGCCCGTTTCACGGTCTACATTGTAGTAGCACTGATCCTTCTCGTTCCAGCAATACTTATTGAGGTTCTCCTTAATAGCCTTTGCCTCGGCTGCAAACTGCTCCGACTCGGCCTTATATCCCAACTCGCGAGCAATAACGGCCAACGACAACATCTCGCCATACATGAACGCCGAGATATCGGTCGAGAGATAGGAGCGAGAGTCTCCATCCCAATAGTTGAGTGCAGGGTTATTGTCTGCACCGCTAAACATTGCAATCTCCCAGAAGTAGAGGCCATACTTCTCGTCATAACGCTTCGTACGCTGATAGTTCACCACGCGCTTGATATCCTCGTAGTGAGGAGCTATCCAGCTGAAATCGTTGGCTGCCACCGAGTAGTGGTATGCACCCTGCGCCAAGAGAGGCTTCATTGGGGCGTACTTGCTGTACATAGGGCGCGCACCTTCGGGAGTCAAGCTGCCCGAAATATAGCCGGTTTCATCAGCCAAGTCGGCGTAGAGCTTCACCCAATCGCGCATATATTGCGGCTCGCCACGCGAGATGAAGTGGTTAGCCATAAAGAAGGCATCCCAATCCCACAAGTTCTGATAAAATCCTGCCGGAATAAGATAAGGATACTTCAAACAGCCTTGTGGCTGACGCACCACCTGTTCACGAAGGCCAACATAGCCCTCCGATACCTCCTCGTAGATGCTCTGCAACTCGGCTTTATCCACTGGAAATAGATTTTTATTTGTTCCACCACAAGCCATAAATAATGCTACCATTCCGAATAAAAATAATTTCTTCATATCAAATTTAATATTTAAAGTTTTGTAAATATCTATCGGGTAAACTCTGTCATCTCTATATTTTCGCGCATAATAAAGGCCTTCGGGAAAGTTCCGCGCAGGCGACCGAGTAAAATCATCGCCTCCTCATGCGAAGTGCAATTGCCTACTGCCACCTTGAAATATGGATTTTCGTAGGTCAAATAGGACTGTTCCTGCGGAAAGAGTGCCAAGAAGTTCTCTTGTGCGGCCACCGCATCGCGGCGTGCCGTCTGTGTATTACTCATAAATATCACTATACGATACCCTCTCACGGCCTTCACACTCGCCCGTAAATTCTTATTTACGATAACTGCGGCATCACCCTGCTCCTCGATATGTACGGTAGCATTAACCATAGTCAGCGAGTCGCGCTCGGCAGGCAAAGCAAGACGCTCCTTGATACTCTTGCGGGGTGCTACGCTCTGCATTGCAGCACTCTGCGCCGAGGTTGAAATGGTGAAAAGTAGAGCCAATATGGCAAACATATACTTCATAATCTGCTATTTTTTGAGTCCCAAATTAAATTGTCGGGCAAGTTGTTCGAGTGCAACGCCCTCCTGCTCGAAGATACGATGCGATGCGAGAGCCGCAATGGTAACGCTGTAATCCACCGTAACACCCGAAAAATCGCCCTTACGCACTCTGTTCGCCAGCGCAAGCGCACCAATCGGATTGGAGAGTGTAAGGCGCAACGGCACCTCCACCTGCGAGCAACGGCGGCGTGGCAGCACCACCTCACCATCGAGCGCCAAGCGTCCTATCTTGCGCCCATTATAGCGAACGAAAGCCGAGGCTGCCGTAATACGCATATTCGATGCGGTATTATTGGCAATAGTAAGTTTCACTCGCCACTGCTCGCCCACTGCCCCTGTAACGCCATCGAGCGACACCACCTGAAATCTCTGCTTGCGCTGTCGAGGCTCTCCCCGCTTGGAGCAACCCGTCAAGCCCACCGCCACAACAACGGCAACAAGTGCAATAAGGGTGTATCTGATAAATCTTTTCATCTTCATCTATGCTTTATGTGCAATATATATGTGTGCAATACCCATCGACTGCGACTTGCGCTCCACTCTATCGAAGCCCACCTCCTTCAACAATGCTCCAAACTCCTCAGGCGAGGCAAACTTATCAATCGAGTCGGGAAGGTAGGTATATGCCGTAGCATGCTTCGACACAAGACGACCTATGGCCGGCAGGATATAGTGCGAATAGAGGCGATAACACCATCGTACAAAGGCGCAACGCGGATTCGAGAACTCCAACACCACGAGGTGTCCGCCCTTGCGAATTGTGCGTTTCATCTCGGTCAAGGCCTCCTTCTGATGTTCGAAGTTGCGCACCCCGAATGCCACCGTAGCAGCATCGACAACCTCGTCAGCAAGCGGAATACTCTCTGCGTTACACTCCGTCAAAGAGATACGCTCCGAGAGTCCGAGAGCCTCGATCTTCTGCTTCGCTACGGCCAACATCTCGCTCGAAAAGTCGGCCCCATAGATGGTTGAACCCTCGATATTACGAGCCAAGGCAATAGCTAAGTCGCCCGTACCTGTCGCCATATCCATAATATATTTGGCTCCGAGTTTGCGCACGATGCGCACCACGCGCCTACGCCACAACTTATCGATATCGAATGATAGTATATGGTTCAATCGGTCGTATGTCGATGCGATATCGTTAAACATTCCACGCACCATTTCGCCTTTACTCTCTTTATTCATTATCTGTAAAATTACCTTTAATTGTCAATTCGTCAATTCGTCAATTATCAATTGTCAATTGTCAATTGTATTTTATCGCCTCGGCGACCTCTACGCGACTAACAATCGAGGTGGCAAGGTGTGTTACAGCGACTATAATTGTCGCAAAAAGTATATCCACGCCAACTATCCAACTCCAATCAAATGCCACAGGCACCTCCGCAAGAAAATAGCCCGTTTCGTCCAACTTTATGAGGTGGAGATATTTTTGCGCCAACAACAGGACCAACGCCAAGGCATTTCCTATCGCCATTCCCGTCAAGATAATATATACCGCACGATATGTAAACACACGGCGAATTACACGATTCTGCATACCCAACGATTTGAGCGTTCCGACCATTCGTGTGCGCTCCAAAACGAGGATTAGCAGAGCCGTAACCATATTGAATATCGCGACAATCAACATAATGGTCAATATCACAACAGCATTCACATCGTGCGTTTCGAGCCAACCGAAGATGTCGGCGTGGCGTTCACGCGAGCTTACTGCCACCAAACTCTCCTCACCCTCGTACTCGCGCATTAGTCGTAAGTTCACTATATCGGCACTCTGCTCGGCCATCTCGTTATCATACAGACGGCAGGCATAGCCCGAAATCTGCGAAGGCTCCCAGTAATTCAACTTCTGCACATTGCGTATATCGGTCAAGGCTAACTCCGCACCCGTTTCGCCCAAGGCCGAACGATATATTCCGCACACCTTGAACACCTCGCGGCGAGGTGTATTGCCCTCCAAGAGCAACAGCTCGATGCGACCATTGCACTCCACGCCAATCTTCTGCGCCACACTCTGCGACAGTAGCACCTCCTTGCGTCTTGCCTCCTCCATTCTCGGCATTGCGCCCTCCGTCAATCGCTCGGCAAAGAGCGATAAATCGGCATCCACACCAACACCTTTCAGCGCAACACCTATTGCTCCCTCCTCGCCACGCGCCACGCAACTACGCAGGGCGTAACGCTCGGTATGGGCAATATTGCTTGTAGTGTTTAGTATGTTGCGTAGCTGTTCGTTATCGCAGATTGGATATTGTTCGGGTTGTCGCTCGCCGTAGGGATTGGAGATTGTTATGTCCGACACGCTCCCCGACACAAGCGTTGTAATCTGCTCCTTAAATCCGAATATCACCGACAGTGTAATAACGACCACAGCAATACTTACCGCCACAGCGGCAGTAGCGATATGCACCATCATACTCTTTGACGATGTACCACGCAGTGCGATATGTCGGGCAAGGCTCTTCATTTTAATTGACAATTGACGAATTGACAATGGACAATTAAAGGAATTCTTAATTCTTAATTCTTAATTCTTAATTCTTAATTCTTAATTCTTAATTCTTAATTCTCAATTCTCAATTCTCAATTCTTAATTATTGAGTATCAATACTCAATCCTGTCCTCTTTTTCGGTCCAAGCGCGGAAGCCTGCAAGGGCCTCCTTGCGCATAAAGTTTTGGCACGGAATTGCTCGCTGGGCGTACGGCTTCGCAATCTCGTCGTAGATAAATGAGTCGTCGAAATCTATCGCCTTGGCGTCATCCTTCGTATTGCCATAGACAATACGCGACACCCCTGCCCAATAGAGTGCGCTGAGGCACATCGGGCACGGCTCGCACGAGGTATAGCAGGTGCAGCCCTCCAACTTAAAGTCGCCCACCTTGGCGCACGCTGCACGAATAGCACTTACCTCAGCATGCGCCGTAGGATCATTATTCGCCGTTACACGGTTTGTTCCGGTAGCCACAATCTCTCCATCGCGAACAATAACAGCTCCAAAAGGCCCTCCGCCATTGGCAACATTCTCAATTGAGAGATCGATAGCCATCTGCATAAATCGACTATCTTCGGTTGTAAATTTCACTTCTTCCATAATCGACAACTCTCATTTTTGGCAAAATTAACAATTTTTTCTATTTTTGTGCGTATTATTAACGATTATTAACCAAAAATCGTACACAAAATGTTTCTGAATCTATTGCAAGCCTCATACGAAGGAGAGAGTCATTTATTAGCAAACCTCACAACAAGCGAGGCGTTTTTGATGGTTATCATTGTCGGTATCGCAGGATTTATCGTGCAGGCCCGTCTGCGTTCGGTCGTCTCCAAGTATTCGCAAGAACCTTTGCCGGGCGGAATGACAGGAGCCGAAATTGCCGAGAGGATGTTGCGCGAAAATGGCGTACGAGGTGTTAGCGTAACCCACACGGGCGGCTACCTCACCGACCACTTTAACCCCGCAACAATGACCGTAAACCTCTCTGACGAGGTCTACTATGGTCGCTCCATAACCGCTGCCGCTATCGCCTGCCACGAGTGCGGACACGCCGTACAGCACGCGCAGGGATATGCCCCATTGCGTATGCGCTCGGCACTCGTACCACTTGTGAATTTCTCATCGCAAGCAGCATCGTGGCTGATTATCCTCGGACTTATTATGACCGCCTCATCGGGCAGCCAGACAATGTGTTGGATAGGCGTAGGTTTGATGTGTGTATCGGCGCTCTTTTCGATCATCACTTTGCCCGTGGAGTACAACGCCTCGGACAGAGCGTTGGAGTGGTTGGAGCAGAGCCACATCCTCGTTGGCGAGGAGTTGGATGGCGCGAAGATTTCGCTTCGCTGGGCTGCGCGCACCTACCTCGTAGCAGCACTGTCGGCTATCGCATCGATACTCTACTATGTGGCACTTATCAATGGCAGAAGAAGAGACTAAATGAAGTGAGTAGTGAGTAGTGAGTAGTGAGTAGAAAGTAGTTAAAAGCATAAAGCGCACCCTTACTAGCCCTTACTAGCCGTTAATAGCCCTTAATTTGCTTGCGCCTTGACAAGGGTAGGAGTTCGCAAAACAAAAAACTAAAAGACAATATGAAGAAACAAACAAAATTAATTATCGGTCTTGCCATTGCGATTATATCGTTATGTTTTAGCATATTGCGTATTACCGATGTAATTCCCTCATCGCCCAAGAAGCCGAAGTATGTATTCTACTTTATCGGTGATGGCATGAGTCTCAGCCAGATACTTGGCACTGAGCTCTACAACGCCGCGAAGAGTGATACAGGAGAAGTCGAGCGTCTGAATTTTTCACAGTTTCCAATACGCACATTTGTAACCAACTACTCCGCATCGAACCTCGTTACCGACTCGGCAGCTGCCGGTACAGCTCTCGCCACAGGATGCAAGACCAATAACGACTATGTAGGCGTAGACAAGGATGGCAATGCCCTGCGCTCAATCATCGATGTCGCCACAGAAGGTGGCTACAAGGTTGGATTGGTAACCAATGTCGGTATCAACCACGCCACACCAAGCAGTTTCTACGGGCATACAACTGACCGCTTCGCATTCTCGCAACTGATAGACGACTACATCGCCAGCGAGGTGGATTTCATCGCAGGTGCAACGGTCATGGATAAATTAACGCGCAAGCTACCAAAGTCATATAAGCCCGTAACCACCGTAGAGCTCGTCGAGCGCATCCGCAATGCAGGCATCGAAATCACAACCGATATTACGAGAGCTGCAACGACCAGAGATAAGCGCGTAGCACTTATTGCCAACGACAAGGAGAATAAGCATGTGCCCAATGTCATAGACCGCAAGGGCGACGAGCAGCACACGCTGACAGCCTTCACTCGCGCAGCGATAGAGTACCTCACAAGCAATAGCGATAACGGCTTTTTCCTGATGGTTGAGGGAGGGAAAATCGACTATGCAGCGCACAACAAAGATGCGGTTACAGTGTTCAAAGAGATAAACGAATTTGCCGAGTCGATAGAGTTGGCACTCAACTTCGCCGAGCAGCACCCCAACGAGACTCTTATCGTAGTAACATCCGACCACGACACGGGAGGTCTAAACATCGGCTACAACCACTACACCGTTCGTATGAATGCCCTAACAGTACAAAATCTATCGGTAGCTATGCTATCTAATGTTCTACGCGATATGCGAGCAAAAGGCTATCGCAACTGGGCGGATTATAAGCAGATGTTATCCGAAAGAGTTGGTTTATGGAGCAATATTCCTGTCAGCAAGGAGGATGAGCAGTTGTTGCTCAACGACTTCAACGATATATTTATGAAGCACGGCAAGCAAATCGAAGGGTTGTATACAAAGAATGAAATTATTGCAATAGATGCGATGAGTATACTCTACAAGTATGCTCTTATTGATTGGGCCGGCTTCCAGCACACCGGACTATACACTCCACTCTACGCCAAGGGCTTTGGTGAAAGCAAGTTCGCTGCTTGCTACGACCAGACCGAGATTCCGAAGACTATTGCTCGTCTGATGGGCGGAGAACTGTAAAAAAAATTGGGATGATTGATAAATTTTGCATTCTGCATTCTGCATTTTGAATTCTGCATTTTGAATTTTGCATTTTGAATTTTGCATTTTGAATTATGGACTACACTTTCGACCACGACCTATTCTTGTTCCTCAACTTCGATGGAGGAAAAGCGATGGATTTTATCATGACAACCATATCGGGGACGCTGATGTGGTTGCCTCTCTACTTCTTTATTCTCGCCTTTATGTGGTATAAATATGGATGGAAGCGTGCGCTCGCTTTTATCGTCTGTTTGGTATTGGCTATCGGCTTATCGGATATCATCTGCGGCATATTCAAACATTCGGGCCCTCTGAAACACTTGTGGGAGTCGTTCCCCGTGCGTCATCGCCCGATGTTCGACTCGGCGGTGCGTGACTTGGCACATGTTCCATCGTACAGGCACGGAGCCTACGGTACTGTTTCGGCACACGCTGCAACGGTGGTGTCGTTGGCATGGTTTTCGGGGCTTACCATTCGCAAAAAGTGGTACAATTGGGTGATTGCGGTAGCGGTAATTTTGGTATGTTATTCACGAATCTATCTCGCCTGCCACTTCCCGATGGATATTCTTCTCGGTTCGGTGGTCGGTACCGTATGCGGTCTATCTATGTTTTTCCTCTGGAAAAAATTTGACAGAGTGGTGGAAAAGTTGACAAAATAGTGTATCTTTGCACGCGAATTATTAAAAAGATTTAAAAATTAAATAAACGATATAACATTTATGGAACATTTAAGTGAACAAGAACAGTTGCGTCGTCAATCGCTCAAAGCGTTGCGCGATCTCGGTATTAACCCATATCCAGCTGAGAGATTTGATGTCTCGGCTACCGCTGCGCAGATAGCAGCAGAGTTCGATGCCGAGCCTGCAAAATTCGAGAGTGTAACTATCGCCGGCCGTATTATGAGCCGTCGTATCATGGGTAGCGCTTCGTTCTTCGAGTTGCAGGACCACACAGGTCGTATTCAGGTCTATATCCGCCGTGACGATGTCTGCCCGGAGGGCGACCCAACGCTCTACAACACTGTGTTTAAGAAGTTGCTCGATATTGGCGACTTTGTGGGTATCGAGGGTTTTGCATTCCGCACCAACACAGGCGAGTTGTCGGTACACTGCCGCAAGTTCACCGTTTTATCGAAGTCTATCCGCCCACTCCCAATCGTTAAGGAGAAAGACGGTCAGCAGTTCGATGCTTTGACAGACCCTGAGGTGCGCTATCGTCAGCGTTATGTCGATTTGGTGGTTAATCCAAAGGTGCGCGATGTCTTTGCAAAGCGTGCAAAGATTATCGCTACCATGCGCGAGTATTTCAACGAGCACGGTTGCTTGGAGGTTGAAACCCCTATTTTGCAGCCAATTCCGGGAGGTGCTTCTGCTCGTCCGTTTATCACTCACCACAACGCTCTCGATATCGACTTCTATATGCGAATAGCTACCGAGTTGTATTTGAAGCGACTTATCGTAGGTGGTTTCGATGGCGTTTACGAGTTCGGCAAGAATTTCCGTAATGAGGGTATGGACCGCACACACAACCCGGAGTTTACCTGTATGGAGATATACATCGCATACAAGGACTATCGCTGGATGATGGAGTTTACCGAGAATATGTTGGAGCGCATCGCTTTGGCTGTGAATGGCACTACCGAGGTCGAGATTGATGGCAAGCAGATTTCGTTCAAGGCTCCATTCCGCCGTTTGACTATGACTGATGCTATCCGTGAGAAGACCGGCTACGACATCACAGGTCAGAGCGAGGCAGAGTTGCGCGAGTCTTGCAAGCGATTGAATGTCGAGATTGACGACACAATGGGTAAGGGCAAGTTGATTGACGCCATCTTCGGACAGTACTGCGAGGAGGATTTGGTGCAGCCAACATTTATCTGCGACTACCCAATCGAGATGTCGCCACTCTGCAAGCGTCACCGCGATAACCAAGATTTGACCGAGCGTTTCGAGTTGTTCGTTGCAGGCAAGGAGTTGTGTAATGCCTACTCGGAGTTGAACGACCCAATCGACCAGTTGGAGCGTTTCCAGGAGCAGATGCGATTGTCGGAGCGTGCCGACGACGAGGCGATGTTTATCGATATGGACTTTGTGCGTGCGTTGGAGTACGGTATGCCGAACTGCTCGGGTATGGGTATGGGTATCGACCGTCTTACGATGTTTATGACAGGTCAGACCTCGATTCAGGATGTGCTGTTCTTCCCGACTATGCGCCCCGAGAAAAAGGTTGTTGCCGATGCAGTGGAGGTGTATACCGAGGCGGGCGTTCCTGCCGAGTGGGTTG
>JAZSOV010000001.1:0-20813 GCA_045537095.1 Alistipes sp.
GGTCCTGGGAAGTTCTTGATAGCAAAGCCGTTACCATATACGGTTCCCTTGTAGTTAGGCGCAGTAATATTTGAGTTGTTGCCCTGGAATACTATAGCATTCGGATCGATGACGACGTCATTAACAACAACTGCATTCTTGCTCAATATTGCCAAAGCTGTGGTCTGCAACTCGGTAGCTGCAGCCTTATCTTCATCGGTAGCCTCTGTGTTATCGAGTGTAGCCTTTGCTGCTGCGAGATCGGCCTCTGCCTGTTCGAGAGCCTCCTTAAAGGTCTTGAAGTCGCCGTAGTTTGCAATAATAAACTTATCGGTGGTGCTCATAGGCTCGTAAACAACATCCGAAGAGAACTCACGCACATTACCTGCTGTAAGTGGCTTGCTGTCGCCGGCCTTTACGATTGCATACATCACACCGAAATTATCGTCATTCAAGGTTACATACAGCTCGTCATAAGTGCCGGCAGGAACAGATACATAGATATATTTAGCCTCATCCTCGCTCAATGCGCCATCAATGAAATTGTAGGTAATAACCTCGCTTGCCGACTCGGTTGCTGTAAGCTCGCCCTTCTCGAAATCGAGGTTGAACGCACCTGCGATAGGAGCGCGGTCGATGGTCGAAATCTGCGCGTAGGTGAGGGTTGCACTACCCTTGATACCAATCTTCAAAAGACCTGTCAAGTGGTTGAGCGTAAGGTTTGTACCATTTGCGCTGTAACCATACAATACGGTTACATTGTTCTCGATATTACCAAATACCGGTTGATTTTGAACAGCAGGGAACTCTACCTGACCGGCAGTTGCCGCAGGGTAAGCCAAGCAATACGGAGTTGCAAGCTCACCTTCAAATGTAAAAGTTGCTCCTGATGCGCCTGCCTCGGCAGCAGAGAGTGCATACGATGCAATGCCATTTACAGATACTTGGTCGCCCTCTGCCCAAGTGAGAGGATAAGTTCCGTCAACAGCCTCGCCTAATTGAGTACGCGAGCCATCCAACGAAAGTGTTAAGGTTGTTTTACCCCCCCCCTTAACGGCGAGGTCATCGGTAGTATCTGTGGTACAGCCTGTTACAGCTGCCATTGCCACTACCGCCATGAAAATTTTAGCTAAATTTTTCATAGTTATTAGTTTTTGGAGTTAATATTATTGATATATTTATCTTTGTCCATCGTAATCAATTATATGTCAATACTTTACTCCTCCACATAAAAATTAAAGGAAGGCATTGCTGTAATTATATTACAGCCACAAAGGTAGCAATTTTTCTACATTTCGCCGACAATTCTCCAAAAAAATCGAAAAAAATACTATTTTTGCAATAAAAGGATTTAACCTTTTGTGGAATGTTGCATCTGTATATATGAACTCGGACGAATGAAGGTGCGTATGGATCTAATTGCTCAATTGAAGAGCAACACGGTCGAGGCTTTCGACCGGCTGATTGAGCAGTATGGTAATCGGCTCTATTGGCACATACGCCGTGTGGTTGTACAGCACGAGGAGGCTGAGGATGTATTGCAGGAGACATTCACACGCGCATACCTTTCGATAGGCGATTTCCGAGGCGAAACAGAGAGTTCTTTGACAGCGTGGTTGTATCGTATCGCTACGACATTGTCGCTAACGGCACTGCGTAAGCGCAAAAGAGGTATATTCTCAACTCTCAACTCGGTACGAGGTTCGCTCTTGGCTACATTCGAGCAGGAGTTAGACCCATCGGCAGACGAGATTATAGTGCGATTGCAGAGAGCCATATTGGAGTTACCGACAAAGCAACGCTTAGTATTCAATATGCGTTACTACGATGAATTGTCGTTCGAGGAGATTTCGCAGGCTACGGGGGATAGCATATCGACACTGAAAACGAACTACCACTACGCTGTTCAAAAGATAAAGAAACAGGTTAGTACAATTATTATTGAGTAAGTTATGGAGATGAAGCAGATGCCTTACAGAGTAGAAGAGGGGGCGATTGAGCGAGCTAAGTATCGCGCAAAGATGGCGATACGCGAAGCTGCTCACCCCACTGAACGCCCTTCGCACAAGGTGCAATGGCGCTGGGTAAGCGCAGTCGCTATGGTGGCTGTAATAGCGGTAGGAGTCTTTGCCTTCGTGAAGGTTTTCGACTTGAAGGATAGAGAATTATCGACCATGGATAAGCTCGTAGCCGAGATGAAGAGCGCTCCTGACGATATTATCGCAGACCTCTCGGTCGATGTGGGATATTACCTCGATGAAGAGGATAACTCATTATAAGCGAGGTCAAGCGGACAAAATAGAACCACAAATTAACCCTCTTATATTATATATAAAGAGTATAAAAAAACATAAATTCAGATTGCCATGAAAAAGATATTTGTTTTGTTGGTTGCCGTAGCAGCGATATTTACGCAAGATGCATTTGCACAGCAAACCCCTACAAGTGAAGAGAAGAAGGCTGCAGCAAAAGCCAAGCGCGAAGAGCTGATGAAAATTCGCCTCGAACTGTTGCAGGAGGAGCTGCAACTCACACCTGAGCAGCTTGCAAAGTTCGATCCCATCTATCGCAGATACCGCGGAGAGATTAAACGCGTAACAAGCATGAATAAGGAGGCTCGTACAAAGAAGGCAAATATCACCAACGAGAATGCATTGAAGGTCTTGGCTGCCCGCCTATCGAACGATATGCTCACTACGGCTGTAAAGCAGAGGTACATCTACATCTTTGTCGAGGCCATTGAGCCATTGAAAATCATGAAGTTGTATCGCGTAGATAGCCGCATCTCGCGCGAGGCCAACAAGATATTGAAAGCCCGTATGGCCGAAAAAGCCAATACAACAGCAACTACTGCCGCAGATAAGTAGAGAATATAGGATATACCGCTTGTTTAGTTTTTAGAATCAGTTTGTTTTTTGGGAGTGGCGACTTGCAATATAGTCGCCATTTTTCGTTATATTTGCAGCAGAAATTTATTCTATAAAATGGAACTATATTTTACAGGTCTAATTATCGGCGTTGCCACATTCTTCATTATCGGCATCTTTCATCCGCTTGTCATCAAGGGTGAATACTACTTCGGTGTGAAGTGCTGGTGGGTATTCGCCGTGGCAGGTATTGTCGCTACGGTGGCATCGTTATTGGTAGCCGACATCTTATGGTCTACCCTGTTGGCTGTTGTCGGAGCCTCCTCGTTTTGGAGTATCAAGGAGTTGTTCGAACAACGCGAGCGAGTACGCAAAGGGTGGTTTCCCGAAAATCCAAATCGCAAAAAGTAGAATCGTATGTTTGTCGTTGCCATCTTCGTCCTCTCGTTTCTACTCATCTGGGCCGATTGGGTAGCCTACGGGGAGTTTGCCCGCCATGCATCCGGCGCGTGGTACAAGTGGGCGGTTGCAGCAGCCCTCGTCATTGCTAACCTGCTACCCTATGTGGCGGTAGCGATGATGCGACTCTGCGACAAGCCTTTGATGGTGCCGATTATGTGGTTACTAACTTTATACACCATACTATCGCTATCGCGTATTGCACTCTATGCAGGAGTACTTACTATCAACCATTATCCTACAAAGTGGATTGTCGGAGTGTTGCTCTGCACGATTGTTGCGGTGGTGTTACTTGTTGGTGTGGTACGCACGCGCAAGCAGCTTACGGTAAAGAGTACGGATATCGTCTCGACACGACTACCCAAAGAGTTTGACGGTTACCGCATAGCGTTCTTTTCGGATCTGCATATCGGCTCTTTGAGTTCGCCCATTGAGATGTGTCGCGAATTGGTTGCGCGCATCAACTCCCTTGATGCCGACTTGGTGGTTTTTGGGGGTGACTTGGTAAATACGCGATATGAAGAGCTTACTCCCCAACTGCAAACCATTCTCGGCGATATAAGGGCAAAAGATGGCATTGTTGCCGTAATTGGCAACCACGACACGGGTGTTTATGTCCGCGACACAATGTCGCTACCTATCGCAGAGAATACACGCCTCTTGAAAGGTCGTATCGAAAAGATGGGGTGGCGTATTCTCGATGATAAAACAGAGTTGCTGATACGCGGAGGCGACACGATAACCTTGACGGGTATCGGCTTCTCGCACGAGTTGTTGGAACATCGCCACTCGGCCAATGTTACCGATTCGCTCGACCTACGACCTATATACGAGGATGTTGCGCGCGACAAGTTCAACATCTCGGTATCGCACATGCCGCAGTTGTGGCGTAAGATATCGGCACTCGGATTTGGTGATTTGGTCTTGTCGGGGCACATCCACGCAATGCAGATGAAGGGGCGCATCGGAGGGCGCGAGTTCTCGCCTGCGCAACTTATGTACAAAGAGTGGAGTGGCCACTACGAGAAGCAAGGGAGCCACCTCTATATCACAGATGGCGTAGGTAGCGTAGGTTTCCACCTGCGCATAGGCGCGCCACCTGAGATTAGCGAATTGATGCTTCACCGAGCCGATTAGCGCACCGAGATACATCGCAAAGCACACCGCACCAACTTTGAAAAAGAAATAACAGATGAGAAGATTTTTAACTCTTTTTTCGATGTTGGTGGTTACGGAGGCTACGGCTCAAACCTCACATCTTACATTTGATGACGCTTTGGCGCTCGCTTTCGAGCGCAACCCTGCCATTGTTGCTGCGGAGTATGCCGAGCGTGCAGCGCACCGCAAACGACAAGCGGCTATCGGACTATTTATGCCCAAACTCTCTATCAAAGGGGCATACGCACACCTCAACAAAGATGTAAAGATAGATTTCAATCCTATGCTCTCCTCGCTTGCGCCCATCTTGGGCGAGGGATTGGCGATGTTGGGATTAGACCTTTCGTACACGCTGCAACGCCGTAACACCGCCTTTTTGGGTGGAGATGTGGTGGTGCCGATATTTGCAGGGGGCAAGATTTGGACTGCAAACAAGGCTGCCAAAATCGAAGAGGAGCGCACTCGACAGCAGAGCCGGCAGGTGCGCAGTGCTTTGATTACGGAGATTGTTGAGCGTTACTTCGGTGTTGAGTTGGCAAGACGCGGAGTAGTCATTCGCGAGGAAGCGGTATCGGTAGTTCGGCAACATCTGCACAATGTCGCTCTGCTCGAAAGAGAGGGTATGGCGGTGGAGAGCGAACGACTCTATGCCGAATATCGCTTGGCAGAGGCCGAGCGCGACCTGCAACGCGCTCGCCTGCAATACGAAACAACTCGTAAAGCATTGCAAACTTCGCTTAGCACAACGGAGATTATTGAACCTTCAACTCCGATGTTCCTGCTCTCAAAGATAGAGCCGATGGAGTACTTTATAGCAATGGCAGAGTTGCACAACCCCCGACTCGGCGAAGTGGAGCAACTACGCGAGATAGCGCGTATGAACTTGCGATTGCATCGTGCCGACTATTTCCCCGAAATTGCCGCTATGGGTGGTATGGTATTCTGCAGCCACCAACTCACCACGCTCGCACCCCGAATGGCTGTTGGTGTAGGTCTAAATTTCAAAATCTTTGATGGTCTAAACCGCGAGTATAAGGCCTCCGCCGCACGATTACAACTGCGCCAAGTAGAGGCGTTGGAGCGCAAGGCCGAGCAGGACATCGCGCTATTGGTCGAGGATATGTACAACAAGGTGCAATCGGTATTGGCAACCATTTCGACCGTGGAGCGTTCAGAGAGTTTCTGCGAGGAGTTTCTGCGAGCCAAGCAGAGGGCTTTCCGCGAGGGTATGGCTACAACGACCGATGTTGTCGATGCTACGCTCAACCTCTCGCGTGCAAGGTTAGAGCAAGTGCAAACGGCCTACGAATTTGATGTCGCTTTGGCGCGACTATTGGATGCATCGGGTATGAGCGATGCCTTTGTGCAGTACCTTAACGCACAGACGGCACAGTCGGTTTTTTAACTAAATCGGAGTATGAAAAAGACAAATATATCTCTTATTGTTGTGTTAGTACTACTTCTCTCAATAATAATATTTGTGGGCTATCGCCTTGGGCGCAGCAATCGCGTGGCGGTGCAGGGCTATGTCGAGATGACTACCCTACGGCTCGCCTCAAAGATTGCCGGTCGTATCGACAAACTCTTTGTCGAGGAGGGCGACTCGGTGAGCAAGGGCGACACCCTCTACATAATATCTACTCCTGAACTCGATGCCAAGTTGTTGCAAGTCGAGGCGATATTGAGTGGTGCAAAGGCAATAGAGGCAAAAGCAAAGGCCGGTACACGCAAGCCGATAGTGCAGTCGGCACGCGATATGTGGCAGAAGTCGAAGGTGGGTGTATCGCTCGCCCGACAGACCTATTCGCGCGTGCAGCGACTCTACGAAGAGGGAGTTGTATCGGCACAGAAGCGCGATGAGGCATACGCGTCATTAGAGGCTGCACGCGCCACCGAGAGAGCCGCCAAATCGCAATACCTCTTAGCCGTAGAGGGGGCAAGTCGCGAAGATAAGGCTGCTGCTGCAGCGCAGGTCGAGCAGGCACAGAGTGTAGTCGAGGAGGTCGAGCGATACTTGGCCGACAGAGTGGTCTACGCCCCTACAGATGGTGTGGTAGCGACCGTAGCAGCTAACGAGGGGGAGATTGTAGGCAGTGGTTATCCGGTCGTAACCCTCACCGAGAGCGATACCGCCAAGGCTGTATTCAATATTCCCGAAACACTTCTTCCACAGGTAGCTTGCGGCAAACACTTCGAGGCAACAGTTCCGGCACTCGGCAAGCGCATAGGTTTCGAGGTTTGCCACATCTCGGTCGAAGCAGAGTACGCTACGCAGAGTGCCACCTCGGCGCGTGGAGACTTCGACATCCGCACCTTCGCCGTCAAGATGGCACCACTGAGCCACGAAGTGCCATTACGCGCAGGCATGAGTGTAATTATAGAGTTGCAAAAGCCAAATAAACAATGACTATAAAGCGATTTTGGTCAGGCGTAACAACCTCTGCAAGTCGCGAAGTGGAGCGACTTGCCGCGAATAGAGAGTATCGCGCAGCGGTGTGGTGGTTACCCTTGGGGGTAATCATCTTTTTTGCTCTATTCTTTTCGCAGGAGGTGGTAGGCGCGCTACCCATTGCGGTGGTCGATGAGGATAACAGCTCGCTCTCACGCAAGGTGGTATCGATGATTAGAGCCACACCGCAAACCTCGCTGGTCGAGGAGATTACCGATATGGCCGCAGCCGAAGTCAAGGTATTGCAAGGCGATGTGGTGGCGGTGGTCAAAATCCCGAATGGCTTTGCCAAAAACATTCTATCGGGTAAAGCTGCCAATGTGATACTCTACGATTCAGGGGCGAACATCTCCACAAACTCACTTGCAGCCAAGGGGATACAGACCGCTATTACAACTTTCAGCGTTGGCGTATCGTTACAACGCGCCGAGATGACGGGCTTAGCGCCCGACCAAGCCTTGGCGCAGGCAATGCCTATCGCCTTTACGACATACGGACTATTCAACCCGTGGCTCAACTACGCCTACTATGTTGCGCCCTGCTTTTGGGTAATGATATTGATTATTGCAACTATGCTCTCGACCATATATGCCGTAGGTACGGAGTTGCGTTATGCCACCTCAATTGAGTGGCTTCGCTCGGCCAATGGCTCGTTGGTGGCGGCATTGATGGGAAAGCTCGCCCCGACAACCCTCGCGATGTGGCTCTTGTCGTTGGTTGTCGTAGCGTTGATCTTCGGAGTTTTTGGCGCACCAATGAATGGCTCGTGGCCAATGTTGGCCGTGGGGTGCGCAACGCTTATTATCGCCTATCAGGCGGTAGCACTCTTTATTGTGGCGATAACCGCCTCATTCCGACTATCGTTGTCGCTTGGCGGAGGCTACTCGGTCTTAGCATTTACCTTTTCGGGCATAACATTCCCAACAATGGCGATGTTCTCGGCCGTGCAGCCCTTCACGATGCTCTTTCCCTACACCTTCTTTATGGAGTTGTATATCGACCAAGCAGTGCGCGGTGTAGCGTGGTGGCTCTCGATGCAGGATATAGCAGCAATGTTGCTCTTCTGCTTGTTACCTCTGTTACTTCTTGAACGAATGAGGCGGATTTTGGTAAATCGTAAATTTTGGGGCAGACTATGAAATTGTCAACTGTCAATTGTCAATTATCAATTATCAAAGATGAGTGGCGCAGGGTGTGGCACGATGAGGGCGTAGTGTTGATTGTAGTCTTCGCGCTCTTTATCTACGGCATATCATACTCGCTCGGCTATGGTGGTGAGGTGCTAAATGATGTACCAATAGCCGTTATCGGAGGCAATAATGGGGCGATAAGTCGTTCGCTCACCCACAAGATTGACGCCTCGCCGAAGGTGCGTGTAACTAACGAGGTGACCGATATTCTCGAAGCAAAACAGCTCCTTGCAGAGCGCAAGGTGTGGGGCGCTGTGGCCATCTCGCCCGACCTCGACAGCGACATCCTCGCCGAGCGACAAGGCCGCGTTGCCATACTTGGCGATGCGAGCTACTTCTTGGCCTACCGCGAGGTTGCAGAAGGGGCTGTATCGGCAATTCAGGAGATGAACAGCGAGATTGTCGAGCAACGCACGGGACACTACAACCCTCCCATCCTCTACGAGCAGCGCAACCTCTTCAACGCCTCGCTCGGCTATGGCAACTTCGTTATGCCTGCCGTAATTTTATTGATTGCTCAGCAAACAGCCTTGATAGGTGTCGGTATGGTATCTGCCACGCGCAGAGAGCGTGGCGAGAGATATAGCGCAGTGTCGCCTATTGCGATAACCATTGGACGAACAATCACCTATTTCGTAATCTACGCGCTGACACTCGGCTTTATGCTCACCGTACACTACTCGCTCTTCGACTATCCAATGCGAGGTGAGTGGTGGCAATGCGTAGCGGTCATACTGCCCTACCTACTGGCGGTAATTCTATTGGCACAAGCACTCGGTGGGCTCTTTCGCAAGCGCGAAAGTTCGATTGTTTGGCTCTTGTGGTTCTCCATTCCTTTTCTGCTCGTGAGTGGCGTATCGCTACCACCACAGGCCTTTCCGCAGTGGCTGTATATTATAGGAAAGGTAGTGCCAAGTTCCTCTGCCGTAGATGCATGGACAGCAGTACAAACAAGGGGCGCATCGCTCTCCGATATCGCCCCTGAACTCACCATATTATGGATATTGGTTGTTATTTACGCCTATCTTGCTATCTGCGGAAACCGTGCCAGCCACCAGACGAGGTGCCACGATTAACACCTACCGAGCCTGTTGACTCCTTGTAGCCATAATCCGACATCTTGGTCGAGCCCTTCTTGCCGAAGTGGCGGAGGTTATAGACAAACTGCACCGAGAAGTAGCGACCTATACAGCTGTTCCAAGCATTCTGCGTATATCCCGAACCGGTAGTGCGGGCAAACGATGTGTTCTGGTTGAAGATGTCGTTCACACCAACCTGCACCTCGCCACGCTTGTTCTTGAACACTTTACAACCGAGGTATACATTGCACAATACATAGTCCTCGTTGTACTTGTTCGTGAAGCCCAAATACTGCACATACGACACCGAGGCCGTCAGCGTCAATCGCTTCAAGAATGTCCACTTCAAGTTACCATTAACCGAATGGTTGAAATAGTCATTTTTCTCGGTCTGACCGATTGTGTTCCACGCCTGATTGTATGTACCATTCCACGATACCGTAAAATCGAGATTTTCGGAGATATTACTACCGAGTGTAACTCGCGCATCGTAACCTATATTGTTGGCAAGGTTAGTCTGATACTTATGATTTACGATATTCTCCAGCACATTGCCACTCTCAGGCGTCACATATATAGCCGAAGGAATGCGACTATATGACACTCCTCCCATAATATTGAGGTTACACTTCATAAACGACAACGGCACACCGAGCGACACATGGGTACGCACCGAGAAGTATCCATCGAGGTTCTCGTAAGAGGTAACCTCCTTCGGAGAGTAGTACTTATCCTCACCATTGGTTGGGATATCCTTATCGCCAAACTTGCCAGACAACTCCGCACCCGTGGTATTGTTCCAAGTCGATGTCGAGATGTAGTCTTGTTGAATCTGTGTATTGAACATCCACATAAAGGTTATACCCTTATCGACCTTCGAGAGATTGTAGTGTGCCGAGATATTGTGCGCAAATGCAGGGTTGAGTTTCGTATTTCCGACACTGATATATTGCGGATTCGACACATCAAAGATATTCTGCAACTGCGTAACCGATGGCTCGTCTGTCCACGAACGGAAGAATACTCGCAAGGTATTCTCCTTGTTGAAAGCGAGGTTTGCCATCGCAAAGTACATGAAGTTGTTGTAGTGCTTGTCAATCTTATCGCCCTGCTCGCCTACAATATATCCATCCAACTCGGCACGCTGATACATTAGGTTTACAACCACCCTGTTCTTATTCTTCGAGAAGCGGAAACCCGGACCAATGCGATGTGTCCAGAAGCCACTTCTGTACTCCTGCGACATATTTTCGTTTTTATCGGTCAGAGGATTGTACTTGTATTTGCTGTCAGTGTAGAAGGTATTCTTATCGTTGCGCTCGTGTTCATAACCCATACGATACTGCAACGAGATCTGTGCCGACTGACTAATAGGCTCGTTGTAGGTAACACTTGCACGCACGGTATACTCCTCGCTCGGGCGGTGGATATATTGGTACAACGGTGAGTAGAGTGGCGAATAGTTTATTGTTTTGACAATATTGCCATCTTCGTCTTTGATATCCAATACACCATTGTCATTAACCATATCTTTCCATTTTCCGAGCTTGGGATCGTTCAAATGATAGTAATCATAGATATCCTGATAATTTGGATCTGTGTATTGAATACCATTCGCCTCGTTGGCTGCTGTCTTTTGTTTGCGCTCGTTGTTCTGATAGTTGAAACGACCATCCACCGTGAGTGTTCTTCCCGGCTTGCCGAGTTTGGTACGCAGTTGCAAGAATTCGTTGAAACGAAAAGCATTATAATGGCTCCAACTATACGAATTAGTGTATGCTAACGACTGATGCGGTGTATTTGCACCATCTATCTCCACAGCATCATCGTTTTCGCCTACGGTGTAACCCAAAGTTGTTGACTCCGGAGTATTGCCCTGATAAGAGAACGAAGTACGCGACATCAACGAGACGTTACGCGAAATCTTCCAATCGAGGCGGGCATTGAAACGCGCATTGTAATTCACCGTATTCGATACGCCCTGCTGCCACATATATCCGATAGGCATCGGAGCCTCATACCATCGCTCAGTACGCGAGTTGTTGTCGGTGTCGGTATGATTGAAGAAGAGAGAACCTTGGAACTTCACATTTTTACGGCGGCCCCACTCATCTGAGTAGTTGGCACCAACAGAGTTCACAAGCGCAATACCACTCTGTGGTCGTACCATATAGGCTCCCACACTGCGGCGCATACCACGACCTCCACCTGCCGCTCCACTAACACCAAGGATATCCTCGAACGAGAAGTTCTGCTGATTGACATTGTTGAACAGACCTATCAATGACACACGCGCATCACCGTGGAAAAAGTTCACATTACCACCCACAATCCACTTGTGTCCCTTGGCAAAGTCGTCCGCATTATTCTTCTTCCAATCGGGCTCGTAGCCTACGCCGGCATACATCTTACCAAACTGACCTTGACGCATATTCTCCTTGGTGATAATATTGATGGCCTTGTAGCCCTCGCCATCATCCATACCTGAAAACTCTGCATTGTCGCTCAATTTGTTGAACACCTCAATACGATCTACGGCCTCAGCAGGCAACGATTTAATAGCCGTATTCACATCCTCGCCAAAGAACTCCTTTCCATCGACAAAAATTTTCTTAATGGTTTCGCCTTGAGCCTCGACTGAGCCGTTTGTGATGTTGATACCCGGCATCTTCTTCAACAAGCCCTCGACATCGGCATCGTTCGATACTTTGAATGCGCCTGCACTATAACTCAGCGTATCTCCATTCTGCGAAGTGCGCAATGCCTTGACAGTCTTCACTACGGTCTCTATACGCTGTGCATCTTCCGACATCGAGAGTTTGCCGAGTGCAACTGTTGCGCCCGATACACGGAACTCCTTTTTCAGATCCTTGTATCCGATAAAGGTAGCTACGAGGGTGTAGTTACCATACGACAATCCCGGAATCGAGACATATCCGTTCGCTCCCGAAGTGTAGTACTTTTTGTTGTCGGGCTTTGCTGTCGGGTAGACCTCCACAACCGCACCCATAACGCCCTGTTTGGTGGCAGAATCTATGAGCGATAAGGTTACTTTACCGGTTTGCGCAAATGCCGATAGCGCAAAGAAAATAGTAAAGACAGATAGAATAAAACGCTTCATTATGGTTGTAATTTTCGTTTGCTTAATTTATCCCATTCGAGCACAATCATATATGCACCCTAAAAACCGCACAAATGTAGTGAATATAATTCATTATATTCAACTAATTCGTACGAAATGTCGGAAATAGGGGGTGAATCGACCTATTTTACGGTTAAAGTAAGCCAACTCTTAAATTCGTGGACACGCGCTTTCGGAATAATAATACGCTCAGGAGTCTCAATAGTGAGATTGACAGTCAGGCGACTGCCAAACCAAACCGAGATATCTTTAACCGATTGTCGCGCAATAATAAATTGGCGATTGGCACGGAAAAACTCCTTGCTCGACAACTTCGATTGTAAGGCTTCGAGTGTGTAGTCCACCTGATACTTATCACCTTTGTAGCAGTAGGCGGTAACACGCTCTTCGAATGTGTGCAGGAAGGCGATGTCGCGACTATGCAACGGAATGATTTTATCGCGAAAATGCACCAAGAATACCTGCTGTTGCGGCTCGGCAACTTGGTCATTAACCACACTGCTAACACGCGAGGAGTACTCCTTGCGATCGGTCGAAGTGAGTCGCTGCCACTTCTCAATAGCGCGTCTGATATCCGACTCGGAGATGGGTTTCAGCAGGTAATCGATACTATTCACCTTGAATGCCTCGATGGCGTATTGATCGTAGGCCGTAGTGAAGATTATAGGCACCTCGACATCCACACTGCCAAAGATGCGAAACGAAGCACCATCGGCAAGATGTATATCCATAAAGGCAAGATCTACATCGGGTTTTGTACGGAAAAAATCGACACTATCCTCCACTGTATCTATCGTAGCCACAATCTCAATATCGGGGCATACTTTGTGCAATATGGCCGAGAGATTTTGCGCAGCCGCAGTCTCGTCTTCGATAATAACTACTCGCATAGCTTCTATTCATTTGGTTTTTCAAGTGGTAATCGTACCGTAAACTCCTTGTCGTTGTCTATAATCTCAATTTCGCGATTGAGCAGCAACTGATAGCGACTATTGAGGTTAGAAAGACCAAGTCCTGTACCCGGGTTTGGTTCGAGCATTGGTCGCTTCTCGTTCGACACTACCAAGTAGCCATCCTCCGTGAAGATATGCACACTGAACAATCTCTTGCTGCTTATGGTGTTGTGTTTTACGGCATTACCTATAAGTGGTTGCAGCGAGATAGGCGGTAACTTATAGTCAAGATACCTCTCCTCAATATCGAAGTCGAATCGTATCTTGTCGGCATAGCGTATTTTGAAGAGGTAACTATAAGCCTCGGCAAATTGAATCTCCTCGCGTAGAGAGATAAAGTTGCTGTTTGCGCTATTTTGCGATAGGTAACGGAAGGTGTATGATAGTTGGTCTATATAGTTCAATGCACGCTCCTCGTCCTTCTCGCGCACAAGCATCGAGAGCGAAGAGAGCGAATTGAAGAGAAAGTGCGGATTGACCTGACTTGCCAACATATTATACTTGGTGGTGAGGTTCTCGTTGCGGAGCATCTCATTTTCAAGCGATATCTGCTGCTCACGATAGAGGAGCGTGTAGATACGCGAATAGAGGATAATGACCGCCAAGACGAAACAGGACTTCAACACCACGGCAAATTCCACAATCTGTCGGCTCTTGTAGACGGGAATGACCTCTCCTGAGTGCATCAACGGCACGGGCGATATGAAGTATGCCGCAAAGGTTATCACCACGCATATTGCTGCACGAATAAGAAACTGTCGCCAAGTGGCATCGCGCCCCTTTGAGTTCATCACAAGAAGCATCAGGAAGGCCAGAGCAAAGTAGAAGACAAACTGATAGAGTACGATATGCCACTGCTCCGAGCCACGATAGAGTGCGCCATAATTAAACTCTGCGCCATTGCGCTCCAACACTCGGCGCATATAGAGATGCTTCGACTCGAAGTCGGTGCGCTCATACGCCTCTACGCGCAATGTATCACCCTCGGCAAGGTTGAGCCAATGTAGTTTGCGGTGGTCTACATATACGCTATCTCCCTGCTCCGATACGATATATCCAAAGCCATCGCGATTGACCAACAGTCGACCTTCAACAATCTCCGACACGCTATTTTTATCACGACTACTATTCACACGGCGATTACCCGTATCTGTTTGGTTACTAACCAACAACAACAGATACGAGAAGTTGCATATAAGGCTGACAATAATCGCCACAAAGGCGTAACCGGCATACGGCGAGCGGCTCTTTAATCTTCTTATCATATTAGCTCTTAGCCATTAGTTTTTTTTGATTTTGCGGACTCCGAAAGTTATCACGGCGCAGGCGAATTAACGGATAGTAAGGGCGAGTAACGGCTATTAAGGGTGCGCTTCCGCTTTTTCAACTCTTAATTCTCAATTTGAAAATTACTCCTCGTACCACGAAGCGTAGAGGCGATAGTCATTGGCAATGCGCTTGATAATCTGCTCGCGCTGCTCAGGGGTAACCTCCTTGACCTTCTTGGCTGGGACACCTGCATAGACCGAGTTTGGCTCCAACTTCGAGTTGGAGAGCACCAAGGCATTTGCCGCAATGATACAGCCCGATGCCACAACAGCATTGTCGAGAATGGTCGCACCCATACCTATAAGGCAGTTATCCTCGATAATTGCGCCGTGAATTGTGGCGTTGTGACCTACCGACACATCGTTGCCTATATGTGTCTGCGAAGGCTTTGGTGATTTGTCGTAAAGAGTGTGGATTACCGTTCCATCTTGAATATTTGTGCGGTCGCCGATGGTGATTTTGTTCACATCGCCACGCAATACCACATTGTACCAAATCGATGAGTCCTTACCCACAGTAACATCTCCAATCAACACAGCCGTTTCGGCCACAAATGTACCCTCGCCAACCTCTGGCGTATGATTTCTAACTGATTTTATATAAGCCATAAAATAAATTCTTAATTCTCAATTTTTAATTTGCAATATCTGCACTATTGCTTCGCCTCTTGCCAATAGCCCTCCAACTCATCAAGCGATGTCTCGCTAACCATTTTTCCCTGCTCGGCCACGCGCTTTTCGACATGGTTAAAGCGGTTGATAAACTTCTTATTGGTCATTTCGAGGGCATTTTCGGGATCTATACCACTCTTGCGGCAGGCGTTGATAAGGGCAAAGAAGAGGTCTCCAAACTCCGCCTCCAACTTCTCTTTGTCGCCACTCTGCATCTCCGCTTCGACCTCGCGTATCTCCTCGTGAACCTTATCCCACACCTCGCTTGCCGAGTTCCAATCGAAGCCTACCGCAGCAGCCTTCTCACTGATGCGGAATGCCTTTACCATTGCCGGCAACGAGCGTGGCACACCGCCCAAAACGCCACTTTTGCGA
Source organism: Alistipes sp. (assembly GCA_045537095.1). Classification (GTDB taxonomy): domain Bacteria; phylum Bacteroidota; class Bacteroidia; order Bacteroidales; family Rikenellaceae; genus Alistipes. Next base: position 15,652 of record JAZSOV010000001.1, read on the forward strand.
GCCTTCTTGCGGAGTTTCAACGCTTCCCAATTCTGTTTAACCTCTTCGGGACTCTCGGCAAGAACATCGCCGTAAACATGCGGGTGGCGGTAGATAAGTTTGTCGCACACTCCGTTTGCCACATCCGCCAAGTCGAATGCTCCCTGCTCCTCGCCAATCTTCGAGTAGAATACAATGTGCAGAAACAAGTCGCCCAACTCCTCCTTGATACCCTCCATATCGTCGGCAGTGATAGCATCCGCCAACTCGAAGGTCTCCTCGATGGTGTTGTTGCGCAACGAGTGAATGGTCTGTTCTCTATCCCAAGGGCATTCGACACGCAGACGATTCATAACCTCGATAAGTCGCGCCGTAGCCTCTAATCTCTTATCCATACTAAAACTTTTACTTTGCAAAATTATAAAATTCTCGCTATTTTCGCTATATTTTCAGTTGTGAAATGGCAAAATATCAGGTTAAGTTACTTGATTTCGAGCGGTTGTATCCTTATTGTACCTGCACCATCGCCATCAACAACAATGCGCACTGCGTGTATAGACCTATTCTTCGGTCGTAGCTCTTTTGCTCCATTGTTCAACGCGCCGGCATCTACAAACTTCTCGCCATCGTAGCACACCTCAATATGGCCATTGCCAACAACATGGCTAAGAATATGCTTTCGGCCTGTCGATATTCTCAAATATTGACACTTAACCGGTTTCTCAAAGCGAAACTCCACCCAATCGCCCTCCACAGCTGCGCGCATGGTACGCATTTCGCTCTTGTAAAGTTCGCAATCTTCGACCGGATATCTTTTATTAAACGGCATTGACGATGTTATCCTTACGGCAGGCCTCATCGAGTCGTAGTACTTTGGCGCACCCACCGACACACTACGCCCGGTAAGCCAACGACAATAGAACTCTACAAATGGTGCAATCTTGGCATCTAACGGACTCTTATACTCCTGCGTCTTGTTATTGCGAATATCCTTATAGTAGATTTTCACACCATCTTCTGCCGAGGCAAAAATCTTTCCGAGTTCGACCTTTACGATAGGAGGATCGATGCGGAATGTAGCGCTCATAGCGTGAAGTTTATGGTAGGAGTTCTCCTTCAACACCTTCATCATATCATCGTATGAACGGCGTTCCTTGCTCCACCCTATCTCCGCGATACCTAACAAACGCGGAAATAGCATATACTCCAAGTAGTCCGAGAAATGCCTCTTAGAATTGATATTCCCAAGATACAATTCACTCCAAAATGCCCCCTCTACACCTGCAATATATTTATGTTGCTCGGCAGAAAAGCCTGCATTTTCGAAGTTAAAATCGCATATTGTTTTGAGCGACAACACACTTCCTCGCCCAGGCTCAACCTCCGACTGATGATAGTCAAGATAGAACGCCTTTGTAGGCATAATAATAGTGGTGTAGCCATTTGCCGTAGAGTTCAAGCACTGCTTGACACCGCGCCAACCCGAAACCATCGTGGTCTTTGGCAATAGACCTCCATCCACAGCCTCATCCCATACAACAGCCCTACGATTATACTTGGTAAGAATATCAGACACACGCTTGAGGAAGTGTTGTTCGAGTTGCGCTCCACTTTTCAACCCCTTATCTTGCATCAGCTTTTGACAATCAGGACATCGCTTCCAAAGCGAGAAATTGACCTCATCGCCTCCAATATGTATATATTCCGAAGGGAAAATATCAACCAACTCCTTGATTATATCCTCTATCAAGGCATAGTTAGACTCTTTAGCTACACACCAAACATTGCGGTTATCAACACCTTTTGGGGTATAGTTGCAACGAATGGCAGGATGTACCACGCCGAGAGCGCGGCTATGTCCCGGCATATCAATCTCAGGAATAACCTCGATATTGCGCTCTGCTGCATAGGCCACAATCTCGCGCAACTCGTTCTGGGTATAGTAGCCACCATATTTTTGGTTAAAACAACCATAGGCAGGAGCAATTGGCGAGTCGCCACCGCGAAAACCTCCCACCTCGGCAAACTGAGGATATTTTTTCAGCTCAACACGCCACCCCTGATTATCTGCCAAGTGGAAGTGGAGTTTGTTTAGTTTAAAATAGGCCATATAGTCCAACACGCGCTTCACTTCGTGTACGGGCTGAAATGTGCGCGCCACATCGAGCAACAGACCTCGATAGTGGTATTGAGGAGCATCCTTTATATCTACATAGGCGACCTCCATTGGCAGAGGTGCATTTTTCGTATATATAGCGTGCGGAAGTAGTTGCAGCAACGATTGGACTCCGTTGAACACTCCACCATAATCGCCACCTCGCAACTCTATTCCCTTTTCGTTAATGCAGAGATGATACTCCTCTTGACCAAGTTTTTTGTCGAGAAGCAGTCGTATTGAGTTATTCTTCTTTCCTCGGCTACGCTCCACGGGGAGATAGTGGCGAAGATAGCCGGCAGCTCTTTCGAGTTCCTTGTCGCAGAGTATGGCTGTGCGCTCGTCAATCGTAAAACGACCTTCACCCTTCGCAAGCGAGAGGGGTTGCGGAATAATATCAGTAAAGAGTGGTGCAAGCGGAAGCGTCGGTTTAGTCACAACCTTCACCGTATCTACCTCTTGCATCTTACGGCCCTTTCGCACTTTTATCGAATCGGCAGCATACAGATTCTGCAACAACAGCAAAGCAATGGTAAAAAGTATAAATTTCATAAATAGGTGGTTGATTTCTGCAAATATACTAAAAATAAAGAAAATAATGAAATAAGAATCAAAAGAACCTATCCAACCACTAAAAAGTCGGATAGGTTCTTTAAAGGAGATGATTTATCATCGTTTGTTATTGGTATGCAAATTTACTTGCCGATGCAGAAGCGGCTGAAGACGTTGGATAAGATGTCGTCGGAGGTTATGCGGCCGGTGATTTCGCCGAGGGCGTTGATTGCGCCTCGCAAATGCTCCGCCAGAAGTTCCGCCGAGAGTCGCTCCTTAATTGCCACCTTGGCACGATTGAGATGCATATGAGCATCGTTCAACGCATAAGCGTGGCGCATATTCGACACAACAACCTCGCCCTGATATACGCTATCAAGATTGACCAACTCACTCAACTCATCGCGCAACTTGTCCGTTCCCTCGTCGTAGCGAGCCGAAACATATATTGCCCCCTCGATATCATGTTCATCCGTCGTATCCATCTTATTCACCACAACGAGCAATTTCTGTCGCTCGTTCACCTTCGGCAATTCGAGGTTCTTCTGCGAAGGGTCCGTTACATATATTATAATATCCGCCTCCTTAATAGCCATCTCGGTGCGTTCGATACCCATCTTTTCGAGTTTATCATCCGTCTCGCGCAATCCCGCCGTGTCTATAAAACGGAAGCGAATATCGTCTATCACAATGCTCTCCTCGACCGTATCGCGTGTGGTACCCGGAATATCCGACACCATAGCCCTATTGTCCTGCAATAGGGCGTTCAGCAGCGTACTCTTGCCCACATTCGGTCTACCAACAATAGCCACTCTCACACCCTCGCGAATGGCATTTCCCATACGGAACGACTGCATAAGTCGCCACACAACAGCCTCCACCTCGTCCAACATATTTTCGAGTTGGGTGCGGTCGGCAAACTCCACATCCTCCTCCGAGAAGTCGAGTTCGAGTTCCACCAACGCGCATATATCGAGAAGTTCATTGCGCAACTCGTCAAGCATCCTCGAGTAGCCGCCACGCATCTGTGTCGATGCGATAGCGTGTTCGGCACGTGTCTCCGCCGCAATCAAATCTGCCACTGCCTCCGCCTGCGAGAGGTCGATACGCCCCGCCAACAACGCTCGTTGCGAGAACTCGCCCGCACTTGCCATACGTGCGCCCTCCTCGCACAATAGGCGGATAACCTCGCTTGCAATGTAGCGTGAGCCGTGAATCGAAATTTCGACCGACTCCTCGCCCGTATAGGAGTGTGGCGCACGGAACACCGCCACCACTACGTCATCTATGACGCGCTCATAATCTCGAATCTCGCCGTAGTGCATGGTGTGTGATTTCGCCTCGGTAAGGGGTTGCCTACCGAGGAAAATACGGTCCACCATATCCACCGAGCCTTTGCCACTCACTCTAATCACAGCGATAGCACCGCCCATCGCCGTTGCCGGCGCAACAATAATATCGTTATTCATAAAATTCAAATATGAAGGGCAGTATTTTTACTACCACCCTTCATTTTTATACTCTCTACATCCCAAATTCGAGGATGATCAAGATTGTTTAGAATTCAAGTTTTGCTCTGCGAACATAACCCTCGTAACGCCACTTTGCGTTCTCCTCGGCTGCCTTATACAACTCCTCCGCCTCCTGAGGGAAGGTCTTCTGCAACGAGGTGTAACGCACCTCCTTCAAGAGGAAGTCGCGGAACTTCGACCAATCCGGCTCCTTCGAGTCGAGTACAAACGGATTCTTACCCTCATCCTCGAGAAGTGGGTTGTAGTGCCACAAGTGCCAATAACCGCACTCAACAGCCTGCTTGCCGATAGTCTGTGTACGAGTCATACCGCCCTTGATACCGTGGTTGATACAAGGAGCGTATGCTATAACAAGCGATGGTCCAGGATAAGCCTCGGCCTCCTTCAATACATTGAAGAGCTGTGTCTGCGATGCACCAATCGAAACCTGTGCAACATATACATAACCGTATGTCATTGCGATAGCACCCAAATCCTTCTTGCGGATACGCTTACCCATCGATGCAAACTTCGCAACAGCACCTACCGGAGTAGCCTTTGACGACTGACCGCCCGTGTTCGAGTAAACCTCGGTATCGATTACGAGGATATTTACATCCCCACCGGTTGCCAATACATGGCCAACACCGCCGAAGCCGATATCGTAGCCCCAACCGTCTCCACCGATAATCCACTGCGACTTCTTAACGAGGAAGTCCTTATGTTCGAGAATTGCCTTGCACTTGTCACAGCCGCAAGCCTCGCACAACTCAACAACTCGTGGAGCAACCTCTGCCGACTTGGCAGCAAGGTGACGAACCTCCAACCACTCCTTCAATACGGCTTTCAACTCGTCCGAGCACTTCTCGCACTCCAAAGCCTCGTTTACAAGGGCTACCAAATTCTCGCGAATCTTCTCGTTACCGATGTGCATACCGAGACCGAACTCTGCATTATCCTCGAAC
>JAZSOV010000013.1:0-14904 GCA_045537095.1 Alistipes sp.
AAGGCTTAAACCTTCTTCGAAGGCTTTTGGCTGCTTCGGCTCGGCAAAACAAATTCATTTGTTTTGCACTCTCCTTAATCGCAACCTTGCGTAGCCCGAAAAAGCGGAGTTTACTTGGCGTAAATGAGCATTTTGAGGGCAGCGTAACCGACGCTACGGCGCGAGTGCAAAGAGTGTTTACACGCTTTGCCGAGCTGTGAGGAGGAAAAGCCCTTGCAAAGGGATTAACGCAGAAATCACCTTGTTAGACAGCTTCATTTTTGCTATGTGCTATATTCTAATATGGTATATCGCGGAAGTTGTACTTCTCGGTAATTACGCCACTATCGAGTACAACCAAGCCATTGTCTGCACGCAGCAAAGTCTTTAATGTCTTGGCATCGATATTATAGTGATTTGCAGGGGTATCTGTCGAGAGGTGTTCAGGTGTGAGATAGATCACCCTGCCGCCACTCTGCTCGGCATATTGCTCAACGGCAGCAAAACGCGCCTGCACATTATCGTTCACGCCCTCCTTATTGGCCATACAGAGCATATAGAGCCTGCCTTGTGTTGCGAGCAACTCGGCTGTTTTATCGCCTTCGCCATTGCTAATATAGAACTCTAAAATCATAGGTTCCACGCCATTTTCATCGCTCTCCACGCGCGTTTCAACCCACTCCCAACGCTTTTCGTTGTGCCAAGCCTTATCATTGAGCGAGAACTCGCGCAAGCGGCCTGTGCGACGATTGCGATAGACGAGTACCACCTCCTCGGAAGTCTGCTTGGCGCGTGCCTCATCCATCTCCTCGGCTATATTTGTGCCTACTTTATATGGTAGCATATCGATTGGTGGAAGGTGGAAATAGCTGTATGTGCCAACACTCATGGCAAATACGAAGAAGAAGCACATCAGGAAAAACTCCAACTTCGAGAATGCGAAAATTCGGTCAGGGCGGTAGCGATACCAAAAGCAGAGTGCCATAGGCAGCAACACCGCATTTTTGGCGAAGGTCTGCCAAGGGGTAAGCTTTACCAACTCGCCAAAGCAGCCACAATCTTCGACCGGGAAAACGGTTGCGCTCAAAAATGTGAGAATAGTGAAGAATGTCATCGACAGCACCGAGAAGATTGACACCAAGCGGATACGCACCTTAAAAGTGAGCATGCAACCCATCATCAATTCGGCACCGCACAACCAAATAGAGAATACGATAACCAACCACTCCGGCGCAGAGATATTATACGCCGCGAGGTAGTTATTAACGCTCAATATCGTACCCCACGGATCTATTGCCTTAAAAAAGCCCGACACTATAAATGTTAGCGCAAAGGTTATTCGGCAAAAATGCGATAGGTAACGAAACCAGCGTCTATTTCTCAATGTTTGGGCCATACTTCTTTATCTGTTTTATTTCAGAAGTGGGGCTATCTTCGCCTCAATACGAGCAAAAATTTCATCAGGCGAGGCCATTGCGCCCTCCTCATTACTGCAATTCACAACAACGAGTTCGCTATCACGCTCCGCAGATTCGAGGTACACTTCACGCACACGCTGCTGCAACGAGAGCGATTGCTCGTGGATATCCGCTGCGCCATTCAGGTAGCTTCTATCATCGCCCTCACGCTGCTCGGTCAGGCGTTTCTCGGTAAATGCGAACGGCACATCGAGGAACAACGACACATCGGGGCGAGGAATCTTATTGACCTCATATTCGAGATTGAGAATCCAATCGTTCAAGCTCATACGAGCCTCCTTGTCGGCAATCTTGGCACATTGGTAGCCGATATTAGAATAGACATATCTATCGACAATCACGACCTTGCCCTCCTGCTGCCATTTGCGGATTTGCGGCGCCATATCGGCACGGTCGCCCGCATACAACAACGCCACGATATATGGGTCTACCTGCTCCACCGAGCCAAGTTCGCCACGCAAAAAACGAGCTATCAAATCGCCATAGACAGGTGCATCGAAACGAGGAAAGTGAACATACTCACTCTCGATGCCTCGCTCTGCAAACATCGCACGCAGCTTTTTGATTTGGGTAGATTTTCCTGCGCCGTCAAGTCCTTCAAGTACTATAAACATAAAAATTCTTTAATTGATAATTGACAATTGATAATTGACCTTCGGTCTTCACTGCTCCGCCTCGGCAAAGTCTGCAAGCAACCTCTGCTCTCGGCTCAATCGCAGCGGTGACAATTAAAGGTATCTATTTTATAAAATTCCTCTCGACTCTCGTCTTATTTCAACATTCTGACTGCTCGTTTAACTCCTGCAACGAGTGCGTCAATATCTGCTTTATTTGTGTAGAGGGCAATCGAGGCACGAACAACTCCGTTTGTGCCGTAGCGAGCCATCACAGGCTCGGCGCAATGGTGTCCCGTGCGCACTGCAACCCCCATCTTGTCGAGGATCATTCCGATATCGTAATGGTCGCACCCCTCGACATTAAACGACACAATCGGAGCCTTGTCCTCCGTAGTGCCGTAGATACGCAACCCTTCAATCTGCAAGAGTTGTTCGGTCGCATAGTCAAGCAACTCCTTCTCGTGCTTTGCCACATCCTCGACATTGAGCGACTGCAAAAATTTTATTGCCTCCGCCAAACCAACAGCACCAATATAGTTCGATGTTCCCGCCTCAAATTTGAGTGGCAGAGGTGCGTAGGTAGTCTTTGCAAACGACACCTTATCGACCATATCGCCACCGCCCATATATGGGGGCATCTTATCGAGCAGTTCGCGCTTGCCATACAACACTCCTATACCCGTAGGGCCATACAACTTATGTCCGGAAAATGCGTAGAAGTCGCAATCGAGAGCCTTTACATCTACCCCACCATGAACAACGCCCTGACAGCCATCAACCACCACAACAGCACCCACAGAGTGCGCCTTTGCGATAATCGTTGCGAGGTCGGGACATGTGCCGAGCGTATTCGATGCCTGCGTAACCGCCACAACCTTTGTGCGCTCGTCAATAAGGTTATCGAGCGCATCGAGTTCTAATGCGCCGCTATCATCAACCGGAATTACTCGCAACTCTGCGCCCTTACGCTCCGTGGCCAACTGCCAAGGCACTATGTTCGAGTGGTGTTCGATATGGCTGACAACCACATTGTCGCCTTCGTGCAAAAATTTCTCGCACCAGCTCGTAGCCACCAAGTTCAAAGACATCGTAGCACCCGAAGTAAATACCACCTCCTCACGATGCTCCGCACCGATAAAGCAGCGCACAACCTCGCGAGCCTCCTCGTATCGTGCCGTCATCTCCTCCGACAACAGATGCACGCCACGATGGATATTGGCGTTATCATGCAAGAGCAGTTCCGACATCTTATCAACCACGCATCGCGGTTTTTGTGCCGTAGCTCCGCTATCGAGGTAGACCAACTTCTTGCCATACACCTCGTGCTCCAATATCGGGAACTCCCTGCGTATTTGCTCTACATCAAACATTTTCAAATTATCCGTTTAATCTCTTTTGTAGGGCATCGGTTAGGATATCGCGCAAAGCCTCAATCTCGCACTTTGCCACTACATCGCCCACAAAGCCCTCCAACATCAACCGTTCGGCACTCTCCTGCGAGATACCGCGCTGACGCATATAGTATATTGCCTGCTCGTCAAGTTGCCCTACTGTCGAGCCGTGAGAACACTTCACATCATCTGCGTAAATCTCCAACTGCGGCTCCGACACTACGCGACCTGCGTCGAGTTCTATATTGCGGTTGAGCTGTTTGGCATCGGTACGCTGTGCGTCTTGCGCCACATATACCAGCCCCTTAAACTCTGCCACTGCTCTGCCCGAAGCAACGCTCTTGATTGTAGAATTGCTCTTGCAATCTGCAACATTGTGGCGTGTAACAAGCGACAATACCGCATGGTCAAATTCCGAAGCCACAACTGCTGCATTCATCACAAACGATGAGTGCGGAGCATTGAGCAAGGTTTCGTAGGCGGTATGCGCTCCTCGCAACATCACAGTCGTTACATTGCACTCGCTCGCTTCGCCCTGCTCTATCGTGAGCGACACATACTTCTCCGAAGCATATACCTCCGTAAGTGACACCTGCGTATGCGGAGCAAGGCGCAGAGTCAAAGCGCACTCCTTCGCATCGTCGTGCCACACCACGAGCGACACTTTTTGTGAGGTCACAACCTCAATTTCGCCCTTGCGAGGATTTACGACAACCAGAGGTAGCGACAAGTCACACTTGTCGTCAATGCGCCCAACCTTCGTCTCGCGCAATAATCCCCCTGCTATTAACTCTCGAACAGCCATCGCCTACTCCTTATAGTCGTTAATCAACCAATCGTAACCCTCTTTTTCGAGCTTCAACGCCAACGACTTATCGCCCGAGTAGATAATCTTACCCTTATACAACACATGCACAAAGTCAGGCACGATATAGTCGAGCAGACGCTGGTAGTGGGTAATCACTACGGTAGCATTCTGCGGCGTATGCAACTTTGTAACACCCGTAGCGACAATTCGCAGTGCGTCAATATCCAATCCCGAATCGGTCTCGTCAAGGATAGCCAACTTCGGATCGAGCATCGCCATCTGGAAAATCTCGTTTTTCTTCTTCTCGCCACCCGAGAAGCCCTCATTCACGGCACGCGAGGTCATCTTAGCATCGAGTTCCACAACCTTTGCCTTCTCGCGCATCATCTTCAAAAATTCGGCTGCGGTAAGTGGCTCCTCGCCACGCGACTTGCGCTGCTCATTTACGGCAATCTTCATAAAGTTTGCCATCGTAACACCCGGAATCTCTACGGGATATTGGAAACCGAGGAACAAGCCCTTTCTTGCTCTCTCCTCAATGGACATATCGCGCAAGTCCTCGCCCTCAAACGACAACTCGTCTGCTTCAACCGTAAACTTATCGCTACCTGCAATCACCGATGCAAGGGTACTCTTTCCCGAGCCATTAGGTCCCATTATGGCGTGCACCTCGCCAGCCTTAACCTCAAAGTCTATTCCTCGAAGTATCTCCTTGCCATCGACCGATGCATGCAAATTCTTAATTTTTAGCATACTCTCTTTAATGTTTTGCGAACTCCCACCCTTATCACGGCGCAAACTTTTTAGAGGCGTTAGCGTCGTTAGGGGTATTAAGGGTGCGCTTAAAGTTTTATTTTTTTAATTCTTAATTCTTTTTTCAAAAAAGCTGAGTAATGATTAAGAGCGCAGCTCTAACGACTCTAACGACTCTAACGCCCCTAACGACTCTAACTCTCGTCGCGCCTATCCTACCGAGCCTTCAAGGCTGATGGATAGCAACTTCTGCGCCTCCACCGCAAACTCCATCGGCAACTTTGCCAACACCTCACGGGCATATCCTCCAACAATCAAGCCCACTGCATCCTCGGTCGAGAGACCTCGTTGGTTGCAATAGAAGAGTTGCTCCTCCGAAATCTTCGAGGTTGTAGCCTCATGTTCGAGTTGAGCAGAGGAGTTGCGACAATCGACCGTAGGGAAGGTATGCGCTCCACACCTATCGCCAATGAGCAACGAGTCGCATTGCGAGTAGTTGCGGGCATTCTCCGCCTTCGGCATAACCTTAACCAAACCACGATAGGCATTTTGCGACTGTCCTGCCGAGATACCCTTCGACACGATACGGCTGCGCGTGTTGCGACCAATGTGTATCATCTTCGTACCCGTATCCGCCTGCTGGAAGTTGTTGGTCATAGCCACCGAGTAGAACTCGCCCACCGAGTTGTCGCCCATAAGCACACAGCTCGGATATTTCCAAGTTATCGCCGAGCCTGTTTCTACCTGTGTCCAGAAGAGGTGGGCATTCTCCTTGCAAAGACCTCGCTTGGTTACGAAATTATAGATTCCGCCCTTACCATCTTTGTCACCAGGGTACCAATTCTGCACTGTCGAGTACTTAACCTCGGCATCTCTCTCCACGACAATCTCGACCACTGCGGCGTGCAACTGATTTTCATCGCGCTGCGGAGCAGTACAACCCTCCAAATAACTTACATACGCCCCCTCGTCAGCGACAATCAGCGTACGCTCGAACTGTCCCGTACCCTGCGCATTGATGCGGAAGTAGGTCGAAAGCTCCACCGGGCAACGCACCCCTTTCGGGATATAGCAGAATGAGCCGTCCGAAAAGACCGCTGTATTCAGTGCTGCGTAGAAGTTATCGGCATACGGCACTACCGAGCCGAGATACTTGCGCACCAACTCAGGGTGGTTGCGTATCGCCTCCGAGATTGGGCAGAAGATAATACCCTTCTCCGCCAACGCCTCTTGGAAGGTGGTCTTTACCGACACCGAGTCAAAGACCGCATCTACCGCAACTCCCGCCAAGACCTTCTGCTCCTCCAAAGGAATGCCGAGTTTGTCGAAGGTCGCTTTGAGTTCGGGATCGACCTCGTCCATCGAAGCGAGTTGCTTCTTCTTTTTCGGCGCTGCGAAGTAGATGATATCGTTAAAATCAATATCCGGAATATCGAGATGCCCCCAAGTCGGGTGCTTCATCGTAAGCCAATGGCGATACGCCTGCAAGCGGAGTTCGAGCATCCACTCAGGCTCCTCTTTCTTCTCGGAAATAAGGCGTATAACCTCCTCGTTCAAGCCCTTCGGAATAAACTCAGTCTCGATATCGGAGGTGAAGCCATACTTGTAGTCTGACTCCTCAATCGTGGTTTTAATATCTATATTTTCCTCTTTCATTTTGCACTAAAACATTGTATCAAAGATACAAATCGTGCAAAGATAGTGAAAAACTTTTAGTTTTTGAATTAAAAAACAGAAAAACATTACCAATAAAAGAGGTGTACCCCATTTTTTGGAGCACACCTCTATCATCAAAGACTATATAGCAACTGCTATTTTCTCTTCTTGCTGCTCTTCTTCAAGGTCAACCACGACTGCACAGGATAGTGGTCGCTCGGATTCTTAATCTCGTAATCCTTACCCTTAACCTCCTTTGGCGCAGCGGTATCCATATCCTGCTCCTCGCCATCTTTCTCGCGGAAGTAGCGGTAGGTCAAGACTCCATAGCGGCTAACATCAATATTGTTTGTTACAAAGATATGGTCAATGCGCTGTGCAGTATAACGGTTAGGATTAAAGCCGTTGAATGTTCCCGTAGGGGCAAAACGATACTTTGCAGTTGTATAAGTATCCTTCAAAATACCACTCTCGGCAAATACGCTGTATGCCTCGCTGTTTTGTGTAACATTGAAATCTCCGACTACGATAGCACTTACACCCTTGCAATTTTCTTTAATCCAATTGACAACCTGCTTTGAGCCCTCCAACTGAGCCTCCTTTCCTTTGTGGTCGAGGTGAATACAGAGGAAGTAGAAACGCATCTTGTCGCTCTTGCGCTGGAAATATCCCCACGAGCAGATGCGGCGGCAGACACCATCCCAACCTCGCGACACCTCGTCAGGAGTCTCCGAAAGCCAAAATGTGCCACCATTGATCATTTTGAGCTTATCTTTGCGATAGAATACAGGACAGAACTCTCCCCTCGCCTTACCATCATCACGACCTACACCAATATAGTCGTAGTCAGGCAACATCTTCAACATATCGTTGAGCTGAGGCTTGCGAGCCTCCTGCACGCCAAAAACATCGAAAGCTTCGAGGTTGATCAAGTCGCAAACATACTGCTTGCGCTCGTTCCAGCCGTTGTGTTTTTTGTAATCCTTTTTGGAGTTAAGACGAATATTGAACGAGCCAACATTCAACTCCTCTGCCGATGCGGCAAAGGCAAACATTGCCATAAAGGCACAAAGAATAAATTTTCTCATAATTTTGTTATTTTTAGATAGTTATGTATTCCAATCGTCAACTTCGGCTCACACTCAAAAAGTCCGAATACCGCCGAGCCTGAGCCCGACATCGAAGCATACACCGCCCCCGCTTCAAGCATTTTCTGTTTTAGTTCTGCAATTATTGGATGCGCCACGAAAACATGTGGTTCAAAATCATTCTTCACAACCCCCTGCCACTCGGCAATAGGGCGCTTCAACGCCTCAGCCAAGCGTACCTGCGGAACAGCAGGTCGCACACCCGAATATGCCTCTTTGGTTGATACCCCCTCTTTGGGTTTTGCAACGGCAAGATAGTAGCCCTGCAACGGTAATTCGATAGACTCCATCACCTCACCACGCCCCGTACAGAGTTGCGGTGTGTTGCGAACAAAAAAGGCTGTATCGCTACCTATCATCGCTGCAATTTCCACCAATCTATCCTCGCTCAATTCAAGCTTAAACATCTCATTCAGAGCCAAAATTACAGCCGTAGCATCGCTCGAACCTCCCCCCAAACCTGCGCCGAAAGGCACTCGCTTATCGAGAGTTATTCGCACCTCGCCAATGCCATACAATCGTTGCATCAGTCGCAGAGCCTTCATACAGAGATTATCCTCCGCATCGCAATCGACCACCAATCCCCTCTGCTCGAAGGTTGAGCTACCCTCTACCCGAACCACTTCGACCACATCGTACAATTCGCGCACGGGCAACATCACCGTTTCGAGGTCGTGAAAGCCATCTTCGCGGCGGCGAAGAATGTCGAGTCCGAGATTTATTTTGCAGTTGGCGCGTAAAATCATAGTACAAATATATGGAGATTTTATGACAAAACAGCCTCTTTTCTCAAAAAAATATACTATCTTCGCGACTATGGAGCAGAAATTACTCGATACGCTCAAAAAGTATTGGCACTACAACTCGTTTCGCCCGATGCAACGCGAGGCGATCGAATCCGTTTTGTCCGGGCGCGACACGCTCGTACTTATGCCTACGGGTGGAGGAAAGTCTATAATATACCAACTTCCAACACTCATGAACGATGGTCTATGTATCGTTGTAACGCCACTTATCGCCTTGATGAAGGATCAGGTCGATACCCTGCGCAAGCGAGGTATTCCGGCCGTAGCAGTCCATTCGGGATTGACAAGCCGACAGATAGATATTGCCCTCGACAACTGCATCTATGGCGATGTTAAATTCTTGTATGTTGCCCCAGAGCGACTATCGAGTGAAATGTTCCGCTTGCGCGTGGATAGGATGAATGTATCGTTCCTCGCGGTAGACGAGGCACACTGCATCTCGCAGTGGGGCTACGATTTCAGACCTGCATACCTAAAAATCAAGGAGTTGCGCAGGCTTCTGCCCGACACACCTGTCTTAGCCCTTACGGCCTCGGCAACACCGCGCGTGGCGAAAGATATAATGGAGCAACTCAACTTTGCCGAGCCTAATATCTTGCAATCGTCATTCCTGCGCCCCAACCTCTCGTACAGCGTGCGACAAACCGACGACAAAGAGTCGCAACTAATGCGCATAGTAAACAATGTAGAGGGGTGTGGCATCGTCTATGTGCGTATGCGCAAGACGGCCGAGAGAGTTGCCCAATATCTTGTCGAGCAGGGAGAATCGGCATCGTTCTACCATGGAGGATTGCCAAACACCGAGCGCGCCATACGACAAGACGAATGGATTAGCGGTAAAACTCGTATAATGGTGGCTACCAACGCCTTTGGCATGGGTATCGATAAACGCGATGTGCGTTTTGTCGTCCACTACACCATGAGCGACTCGCTCGAATCGTACTATCAGGAGGCGGGCCGCGCAGGCCGTGATGGAGAGCGCAGTTATGCCGTAATTCTGATGGCCTCGGACGATAATCGCCGCATACTCGACATCTTCGACAAGGAGTTTCCGAGCATCGAACTTATACAATCGGTCTATAACGAGCTATGCTCCTACCTCGGCGTGGCAATCGGCGATGGCAAGGAGGCTTCGTTTGTCTTTAACATCTACGACTTCTGTCACCGAGTCAAGTTGCCTGTCGTCATCGTTCACAATATCATCAAATTGCTGCAACTCAACGGCTATATGACATTCGTGGAGGATTGCGAACACCCTGCACGACTGATGTTTACGGTTACACGCGATGAACTGTACCAAATTCCGCTGCGAAGCGAGAATGAGGAGAATATTTTACGCTCCATACTACGCCTATACACGGGTGTATTCAGCGACTTCCGCCCAATAGACGAGATGGAGATTGCCTCACTCTCCAAGCGCACGCATACCGAAGTTCACGAGTTCTTGAAGCGATTGTGGCGCACCAATGTCATTCGCTACATACCCACCAACCACGACCCGTTGATATTCCTTGACGAGGAGCGACTCCCTTCGCGCGATGTCTACATCGCCCCTGCCACCTACACACGCCGCAAAGAGCTGATGTTGGAGCGATTTAACCACCTACTCCACTACGCCAACGAAGAGGAGGAGTGTCGCAGCCGCATCATCGAACAATACTTCTGCGACACCTTGTCGGAGCCGTGCGGCATCTGCGACAACTGCCTTGCCCGCAAAAAGCGAGAGAAGAACAACTCCGTAAACTACGAAACGGAGATTTTGAGTCTGCTTGCCACCGAGCCAATGACAACAAAGGAGCTTGTCGCAAAAATCAAAGGCAACGAGAAGAATATCGTATCCGCAATTCGCAACCTCTTGGAGAAGGGAAAACTAAAAACCGAGAACGGAAAAGTTTTTATCAGTGAGTAGTGAGTAGTGAGTAGTTATTTTCAATTCTAAATATTCTCAATTGTCAATTGTCAATTCTCAATTGTCAATTCTCAATTCTCCCCCCCCCCGACACCCTGTCGAATCAAAATCCAAAAGTGGCTAAAATCGCCTAAAAAGGGGCAAAAATTGCATTTTTCACAAAAATATTTTTCAAAACCCACATTTTATGCAAGCAAAAATTGATTATTCGCAAAATAATCGCTATTTTTGTGCGTGTATTTATTAGAACAAATAACAAAACTTAAATATAAACACTATGATTGAAAACGAAGAAAAAGTAACCCCTACCGGTCGTATTGAGCGTATCAATATCGAGGACCATATGAAGGAGTCCTACATCAACTACTCGATGTCGGTCATCGTATCGCGTGCGTTGCCCGATGTACGAGATGGTTTAAAGCCGGTGCATCGCCGTATCCTCTTCGATATGGATTCGGAGTTGCACCTCTATCACGACAAACCAACCCGTAAGTCGGCGCGTATTGTCGGAGATGTACTCGGTAAGTTCCACCCACACGGCGACTCGTCGGTTTACGATGCAATGGTGCGTTTGGCGCAGCCTTGGGCTATGCGTTATCCACTCGTTGAAGGACAAGGTAACTTCGGTTCGATGGATGGCGACTCGCCAGCAGCTATGCGTTACACCGAGGCGCGTATGCAGAAGATTACAGACGAGGTTATGGCCGACATCGATAAGGAGACTATCGATTGGACAATGAACTTCGATGACACACAGAAGGAGCCTACTGTACTCCCTACAAAGATTCCGTTGTTGCTCGTAAATGGCGCAAGCGGTATCGCCGTAGGTATGGCAACCAATATGGCACCACACAACCTCTCGGAGGTTATCGATGCTTGCTGCGCATATATCGACAATACGGAGTGTACTTGCGAGGATCTGCTCCACTTTGTAAAGGGTCCTGACTTCCCTACGGGAGCCATTATCTATGGCTACGAGGGCGTTAAAGAGGCGCTCCTGACAGGTCGTGGTCGCGTGGTTATGCGTGCGCGTCACGATATCGAAACCACCTCAACAGGTCGTCAGCAGCTTATCTTTACCGAGATACCTTATATGGTAAATAAGCAGGAGATGATTAAGCATATCGCCACCCTTACGAAGGAGGGCCGCTTGGAGGGCATCGCCGATGTAAATGACGAATCCGACCGTCGAGGAACTCGCGTAGTTGTAACCTTGAAGCAGGATGCCGTAGCGAATGTAGTGTTGAATATGTTGTTCAAGCACACCGAGCTACAATCTTCATTCTCGGTAAATAATATCGCTCTCGTAAATGGTCGTCCACAACTCTTAAATCTGCTCGACCTTATTCGCAACTTCGTAGAGCATCGCCACGATGTTGTAGTTCGCCGCAGCCGTTTCGACTTGCGCAAGGCGGAGGAGCGTATGCACATCGTACTCGGTTTGCTTATTGCACAGGATAATATTGACGAAGTTGTTCGCATCATCCGTAACGCCAAGAGTGTAGACGAGGCAAAGGCTACCCTCTCGGAGCGTTTTGGTTTGACCGATTTGCAAACTGCTGCAATCGTGGATATGCGTCTGCGCGCATTGACAGGATTGGAGCATGGCAAACTTACCGCAGAGCGCGATGAGTTGCAGAAGACTATTGACTACCTCACAGCAGTACTTGCTGACGAGGCTATGCAGCTCGGCATCGTGAAGGAGGAGTTGCTCGAAGTGAAGGAGAAGTATGGCGATGAGCGCCGTTCGGAGATTGTCTATGCTTCGGAGGAGTTCAACCCGGAGGACTTCTACGCTGATGAGGATATGGTTATCACCATCTCACACCTCGGCTATATCAAGCGTACATCGCTCGCCGACTACCGCACACAAAATCGTGGCGGCGTTGGCATGAAGGGTTCGGCTACCCGCGATGAAGACTTTATCGAGCATATCTATGTTGCCTCGATGCACAATACAATGATGTTCTTCACCGAGAAAGGTCGTTGTTTCTGGTTGAAGGTTTACGAGATTCCGGAGGGAACACGCGCATCGAAGGGCCGTGCTATTCAGAATATCATCAACATCGAGCCTGACGACAAGGTGCGTGCATATATCAACTGCAAGAAGTTGAACGATGAGGAGTATATCAACTCCAACTATATTATAATGTGTACCAAGAACGGTACAGTTAAGAAGACCAAGTTGGAGGCATACTCGCGTCCTCGTACCAATGGTATCAACGCTATCGAGATTCGTGAGGGCGACCGTCTTATCGAGGCTAAACTCACAAGCGGCACTGCCGAGGTGATGATTGCAACTCGTGAGGGTAAGGCTATCCGCTTCAACGAATCGACAGTTCGTGAGGTAGGTCGTACCTCGATTGGTGTGCGTGGCGTATCGCTCGAAGGCGACAATGAGGCTATCGGCATGATTTGTATCGAGCCTGAATCAAACGAGGATGTACTCGTACTCTCGGCTAATGGTTACGGAAAGCGTACCAATGTCGAGGAGTATCGTGTTACAAATCGTGGAGGTAAAGGTGTCAAGACCATCAACATCACCGAAAAGACCGGCGAGTTGGTGGCTATCAAGGCCGTAACCGATGATAATGACTTGATGATTATCAATCGTTCGGGTATCACAATCCGCACCTCTATCGAGCAAATTCGCGTAGCAGGTCGTGCAACGCAGGGTGTTCGTATCATCAACCTCCGCGAGGGCGATGAGATTGCATCGGTGGCTGTCGTTCCTGTAAGCGAGGAGGAGATTGACGAGAGCGCAGTAGTGGTTGAGGGAGCAGAGAATGCAACCGAGGCCCCTGCAACCGAGGCAACAAACAACGAAAACGAACAATAAACATTAAACATTAACCGTTAGTATAATATGAAAAAGATTATCTCAATGGTAGTGGTTTTAGCGGCACTGGTAGTGCCTACCGTTACCGCACAAAAGATTAACGATGCCTCGTTCAAGGCAAAGTTGGAGAAGAGCGATGCCGACATCGCCAACCCTAAGAAGTCGGCAAAGGCTGCAACTTGGTTCAATCGTGGTAAGATTTGTGCCGATGCTATCGTTGCACCTACCAAGAACATCTTCTCCGGACTCGATGCAGGTATGCTCCCTATCACCATCGGCGCAAGCGCCAACGAGGTGAAGGATGGCGTATACTACTTCGACTGGATTGATGTACACTCAAAGAATGGCAAGGTTTCGGCTTGGAAAATCAAGCGCGAGATATTCCCTAATGGCTACGAGTTGGCTAAGGAGGCATTTGCGAAGGCTTACGAATTGGATCCTGCTTCGGCGCCAAAGATCAAGATCGCATTGGAGTCTCTCGTAAACTACTACTCGGAGCTCGGTTCGGTGAGCCTCGACATCACCGAGTACAAGACCGCTATTGATGCCTACAATAAGGCAGTAGGCTTGCAGCTAAATCCTGCTATTGGCAAGGTTGATCCACGCTACTACTTCTTCGCAGGTCAGTTGGCGGCCTTCCTCGGAGCAAAGGAGCCACAGTACTTCGTAGATGGCGAGCAGTATCTCAATAAGGCACTCGAAGCAGGTTATAAGGATGAGCAGGGCAACCTCTACTACTTCCTGTTCCACTGCTACTACGGCCAACGCGCTGCCAACAAAGAGAATCTCATTAAGGCAAAGAACGCTCTATTGGAGGGTATCGAGAAGTATCCACGCAACGAGCGCATCATGGAGGGTTTGATTCAGCTCTACACCTCGGAGGAGGGAGTTGGCGATCCTGCCGACTTGGTAGGTCGTATCGACAAGATGCTCGCCGAGAAGCCTGACAATGCCGATCTCTGGTTTGCTCGCGGACAGGTATTCTTCAAGTTGAAGAACTTTGACGAGTGCATCAATTCGTTCCTAAAAATCAACGAGTTGAAGCCAAATGACTACGACACAAACTTCTACCTCGGCTACTTCTATATGGCAAAGGGTGATGAGGCTAACCGCGCATTCAATGCTCGTCTCGACAGCATTAACTCGCAGGAGGAGTATCAGGCCGGCTTGAAGGAGGTAAACAATACCTATATGAAGTCGTTGCCATGGTTGGAGAAAGCTTTGGAATTGAAACCTGAGAGTGCAGACTGCGCCGAATACCTCAAAGTTCTCTGTTTCCGTCTTCGCAATGAGGATGGCATGATGGATAAGTACAATAAGTACAACGCTATCTACAAGAAATTGAAGGGTATTCAATAACCAAACTCAACAAAGTAAATAAATAGCCTGTCTAACAAGTTTTTTTGTTAGGCAGGCTTGTTTGTTGCTGTGGTTTTTTTGGGGAAGGGGCAAAATTTAGATAGTTGAAAAGCTCAAAAGTTTTGAGAAAATCACATTATGCAACGCAGATTTGCGCTACA
>JAZSOV010000077.1:0-12114 GCA_045537095.1 Alistipes sp.
CATACCATCGAGAGCCTCGTAAGAGTTCTCAGGCAACGCCAACTGCACGATTTCGACCTTATCGAATTGGTGCAGACGGTTCAAGCCACGCACATCTTTACCATACGAGCCTGCCTCACGGCGGAAGCAAGGGGTGTAGGCGGTCATCTTCACAGGGAACTCCTTCTCATCGAGAATTACATCACGGAAGATATTTGTAACGGGTACTTCGGCTGTTGGTACGAGGTAGAAGTTATCTGCCGTAGCGTGATACATCTGTCCCTCCTTATCAGGCAACTGTCCCGTACCGAAGCCCGAAGCCTCATTTACCATTACCGGTGGCTCTACCTCCTGATAACCTGCGGCTGTATTGTAGTCGAGGAAGTAGTTGATAAGCGCACGCTGCAATCTCGCGCCCTTACCCTTATATACAGGGAAACCTGCGCCGGTCAATTTAACACCGAGGTCGAAGTCGATGATGTCGTACTTCTTCGCCAACTCCCAGTGTGGAAGTGGGTTTTCTGGCAACGCCGAATAGTTCTCGTCAATCTTCACAACGAGGTTCTCCTCGGCGGTCTTGCCCTCAGGGACAATATCGGCAGGGAAGTTCGGGAGCAATACGATTTGCGCCTGCAATGCAGCCGAAGCCTCCTCGTGCTTAGCCGAGAGTTCAGCCGACTTAGCCTTCAATGCAGCAACCTGCTGCTTGCGCTCCTCAGCCTCCTCACGCTTGCCTTGTCCCATAAGCATACCAATCTCCTTGGCAGCCTTATTCTGCTCGGCAAGGCAGTTATCCAACTCAACCTGCAATGCCTTGCGGGCATCGTCCAACTCCTCAATCTTTGCGATAACAGGTGCTGCATCAACACCCTTCTTGGCAAGTTTCTTAATCGCCAACTCCTTATCGCCACGCAACTGTTGTAGTGTAAGCATATACTATATTTTATATCTAATTTTCAAAAGAAATGTATTACATCGTGCAAATTTATAAAAAAAGAGTGAAACGAACAACTATTTTTGTATCTTTGCGGAGTATGAAGCGATATATTGAGTTACTTGCCCCTGCAAAGGATTACGACACGGCGGTTGATGCTATCGACTGCGGTGCCGATGCTGTATATATCGGCGCAGGCAAGTTCGGTGCTCGCCACTCGGCAACCAACTCCGTAGAAGATATTGCCCGCGTCGCGAAGTACGCCCATCGCTACGGCGTAAAGGTCTATGCAACACTCAACACCCTGCTCTTCGACAATGAGTTGGAGGAGGCTCGCCGTCAGGCTCTTGCGCTGATTGATGCGGGCGTCGATGCGCTTATTGTGCAGGATATGGCGTACTGCCGTATGGGTTTGCCGATAGAGTTGCACGCCTCGACACAGACCAACTGCGTAACGCCCGAAAAGGTGCGATTTTTCGAGGAGGTGGGCTTTTCGAGGGCTATTTTGGAGCGCTCCCTATCGAAAAAGCAAATTCGCGAAATTCGCAAAGCAACCACCATCGAGTTGGAAGCTTTCGTTCACGGTGCAATCTGCGTATCGCAGAGTGGTCGTTGCTTCTTCTCGCGCTCAACCTCGGAGCGCAGTGGCAACCGTGGTGAGTGTAGCCAGCCGTGTCGCTTGGAGTACGATTTGTGCAGCGACAAGGGCGAAACTATTATAAAGAGCAAACATCTTCTTTCGGTACGCGATCTCGACCTCTCGGCTCGCTTGGGCGAGATGATTGACGAGGGTATTACCTCGTTCAAAATCGAGGGCAGACTGAAAGACCGCATCTATATCCGCAATATCGTAACCCTCTACCGCCAACTGCTCGACCGCGAGATTGCGGCTCGTGAGGGCGTTGGGCGCAGCTCGGTAGGGCGCAGCATAGTGGAGTTCGAGCCTAACGCATCGCGGTCATTTACGCGAGGTGCCACCGAGTATTTCTTCGATGGAAAACAGCGTGGCGTGGCATCGTTTGACACTCCGAAGGCGGTGGGCGAGCGTATTGGCAAGGTTGTTCGTGCCGACCGCAGAGGTGTGATTCTTGACCGCCGACACGACCTCGCTACGGGCGATGGCGTATGCTTTATTGCCGATGGCTCGTTGGTAGGAACAAATGTTGTGGGCGTGGAGGGCGAGCGAGTACAACTCAATCGCTACGATGGTGTGGCGGTGGGTGTGGAGCTGTTCCGTAACTATAACCGCCTATTCTCGCAAGCCGTGGAGCGTAGCCGCATCAGGCGAACAATCGTAGCCGACCTCGCATTGGAGTTCGAGGAGAATAAAATAACCCTCACCGCCACCGATGAGGAGGGTGTTGTGGTGGTTGCATCTGTTGAGTGCGCTACCGAGGAGGCTCGCAACAAGGAGCGTGGCGAGGTGGCTCTGCGCAAGCAGTTGTTGCGTTCGGGCGATACGATTTTCGAGGTGCGTGATATCACTATCGAGAATTTGCGTTTTGCGCCGATGTCGGTAGTGGGTGCTTTGCGCCGAGAGGTGTTTGAATTACTCGAAAAAGAGAGAGAATATTGTTATTCGATAAGAGGGAAAGAGTTGTTTATCGAAAAACGATATGCAGAATATCCCGCCGACAAACTCACTCCGCAAGACAATGTAACAAATCGCCTTGCAAGAGAGTTTTATACCGACCACGGCGTAACGGATATTGCCGAGGGTTTGGATTGCCGACCTTCGACCTCAGGCGAGCAGGTTATTGTGTCGGACTACTGCATACGCCGAGAGATTGGCGAGTGCTTGCTCGAAAAACCACGCTTGCGTGACGACCTCTACCTTGTGCGAGGCACAAAGCGATACCGCCTCTTGTTCGACTGCAAGGCGTGCCAAATGAAAATCTTTGATATGGGCTATTAATCATTAGCCATTGGCTTTTCTTAAATGGCCATAAATGCATCACCAGGTCTATCCAACTTAGCGATATTTTATAACTATTCCAATCCCAAAAAGGATTTCAGTCCAACCTTATTAAGATGCTTGATTAAAGATGCAGAGATGGATAGGGGCGGGAAATAGATGCCTTGTTGCTCATATATATCTACTATTTCTACACCCCGGTCTGGTGATTCGAGTTCAAACGCTATTATAGGGGGAGTAGCAGAGTGTTTGTAGACAATAGATATCAATTTGCCACCATTTAATTCTAATGGGCATATTTCGCCTTTGGAGTTTAATAAATAGTAGTATTTACACGATTCCAACATGTGGAGTTTGACATAGAATAGCACATCTTGGGTATTATGGCGCAACTTGTCAAATGTCGGTTGCATAATCATACACCCATTTGTATAGACAGCGAAGAACATGTCGGCTCAAACTTATCTCCACCAGCACCAAGTGGTATTACAAAAAAAAGAAAGCGTGGTGCTGAAAACTTATCTTGGCAAACGAGGTTGTAGGAAACCCAAACGAGCAAAATAAGCAACAACTCCACGCCATACCATGTGGTATGACGCAGCAAGATGTCTGCCTACTCTCTCGTTTTTTGAAACTTCCTACATTTCGTTTGCGAGAATAAACTTACACTTTCTGCGTAATTATGTCTACAATCCGAGGACTGCATCGCAAATTTAGAAATAATTTTTGATAGTTGCAAAAATAAATAATCCGTCATTGCGAAGGAGTGAAACGACTGTGGCAATCTCCCACAGTTAATTGAATAAAATATAATGGAGATTCCCACGCTCATTACATTCGCTCGGAATGACGATCTATTATTTTTTGAAATTTCTCTCGTCTCTCGTCTCTCGTCTCTCGTCTTTTTATTATCTTTGCAAAAAGAAAAAAGCCAATGGCTAATGGCCAATGGCTAAAAGCCAATAAAAAGATATGAACTTAACACCGAACTTTAAGGATTACGAGTTGATTGACTCGGGCGAGGGCGAAAAGTTGGAGCGATTTGGTCGCTACACACTGCGCCGTCCCGAGCCGCAAGCCGTATGGCGCAAGTCGCTCGATGAGCGTGAGTGGCAACGCCTTGCCGATGCCTCATTCCTCCGCACCGACCGTAGCGAGGAGCGTGGCGAGTGGCGCAACAAGCCGCAGATGCGCGACCGCTGGAACATTCGCTACGACTATAAGACGATGCATCTCACTATGCGACTTGCTTGCACAGCCTTCAAACATATAGGCATCTTTCCCGAGCAGGCTGCAAATTGGAACTTTATATACGACACTTGCCGTGCGAAAATCGAGCGCAAAGGTGCAAAACCAAAGGTTTTGAACTTGTTTGCCTACACGGGTGGTGCAACCCTCGCAGCAGCGGCGGCAGGGGCAGAGGTTACCCATGTGGACTCTGTTAAGCAGGTGGTCACTTGGTCGCGCGAGAATATGGAGTCGAGTGGCATTGAGGGTGTGCGTTGGATAGTGGAAGATGCTCTGAAATTCGTTCAGCGTGAAGTGCGCCGCGGCAACCGCTACGATGGCATAATTTTGGACCCTCCGGCATACGGTCGTGGTGCGAATGGCGAGAAGTGGGTGTTGGAGCAGAATATCGCCGAGATGTTGGAGGCGTGCGCCGAATTGCTTGTCGAAGATGGCTTCCTGGTGCTGAATTTGTACTCGATGGGGCTATCTTCGACCATTGCCCGAACTCTTGTGCATCAGATGTTCGGCGCACCGGCAAAGGAGGAGTTTGGCGAGTTGTACTTCTCGGACCGAGCAGGGAAAGAGCTGCCATTCGGCACATTCTATCGAATGGAACGGAAAACTATTAAGGATTAAGAGTATGTGGGGAATTGCAATTTTTGGTTTGGCATCGGGAATACTGCTCGATGTATTGGTAGGACTCTTGGGTAGTCGCCGTAATATCGGCTTCGGCTGGACATTTATTATATCGGTGCTCTTTACACCGCTTATCGGTCTGATTGCTGCCCTTATCTCAGACCCACTACCCGCAGGTTCGGAGCCTAAATATGGTTGCTTAGGTTATTCGTTTGGCTGCCTCGGAACGATATTTATGGTACTTATTGCAACGGCTATCCTCTTTGGTTTGGTGGCGTTGCTCCTGCCGGGAATATAACCCAACAACGGCTCTATTCCACTCTGTTCTCGGCAGATAGTAGTCCGCAGGCTGCCTTGATATCCTCACCACGCGAAGCGCGAATCGTGGTCATTATGCCGCGCTGCGTTAAGGCATCGCGGAAGGCGATCATCTTCTCGTCGGAAGGGGAGAAGTATGGCGAGTCGGGAATT
This sequence comes from Alistipes sp., assembly GCA_045537095.1. Classification (GTDB taxonomy): domain Bacteria; phylum Bacteroidota; class Bacteroidia; order Bacteroidales; family Rikenellaceae; genus Alistipes. The sequence continues at coordinate 5,166 of JAZSOV010000077.1, forward strand.
TTATGAAATCTAATCAGATTGATGCGACACTTGATGCCGTCTAATAGGCGGCACAGCTCCTTGATGTGTCGTGGTGAGTCGTTCAAACCACTCATTACAATATACTCGAATGATACGCGGCGTTGGTGAGTGAAGTCGTATTCGCGCAGAATATCAGCCACTTGGCGAATAGGGTAGGCGCGCTCAATAGGCATAATCTGCTCGCGCTCCTCGTGGAAAGGGTTGTGGAGCGATACGGCGAGATGTACCTGTGTAGAGTCGAGAAAACGGCGCAGCTCGCGCGCAACACCTGCCGTGGAAAGCGTTATGCGTGTCGGTGACCAGCCGAAACCCCACTCCGAGGTCATTATTTCGAGTGCGCGCAATACATTCTCCATATTGTCAAGCGGCTCGCCCATACCCATAAATACCACATTCGTCAGGCGGTCGCGTTCGGGTAGTGAAGCTATCTGGTTGAGAATGTCGCAAGTCGAAAGCGAGTGCTTCAAACCGATTCGTGCCGTAGCGCAAAATCGACAACCCATACGACATCCTGCCTGCGATGATACGCAGAGCGTAGCGCGCTCACGGTCAGGAATATATGCCGACTCTACAAATTCGTTTTCGGCGGTGCGGTAGAGATACTTTTTTGTTCCATCGGCGGACTCATCAGCACGCTCAGGAGCTCGCAATCCGAGGTCGAATTTCTCGGCAAGTAGCGAGCGCGTAGCCTTCGAGAGGTTGGTCATCTCATCGATTGAGCGAACTCCCTTGTGATAGAGCCAATCTGCAATTTGCTTCGCTACAAAGCGAGGTAATTGCAACTCGGTACACACTCTCTGCAACTCGCTTAAACTTTTGCCATATAAAAAAGCCCTCTCCATTCGGTTTAAATTTTTCGCAAAAGTAGAGAAAATTTTCTCATTTTTTGATTATTGCTGTGTTTTTTCAAAAATAATACCTATATTTGTGGTTGATTAGGAGGTAAGTGAATTGCGACCTCTGTTGAGAGAAGAAAATAAATTAAAAAATATAGAGATAATGGAGATTAAGAAAAACCCTAAAGTAGATGTTCAGAACAAGCGTGTCTTGTTGCTCGAAATTGGCTTGGCAGTGGCATTGCTGGTTGTTATTGCCGCATTCCTCTACACACCTCGCGAGTATAAGATCGAGCAGATTGAGCAGGTTGTGGCAGTTGTTGAGGAGGAGATTACAGAGATTACTCGTCAGGATCAGAAGCCACCGGAGCCTCCAAAGCGTACCGAGATTACCGTTATTACCGATATCCTCAATATCGTTACCAACGATGAGAAGATTTCGACCAATGTGGATTTCGCTGAGTTTGCCGAGGATGTGGAGATTATTCAGCAGGTGGCAGTTAGCGAGGAGGTTATTGAGGATGACCAGCCATTTGTGAAGGTAGAGCAGATGCCATCGTTTATGGGTGGAGACCTTATGACTTTCCGTAACTGGGTGCAGAGTAAGGTGCGTTATCCTCAGATTGCTCAGGAAAACAACATCTCTGGCCGTGTGCTTCTGATGTTTGTCATCGAGAAGGATGGTTCGCTTACCAATATTCAGGTACTTCAAACTCCTGATAGTTCACTCTCTGACGAGGCTATCCGTATTCTCAAAACCTCTCCAAAGTGGACTCCGGGTAAGCAGCGTAATCAGTCGGTGCGTGTGAAGTATACGCTTCCAATTGATTTTAGAATTCAAAACTAAATCCATTTAATGGGCGATTTCTGCGTTACGCTCACTTTTTAATTGCTCACATACGCCCAAGTATGCTCCGCATTAAAAAGTTTCGCAAGCCTTGAAATCTCCTCATTAACTGAATTTAGCAGATTGCCTTGTAAAACAATCAATAATGCACTTTTAGAGTAGTGTATAAAAAAGCCAATGGCTGATGGCAATAAAAAGGCCGAGCGAACATCTTTTTGCTCGGCTTTTGTTAAATAAAAAAGGAATGTCAGAGCAGAAAAACGATAAAAAAGATAAGGGCGTAGTTGTTGAGGAGCAGCGTGAGGAGCGTGCTGTCCTTGTGGCAGTGATTCGTGACGGACAGGAGCCTCGTCAGGCGGAGGAGTTCCTCGATGAGTTGGAGTTTCTTGCAGAAACGGCGGCGATAAAGACCGTGCGCCGCTTTACACAACGACTTTCGCAACCTTCGTCACGCATCTATGTAGGTCCGGGCAAGCTCGAAGAGATAGCTGCCTACTGCGAGGAGAACGAGATAAATGTTGTGATTTTCGATGACGAACTTTCACCTTCGCAGACGCGCAATATCGAGCAGGCGATGCCGTGCCGAGTAATAGACCGTACCCGCCTTATCCTCGACATCTTCCGTCAGCGCGCGCAGACAGCCTATGCCAAGACGCAGGTCGAGTTGGCACAGTGCGAGTATATGTTGCCTCGTTTGGCGGGTTTGTGGACTCACCTTGAGCGTCAGCGAGGAGGTACCGGAACTCGAGGTGGTGCCGGTGAGCGCGAGATTGAAACCGACCGCCGTATTGTCCGCAACAGAATTACCAAACTCAAAGAGGATCTCAAAAAAATAGACAAGCAGATGGCCGTTCAGCGCTCCAACCGTGGTGGTATGGTGCGTGTATCGTTGGTCGGATATACCAATGTCGGCAAATCTACGCTGATGAATTTGATTTCAAAGAGCGAGGTCTTTGCCGAGAATAAACTCTTTGCAACGCTCGATACTACGGTACGAAAGGTTGTTTTTGATAATCTTCCATTCCTCTTGTCTGATACGGTCGGATTTATCCGCAAGTTGCCTACCGAGTTGATTGAGTCGTTCAAGTCTACACTTGACGAGGTGCGTGAGGCAGATTTGTTGATACATGTTGTCGATATCTCGCACCCTCAATTCGAGGAGCAGATTGATGTCGTGAAGCAGACCTTGCAGGATATTGGCGCAGGCGAAAAACCGGTCTATTTGGTATTTAATAAGATTGATGCATACACCTATACACCGAAAGATGAAGATGACCTCACCCCTGCGACCAAGGAGAATCGCTCGCTCGATGACTTGAAGCAGAGCTGGTTTGCAAAGCAGAATACGCCGTGCATCTTTATCTCGGCGGCGGAGCGCATAAATATAGAGAAGTTCCGCACCGACCTCTATGGTATGGTGCGCGAAATTCACTGCGGTCGCTACCCGTTCAATAATTTCTTGTATTAAAAAAGCCAATGGCTAATAGCAAATAATATAATAATATATAGGTATGTTGCATATTTTAGACAAACAGAACTCTATCATCAATAAGTTTCTTGCGGAGCTGCGAAATATTGATGTGCAGAAGGACTCGATGCGTTTTCGCCGTAATTTGGAGCGTATTGGCGAGTGTACATCCTACGAACTCTCCAAAACACTGAACTACGCTACAACATCGGTGCAGACACCTCTTGCCGAGGCGAAGGTGGAGTCTATCTCCGATAAGGTGGTACTTGCAACAATTTTGCGTGCAGGTTTGCCACTGCATCAGGGGCTGCTCAACTACTTCGATGATGCTGAGAATGCCTTTGTGTCGGCATACCGCAGCTACACCAGCGAGAGCGATTTCGAGATTAAGGTTGAGTATATCGCCTGCCCATCGCTCGAAGGCAAAACACTGATTCTGTGCGATCCAATGCTCGCTTCGGGTGCTTCAATGCTTGCAGCATACGAAACCCTTTGTGCGCACGGCGGCAAACCGGCACATACACATATCGTGTCGGTGCTTGGCTGCACCGAGGGTGTAGACTATGTTTTGGAACATACCAATCCCGAAGAGGTCGATTTGTGGGTAGCAACTGTCGATCCCGTTCTCAATCCGCATAAGTATATCGTTCCGGGCTTGGGCGATGCTGGCGATTTGTGCTTCGGCGAGAAACTGTAAGAAAATATGGCGTCACGCCTACGGCGTTCTATGGCGTCAGATGCAAGCACCTTCTATGGCGTTACCGACAAAGTCGGCTCTATGGCGTTTTAGATAATCCCCATAAAGCACTTTTGGTGTGCCGCTACTACTAAAATAACGGCAAAATAGTAAAAATGGATATATCTCACTATCACACTGGTAGCTATCGTACATTTTTGGCCTATCGTAAGGCGGTAGTTATCTATGATTTAACTTTTTATTTTTGCAAAAAGTATTTGCAGCGTAGCGATCGTACTATTGACCAAATGGTGCAGGCTGCTCGTTCAGGCAAGCAAAATATTGTAGAAGGTAAGGAGGCAGCAAGAACATCGTACGAAACACTACTCAAACTTATAAATGTTGCACGAGCGAGTTTACAGGAGTTGTTGGATGACTACAAAGATTATCTGCGAGTGCGACAATTGCGTTTGTGGGATAGTAAGTCTGTGGAGGTGGAAGCTATGCGCAGACTTGGACGCGAACATAGTGATAGCGACTACTTTCTATCTTTAGCACATAGTCGTAGCGACGAGGTAGTTGCCAATATGGTAATAGTTTTGATTTGTCAAACTGATGTATTATTGGGGCGTTATATGCAAAAGCAAGAGGCGAAATTTATAGAGGAGGGAGGTTTTCGAGAAAAGCTTACACGGGAGCGTCTTGCCTATCGTGCAAAATAAAAATATAATATAGCCCCATAAAGCACTTTTGGTGCGCCGTCATAAAGGGCAGAAAGCCCGCCGCCATAAAGCAGTCGCAGACTGCGCCGCCATAGAATATCACTAAATAGTCCTTCCCACTACTTTCAATCTGAAATATTACATAAATTTGCAAATTATTGAAAAAAGTGCAAAAATTATTAAAAAAATGTAAAAATATTTGGAAAATCAAATTGCACAGCATATATTTGCGATAGAGAAACGGGGTGAAATCCGTTTTTTGATTTTTATAAAACAGGAGTTTACTTACAATTTATAACTAAACACTTATTTTTAATTTCAAATTCTTACAATTATGAAGAAAATTTTTACACTTATGTTGGCACTTGCTTGCGCAATGTTCGTAGGCGTGTCGTGTACACCGGACAATGGTGGTGATGATTCGCAGTATGCTGTGAAGATCACTGTTGATCAGCCTGCTACATTCCCTGCTGAGGGTGGTGAGGCAGAGTTGAACTACTCGCTCTCGAAGGAGTATGCAGGTGAGATGGTAGCTCTCAACACAGAGGCAACTGCATCTTGGTTGGCAGTAGCTTTGGCTGACGATGGCAGCTACAAGGTTCTCCTTTCGTGCTTGCCTAACAATGCAGCTGGAACTACTCCTCGTGAGACATCGTTCACTTTGAGCTACAAGGATGCAGAGGATGTTACTGTGACTGTAAAGCAGAATCCTGTAACACCTTCATTCGAGGTTGCTTGGTCGAATCAGACTCCGCTTGGCGCATCAGCTACTATTAGCAATATTAATGCCGACAAGCCTAATATGTTGTGGGGTGCATTTACATTTGGTGCATCTATGTTGGAGCAGAATGATGGCCCAATGCCATTGAATGCAACTACTAAAACTCCTGAGGAGTTTGCTGCTGAGCAGTTGGCTCAAATGGTAGGACCTATGGGAGCTCCAGGCTTGTACACTCTTTTCGCATATCAGCATGGATATGGATACTGGCTTTCTGAAATGATGCAAACTCCTCAGTTGGATTGCTCGCTTTTGAGCATGTGGGGTGGTGTTGAGAAGAAGATGTACCTCGCAGTTGTTGGTTTCGACAAGAATAATGCTAACTTAGAGACTGGAGAGGATGACTCTCAGCAGGCTACTCCAATTCACATCTTCGAGGTTGGTGCACTTGCACAGCCAGAGGTAGTTGTTTCTGCAACAGAGAATGTTGTTGAGGCTACTGCGGGAACACTTACACTTGATGTAACAGTAAATAATCCTTATGGTGAGAATAGCACCGTTGAGGCTGGAGGTTATTCTGTACCTGAGTGGCTTACCGTTGCTTATGCAGATGGAAAGGTAACAGCAACTTACGCAGCTAATCCATATGCAAAGTCGCGTACCGCTGAGTTCGATGTAGTTTACACTTACAACTGTCTTGTAACGATGTATGGCGAGACAATGGAGATGCCTGTTACAGCTGTTGCGAATGTTAAGGTTGAGCAGAAGGCTAATCCAGATGTAACACCTGTAACTTTCACAATCAATGTTAAGGAGACTCACTTTGATAGAATCGTTGTTGATATCACTCCTTCGGATCTTAATGCTTACTATGTTGTAGGTGCTGAGACCAAGGATCAGGTAGATGGTTACTATGCAAACTATGGTGGATGGTCTAAGATTTGTGAGTATGCTCTTGGCGAGGAGGCTCATCAGGGTGCGCTTACCAATCATGTCATCTCTATCAATACTAAGTATGCAAATGGTCCTGACCAGTGGACATACTATGTGTATGCATTCCAAACAGATGCGAACTCGACTGTAGTTGCTGGCGAGGCAAACTATGTAGAGACTCCAATCACTAATGATGCACCGGCCATTGCTTGCCCAGAAGGCTTTACTGAGGGTAGCTCAAGTGAGTTCATCTTGGATGTATATGGCAAAGGTGGTGAGTATAATGTTCAGTTGAATGTTGTAAATGCACCAGCAGATGGATATGCATTGAAGCTCTACGATTCTAGCACTTGGTCGCGAACAGATGCGATCGTAGTTCAAACAACTACACTCAACCATGCATCAACCGTATTCGGCAATGAGCAGAGGGTTTCGATCGAGAATGGTTGCTTGAAGTTTACTGTAAACGACTACCCTACTGATTGGGATAAGACTTTTGATCCATATGCAGAGTTTACACTCTACCTTACTGATGCAGAGAATACAACTGCACATAAGAACTATTCTGTACGAGTTCGTTTGCACCCAGCTGAGTAATCGCTGAATAGATTACGGAATATATTTCACCCGACTTGCATTGTGCAGGTCGGGTGATTTTTTTTATATTCCTCCCCTGTTTTAGGGGAGGTACCCGTTAGGGCGGAGGGGTATATTGGGAGTGGTGGGGG
>JAZSOV010000117.1:0-27548 GCA_045537095.1 Alistipes sp.
GCGGAGGATTCTCGATGGAGGATATCTTCTCGCAGTTTGGCGACATCTTCGGAGGCCACTTTGGCGGTGGTTTCGGGGGTGCGCGCAGCGGTGGCCGTTCGGTAAACCGTGGCTCGGATATCCGTGTGCGTATCAAGCTCACACTTGCCGAGATAGCCAACGGCACAACCAAGAAGATTAAAGTCAATAAGTATATCGCCTGCGATAAGTGCGGTGGTAATGGTGCAAAAGATTCGTCATCATTCTCGACCTGCTCGAATTGTGGCGGCTCAGGATATGTTGTAACGGTACAAAACACCTTCTTCGGCCGTATGCAGTCGCAGTCGGTTTGTCCTACTTGTGGTGGCGAGGGTAAGGTCATCACCGACAAGTGCGACAAGTGCGGTGGCGAGGGCTACATCAAGGGCTCGGAGGTTATCGAGATAAATGTTCCGGCAGGTGTTGGTGAAGGTATGGCTCTCACGGTATCGGGCAAGGGAAATGCAGCGCGTCATGGCGGCATCAATGGCGACTTGATTGTCGTTATTGAGGAGGAGCATAATCCTGAACTCCTGCGCGATGGCAACAACCTTATCCACAATCTCAATATTACGGTTGCTACGGCAATTCTTGGTGGCGAGGTTGAGGTGCCGACCATTGAGGGTAAGGCGAAGATTAAGATTGCCGCAGGAACACACGCCGGTAAGGTGTTGCGTCTGCGTGGTAAGGGCTTGCCTGATGTAAATGGCTACGGCAGAGGAGATATTATGGTTGTGGTGGATATTACCATTCCAACATCGCTCACTTCGGAGGAGAAGGAGTTGGTTAAGAAGTTGGCAGACAAACCTCACTTCAAGGAGGCAGAGAGTGTCGAAAACCAGAATATATTCGAGAGAATGAAAAACTTTTTTAGATAAGTGAGTAGTGAGTAGAGAGTAGTGAGTAGTTGAAAAAATAATTCTTAATTCTCAACTCTTAATTGAAAAAGAACTATGGGATTATTTTCACCTGTAAAGAGACACGCCAATAAGTTTCGCTATATTCCGCGCTACTACGACCCCGAAAAGGAGCGCCGTGAGCAGCGCCGCCGCGAACTGCACGGAACTTCTTCCGAGCAGGATGGGCAGGAGTATCAGCCGGGGCAGTATATCCGCACACAGCGCGATGCAAGGCGTGCAGCAAAGAGCAGCAACGAGGGCGGTCGTAAAACGCCTTCGATGATGTTTTTGATGCTATTTGCGGTGCTGGTGATAATTGTCTATATGCTCTATCCTCGCATTGTCGAGGCATTCTCTTCGGCTCGCATGTCGCCAGAGGAGCAGGCACAGCAGGAGATAGAGGAGTTCAACCCATACACACCGATTACGATAGTACCAAACGATTATAAGGAGGAGTAGAGGTGGCAGATTGCATTAAGTTACTACCCGAAATTGTTGCAAACCAAATCAAAGCGGGCGAGGTTGTCGAGTCCCCTTCATCGGTGGTGAAGGAGATGATGGAGAATGCCATAGACGCGGGGGCTACGGAGGTTACCGTAAACTATGTAAATGGCGGTCGTGACCTTGTGCAGATTATCGACAATGGTCGCGGAATGTCGCCAATGGATGCGCGTATGGCGTTTGAGTGCCATGCAACGAGTAAGATTACATCGCTTGACGACATCTATGCTCTGCATACATTCGGTTTCCGTGGCGAGGCTTTGTCCTCCATCTCGGCAGTGTCGCAGGTGGAACTGATAACCCGTCAGGCAGATTGTGAGGTGGGTACGCAGACCATCATAAATGGTGGCGAGTTCATATCACAAACCCCTACGGCAGCACCTGTCGGCTCGCAATTTTTGGTGCGCAACCTCTTCTATAACACCCCTGCACGCCGCAAGTTTATAAATAGCAAAGAGAGTTCTTTGTCATCGGATATAAAGCGCGAATTTCGCCGTGTGGCACTCTGTCACCCCGAGGTAGCGTGTACGCTTTTGAACAATAGCGCACCGATATACTCTCTGCCCGAATCTTCGCTTGTGGAGCGTATTGTGGGCATTATGGGCAATGCTACAAGACGCAACTTGTTGGAGGTAGATGTCGAGACGACTATCGCCAAGGTTAAGGGCTATGTCGGTCGCCCCGAAACAGCTCGTAACAATTCGAGTGAGCAGTATATGTTCGTAAATGGAAGATTTTTCCGTTCGCCATATCTCAACAAGGCGGTTACGAAGGCGTATGAGAAGTTGATACCCGAGAAGGGCTATCCTTCGTTCTTCCTCTATATCGAGGTCGATGCGGAGCGTGTAGATGTCAATGTTCACGCCCAAAAGACCGAGGTTAAGTTTGCCGATAACGAGGCGTTGTGGCAGATACTCAATGCTGCCGTACGCGAAACGCTCGCCAAGAATGGCGCAATGCCTCTGATAGACTTTGAGGCGGAGGAGCCGATGGATATCCCGGTGGCAACACACGGAGTATTCTATGACGAGCCTCGCACTACAACATGCGAACACTACAACCCCTTTGCTGAGGGGTTTGAGACGGGCAGTGGCGAGAGCAACAGCCATAGTGGCGGATGGAGTGCCGTACCAAGTCTGTCTGATGAGTTCGATATAGCAGCCTCGATAGGCTTCGGGGAGCGCACACCACAAGTTGCCGATTTGGAGTTCGACTACTTGGAGTCGGGCGATGGCGAGGAGCAGCAGCTCGAACTCAACATTGAGGAGTCGGAGCAGCCCATCAATATATCGGTTTGTGGCGGACGCTACGCGGTGGCTACATTCGTATCGAAGGTGCTGATTATTGACTTGGTTCGTGCCAAGGAACGACTGCTCTACAACAACTATGCACGCTCACTGCAAAGCGGAGCTGCCGTATCGCAGCAGTTGCTCTTTCCGGAGTTGTTGACACTCACCGAGGAGGAGTACGACCTCGTGGAGGAGTATGCCGTAGAGTTCGCATCGCTCGGATTCGACCTAAAATCGAAGGAGGGCTTCACTATTCAGGTCTTTGGCATACCTGCCGAGATCAACACCGAGCAACTCGACAGAACGATATACGAGATTTTGCAATGCTTAAAGCTTCCACAGTCGGCTATCGAGATGCAACATGAGGCCTTGGCTCAGATATTGGCTCGCTGGGCAACATCGGGACAAAGAAGTTTCACGCAGGAGGAGGCTGACTACCTCACCTCGCAGATACTGACTCTCGGCGAGAGCTACACCCCTGCCGGCAAGCGCATTATCCTATCGATATCGACAATTGACATTAAAAACAGATTGGAGTAGAATAGTATGAGAGTAAATCCATATTTCCAGACACCCCCTGTGGTGAAAAACCTTGTCATAGCCAACTGTGTAATGTACCTGGCTGTAACGCTTATACCTGCGGTAAATCACTTCTGCGCAGAGTATCTGCAATTGTGGTGGTCGAATGTCCCATTTACACCACCATTCCGCAGCTATCAGTTTGTAACCTATATGTTCCTGCATGGGGGCTTCGGACACCTCTTTTCGAATATGTTCGCGTTGTGGATGTTTGGTCGCACCTTGGAGTACGAACTCGGCTCACAACGATTTCTGATATACTATATGGTCTGCGGCATCGGCGCTGCACTGATTCAGATTGGCATAGCATCCTTATTGGGCGAGAACCTCACTCTCCTTGGTGCTTCGGGAGCTGTTATGGGATTGCTGCTCGCCTTCGGCGTGATGCACCCAAACAATATGATATACATCATCCCGCTGCCATTCCCGATTAAGGCAAAATGGTTCGTAATGGGATATGCCGTATTGGAGATTGCTCTCGGCTGGTCGGGCGTAAATACGGGCATTGCACACTTTGCTCATGTGGGCGGCATGTTGTGGGGTTTTATACTCCTCTATTGGTGGCGCAAACGAGGCAAAATATACTTCTAAAAAGATATGGCAGAGCTATATTCTAACAGCATCAGCAGAAAGAAAAGGCGCAAGCGAATGTCGCAGAGTGGCAGCGAGTTGTCGCTCTCGTTGCTCGATATCGTGGTAACACTTATCATGATTTTGCTGTTATTTTGCAGTTTTGCAATGGTTATCTGCCAATATATCACCCCCGCAAAGAGTGGCATATTGTCGGTGATAGCTCTCGGTGCGCCAATAATCTACCTGCTCGATATTGTGGTGATGTTCTATTGGATAGTACGCTGGCGATGGTATCGCGCTACGACAATGATTGTCGTGGTGATATTGGGTTTATTTTATCTCTCACGCTACTACAAGATTGAGATTGACCGCAAATACGACATCACCTACAAGGAGCGCGCCTTTACCAAGGTGATGACCTACAATGTCCGCGAAGGCAAATCGGAAGGGCTTGCCGAGTATATTCGCAAGCATAATCCCGATATTCTCTGTTTGCAAGAGATAAATATCGGTGGCGACACATGGAACTCCCTGACCGAAAACTACCAAAGCACCTATGCCCCAAAGGTCGGCACAGGAGGTAATCAGATACTATCGAAACACCGCATCATCCGAAGTGGTGAAATCGACACCCTGCAACGCCCAAGCAGCGTATGGGCCGACTTGAAGGTCAAGGATGACACCATAAGGGTTGTGAGCCTACACTTGCAAACCACATCCATAAGTCCGCAGGATACTCAGTTTCTCGAAAAGCACGAATATATAGCCGATAAGGAGCGCGACAGCAAGTTGCGCAGTATTGTTACCCGTCTGGTCGAGAACAATCGCAAACGAGCTGTACAGGCTGAACTCATCGCAGACTTTTTGAGCAAGTCGCCATATAAAACCATCGTTTGTGGTGATTTCAACGATGTGCCACTATCCTACACCTATAATAGTATAGCGCGTAACCTGGATGACACCTTCTCGAAGATGGCTGACGGTTTTGCCTATACCTATAATATGAGGTATGGATTGTTGCGCATAGACAATATTTTGGTATCGCCTTCGGTCAAGGTCGTATCCTACGAAGTGGATAACAAGGTCGACTACTCGGACCACTACCCCGTAATTTCGAGAGTGAAATTTAACTAAAAATATTTCGGTTATGATTGTAGATGCAATTAAGAATGCAGAGTTGTACTACTCGCTATCGCCTCGTATCAAGCAGGCATTCGATTGGTTGGCCACAGCCGATGTGCAGGCATTGAGCGCAGGCCGCCACGACATAGATGGCGACAATCTCTTTGTGAATGTTATGGATGTGGAGCTGAAACCACGCGAGGCGGCGGCACTTGAAGTGCATGACCGCTATATCGACATCCAGATTATGGTAGGCGATACGGAGGAGTACGGATGGAGCGAGCGATGCGACTGCCACTCTCCACGCGAGGAGTTCAATCGCGAGCGCGATGTGCAGTTCTTCACCGACACTCCACAAACATTCTTCACTCTGAATGAACGACAGTTCGCAATTCTCTTTCCCGAAGATGCTCACGCCCCAATGTTGGGCAAAGGCTCAGTGCGCAAGTTGATATTTAAGTTGCTTATCTAATCCATTTAGACGAGATACCAAAGACGAAGGATAGTACTCTTTCGTCTTTTTTTTGTACTTACACAAAAAATTTGTATATTTGTAGAGTGTAATTGCATACATTTAACTTTATTAAACATAGTCGCGTTATGAAAAAGGGTCTTATTGTAACGGTTGTCGTTATTGCGGTGGCACTTGTTGTGGGCTATTTTGTCGCTAATCGTGCGCCGAAAACAGATTTACCATTGAACAATGCTGTGGTGGAGATTTTCAACGAGGGAGGCTGTATGGCCTGCCATTCGGCAAACCCCGAACTACCATTCTACTTCGATCTCCCCGTTGTCGGAGATGTCGTAATGAAAGATGTCGATGAAGGTTATCGCGCATTCGATATGGAGCCGATGATGAAGGTTCTAACTTCGGGTGAGGGCGAGTTGTCGCCTGTGGATGTTGCCAAGGTCGAGAAGGTCGCTTTGGATAAGCGTATGCCTATGGCTAAGTACTACCTCGTACATTGGGGTAGCCAGATGACAAATGCCAAGCGCGATATCGTTCTCGAATGGGCTGCAGCATTTCGCACCGCGCACTACAACGATGGTCTTACGGGTGCTCGCGCGGCGGAGCCTCTTCGTCCAATCGACCTCACTCTGCCTGTCGATAAGGCAAAGGCCGAATTGGGTTTCTTGCTCTTCCACGACACACGCCTTTCGGTGGATAATACCGTATCGTGTGCATCGTGCCACGGTTTGAATACCGCAGGTGTTGATAATAAACAGTATTCGGAGGGTGTCAAGGGACAGTTCGGAGGAGTGAATGCTCCAACCGTATACAATGCAGTCTACAACTTCGTTCAGTTCTGGGATGGTCGTGCTACTACTCTTGCTGAGCAGGCTGCAGGACCTCCGGTAAACCCTGTCGAGATGGCATCGCCAAATTTCGACCAAATCATCGCTAAGTTGAAGCGCGACCGCAAGATGGTGCGTGCCTTCAAGGCTCTCTATCCGGAGGGCATCACCGAGGCGACTATTACTGACGCTATCGAGCAGTTTGAGCGTACGCTGATTACTCCTAATTCTCGTTTCGACAAGTATCTTCGTGGCGATGATGCCGCAATTACCGCCGAGGAGTTAGCCGGATACGAGTTATTCAAGGAGTATAGCTGTGCAACTTGCCATGTCGGACAGAATGTGGGCGGAGAGTCTTACGAGTTAATGGGCTTGCGTAAGCACTACTTCGCTGACCGAGGCTTAGAACTCACCGAGGAGGATAATGGTCGCTACAAGCAGACCAAGGAGGAGCGCGACCGTCATCGTTTCAAGGTGCCGGGCTTGCGCAATGTTGCCCTCACTTGGCCATACTATCACGATGGCACCCGCAAAACCCTCAAAGAGGCTGTTTGCGACATGGGAACATACCAGTCGGGGGTAGCTCTGACAGACGAGGAGGAGGATAAGATTATGGCATTCCTCAACACCTTGACCGGAGAGTATCAGGGTAATACCCTCACCAACGAAAATCTCCAAAGGGAGTAAGTAATATAGATGAAAATATTTGTACACATCATAGCCATCATAATAGCGACATCGCTCTCGGCGTGTGCGCACGAACACAGCAACCACACCATGGAGCGTTATACTTGCAATTTCGAAGGCACATATTGGGATGCGCTTGTCGACTATCCGCAATATATGGGGCCACTGCTTTGCAGCGCGACACCCTACTCGTGGCACGACACTGCAAGTGACCTTGCAAGCGACTCGCAGAACAACGAGTATGACGGAGTCTACTATTGGGGCAATGGTGCAGCCGTGTCCAACTACTTCACACTCGACTATATGAGTGCCTCAAACTACGAGAAGCAGCTGACCGTATATGCCGACAAAGCTCATTCGGGCAACAACTGCATTGTCTGCACGGGCTACTATTCGGGAAGTGGCGACTACCGCCCAAGCCTCTATTTCAAAAGCAAGCGCAGCTTTATCGAGAGTATGTGGATAGCGAACACCACCTACACTCATGCCGAGGCTATCGGAGGGTGCGGTTTTGCAGGCATTCCACTCGGCCGGAATGAGTCGATATGGATTGAGGCCGAGGGCTTTGTAAACGACTCGGAGGAGGCTGTGGCAAAGGCCGTATTCTACCTCTACAAAAATGGTAAGCCTGCATTCGAAGGGTGGAAGAAGTGGTATATGACCTCTATGTGCGAAGTAGACCGCGTAAAATTCAATGTGAAATGGAATGGTGTAGGCGACAACCCCTACCCTGCCTACTTCGCCATTGACGATATAACGGTAGTACGACAAGTGGCTACCAAGTAACAACGAGTTTTTTATTTCCTCGATATTTTTCACTACTTTTGCAGATATAGACCGATATATAACAGATAAACTTAATACAATTACCGAACTATGAAAAGAACTCTACTTATGGCAGTTGCTCTTATGGTAGCATCTGTCTCGATGGCGGCCGAAGCTCTTTGGCTTCGCTATCCAGCCATTTCACCGGATGGCAACTCGGTAGCATTTACCTACATGGGCGACATCTATGTCGTGGATGCAAAAGGTGGCGAGGCTCGCCTGCTCGTAACAGGCAAGTCGCACGACTACACCCCAATTTGGTCGCCTGATGGTAAGACCATCGCCTTCGCATCTAACCGTCACGGCAACTTCGATGTATTCACCGTGCCGGCAGCAGGTGGCAATGCAAAGCGTGTAACCACGCATTCGAACGACGAAACCCCTTGGTGTTTCTCGCCTGATGGCTCAAAAATCTTCTTCTCAGGAGATTTGAACACCTCGGCTGCAAGCCGCGTCTATGTGCATAAAGCAAGAGCATTTTTGCAGCAGCTCTACACTGTACCCGTAGGTGGAGGTCAGCCTCACCTTATCGTACCTACTGTTGCAGAGGAGGTGTCGGTACTCGCATCGGGCGTGGACTTTCTCTATCAAGATCACGAATCAGGCGAGGAGGCTTGGCGTAAG
This sequence comes from Alistipes sp., assembly GCA_045537095.1. Lineage (GTDB taxonomy): Bacteria > Bacteroidota > Bacteroidia > Bacteroidales > Rikenellaceae > Alistipes. The sequence goes on from JAZSOV010000117.1 coordinate 8,414, forward strand.
CACCACAACTCGTCGGCTGCACGCGACATCTGGCTCTATCGCGATGGCAAGCATACCCGACTCTCGACATTCGGCGGAGAGGACCGCGTACCTCGTATCTCGGCAGATGGCAAGACTGTGTACTTCCTCAGCGAGCGTGATGGATCGTTCAATGTCTATTCGTTCCCACTCGACAATCCTGCGGAGATTACCCGCCACACACACCATGACACCCACCCTGTACGCTCGTTGAGCATTGCTAAAAACGGTGTCATCTGCTACACCTACAATGGTCAGCTCTACACCAAGCAGCCTAATGGCGAGTCGCAGCTGCTCAAAATAAGCGTACCTGAGCGCGAGCCACTTCCAAAGAAGAATTTGAAGGTTACAACCACGCAGGATGCTGCCGTTTCAGCCGATGGCTCACAGATGATATTTGCGTATCGCGGAGAGTTGTATGCAACAACCACAGACGACAATACAACCACAAACCGCTTGACTAACACCGTAGCTACCGAGACCGAGCCTACAATCTCGCCTGATGGCAGAATGGTGGTCTATGCAACAGAGCGCAATGGTAAGTGGGAACTCTTCTACATCAAACTTGCACGCCGCGACAAGAACTTCGTAGAGTGCGAGAAGATTGTCGAAAAGCCTCTCTTTAATGATGCAAACTTCGATCGCCGCACCCCACTCTTCTCGCCTGATGGCAAGGAGGTGTCCTTTATCGAGAATCGCGACCGATTGATGGTTCTAAATCTCGCTACGGGCAAAGTGCGCCAGATTACAGATGGCTCGCATGTAATCAAAACTCACGGTACATACCCTTACTCTTGGTCGCCTGACGGCAAGTGGTTTGTATTCGATGGCGAGTTAGTGAAGCACCACTCGGATATCGGCCTTGTGAATGCTTCGGGCAAGGAGCCATTTATCAATATCACCCGTTCGGGCTACAACGACATTCGTCCTGTATGGGCGGGCAATGCAATCATCTACCTCTCGGAGCGTAACGGACAGTTCAACGATACTCGCTATGGAGGAGGTACAAAGTCGCTATATATGCTCTTCCTCGACCGCGCAACACAGGAGCGTTACACCACCCCTAAGTCGAAGCACGAGGCTATGGGTATTGTAATCCCTTCGGCTGAGAAGCCACACGCTATCAATGTTGAGCCACAAGTATACAACGACCGCATTGTTCGCTTGACAACGGTGCAGGTAAATAACCTCATCGTAGATAAGGCAGGCGAGTATGCTTACGGCATCTCGAAGAGCAAACTCGTTCGCGTAAACCTCTACAAGCAGGAGGGCGCAGTTAAGGTACTCGGCCCTGCACTCGGCAAACTCGCATTCGATGCTGAGGGCAAGAATATTATCGTTATGGGCGTACGCTCGAAGGTCTACAATATTGAGAGTGGCTCGTTCTCGCCAATTGCAGTATCGGCAACCTACGAGGTAGACCCTTCGGCCGAGTATGTATTTATGGTAGACCATATGCACAACGAGATGAAGAATCGTTTCTATCGCAAGGATTTGCACGGTGTGGATTGGACTATGTACTGCAATGTATACCGCAAGTTCGCGGCTCATATTGCCAACAACCACGAATTCCTCGAACTTGCAGGCGAGTTGCTTGGTGAGTTGAATGTGTCGCACACAGGAGCACGCTTCGCCGACACTTCCTCAAATAGCAAGAAGGCTGATGCAACGGGCGAGTTGGGCGTATTCATCGACTACAACTACACAGGCGCAGGTCTTAAAGTAGAGGAGATTTTGGCAGGTGGCCCATTCGACCGTTCGACCTCAAAGTTGGCTGCGGGCGATATCATCGAGCAGATTAACGGCACTACCCTCACCGCAGGTATGGACTACTACCCACTGCTCAACCGTACGGCTGGCAAGGTTATAAATGTTACAATCCGCAAGGCATCGGGCGAGAAAGTCGAGGATGCAGTTATCCCTATCAAGCGCGCAGAGTATATCGATTTGCTCTATCAGCGCTGGTTGGCTCGCAATTCTGCCGATGTTGAGCGTCTATCGGGCGGTAAGTTGGGCTATATGCATATGCCTGCTAACAACGCTTCGACCTATCCTCCATTCTACTCTACTGTATTAGGTCGCTACTACGACACCGAGGCTTTGGTATTCGATATCCGCTTCAATGCAGGTGGAGGTCTTCATCCACGCTTGGAGGAGTTTTTCAGTGGTCAGCAGTATCTGACAGGCGATGTTCGTGGCCGCTACATCAAGCAGATGCCACGCCGCCGCTGGATTAAGCCTTCGGCAATGCTTATCTGCGAGGGCTGCTACTCTGACGGACACGGCACACCTTGGGTATATGACCACCTCGACTTGGGACCAACCGTAGGTATGCCTGTGGCAGGAACAATGACCACTTGCAACAACGAGGCACTACGCGACAAGTCTATGAAGTTCCGTATGCCGGTTATCGGCTTCTATACTAAGCAGGGTAACTCGCTTGAAAATTCACAGACAGAACCTGACTACCGTGTCGAGAATGATAAGGCTGAGTTGGCTCGTGGCCGCGATATGCAGTTGGAAGCCGCTATCGAACTCCTGCTCAAAGAGATCAAAGATCCTAAGAAGAAGACTTGGAAATAGGAAGTAGCCTACCACAAACAACAAAGGGAGTGTTTAACCATTGGTTTTGACACTCCCTTTTTGTTAGAAATTGTATAACAAAGACCTCTTACTTACTTCTACTCCTCCTTGACAAAATCGAGCAGAGCCGAAGCACACGCTGTTGCCTCCTCGACAAAACCCATATGTCCCGATTTTTCGAGCCATACCACCTTTGCCTCAGGGTGTTCGGCTACCATCTTCTCGGCTACCTCAGGAGTGATATAGCCATCTTTACGACCGAGGATAAAGAGTATTGGTCTGCCTAAGTTATGCAACATCTCGCTCTGTGCCTTACGCTCAATCATACCATTCAAAAGAGCTATTATTCCCGCATCCTCGGTGAGGTAGATAGTCTGCTGCAAATCCTCTATCTCTGTGCGGAAACGATTGCGATTTTCAACAGCAAAGCCCGCTTCGGGCGCAGTGTGTGCCAACAACTCCTTCTTACCTGAACGGATAAGCAATATCTCGCGCTGGCGATTTCGCTTCTTCTCATCGCTATCGGCGTATGGCGTGGAGTGAAGCAATACAACCCCCTCGGTGCGGTCGGCATGTCGCTCAGCAAAGGCAAGAGCCACATATCCGCCCATCGAGTGGCCTACGATGGTTGCGCGGTCGATTCCGAGTTTGTCGAGTGCCGCAGCTATGGTGTCGGCAAGCCAATCCATCGAATGGATTTCGCCCTTAACCTCCGATATACCGTGCCCCGGAATATCGAGAGTAACAACGCGCATCTCCTTGTAGAGGAGAGGTACAAAGCTGTCCCAGACGAGCATATTTTCAAGGTATCCGTGCAACAGCACAACCACCTTGTCGCCCACCTCCGAGTCGCAGATATGCAGAGCAGTATCGCCCGCCATTATAAATTTTTCAACCATTTTTTGCTTTTTTACTTTTTTTCGCCCCAAAAGTATGGAAAATTATTGAATAATTTGTATTTTTGGACAATTATACTCATTCGAAGAATGAAATTTGAATATATAAAATGCCACGGCTCAGGCAATGAGTTTGTTATGGTGGATGCTCTGGAACACAATCTCGACAGCATCGACCTTGCAGAATTTTCGCGCTTCATCTGCAATCGCACCAACTCGGTGGGTGCTGACGGAGTGTTGCTCTTGGTTGAGTGCAATGGCATGTATGGTATGCGAATGTTCAACCCCGATGGCTCGGAGGCGGAGATGTGTGGCAACGGCATCCGCTGTGTAGCACGATTGGCCGAGGAGAGGGTTGGCGAGCGTAAATTCGAGATGTTTTCGGGTGGTAATACCTACGGCATCACGCGCGAGGAGGATATCTACCCTGCCATACCTACCTACGGAGTAGATTTGGGTGTAAGACTCCAAAGCGAGGACTTCGGATTTGCCAACGATGCAGAGCATTTCGTGTCGCAACGCATCGAGCGACTTGATGACACTCTGCTATGGACAGCTATAAATGTCGGTAATCCGCACATTATCGCCGAGGTAGAGGAGATAGACTACGAGCAGCTGACACGCCTCGGTGAGCGCGTGTTGGAGTTACGCGAGGAGTTCCCAAAGGGTATAAATGTATCGCTCGTGAAGGTGTTGGGCAAGAATCGCATCTTTGTTGCAACCTATGAGCGAGGAGCCGGCATTACCGCTTCGTGCGGTACAGCAATGACTTCGAGTGCTACGGCAATGGCGTTGAACGGTCGTTGCGATTACGAGGTTCTTATAGATGTCGAGAACAGAGGTGGTGCCGTGCGCTGCATCTGCCACAAGGCGGGTAGCCTGCACACGCAACTTATCGGCAATGCCTCCTACATCTCGCGTGGCGAGGTGGTGGCCGAAGATGACCGTTTCACTTCCACTGAATTGAACGAATTTGAAAACGAAGTTGCACTTTACAGCGACTTCTTAAAGTCGAAAACAGAGTAGCAAATATGAGGAGATTGGTCTATATGGTGTGTTGTTTGTTGGTGGTGATTTTATTCACCGCCTGCAATGTTACGCGCCATATACCATCTGACACATACCTGTTACAGCGCGTGAAAATCGTAGAGGATAAGAGCGCACCTCGCGCCGAGCGCATCAAGAGCGATGAGGTTACTAAGTATTTACGACAAAAGCCGAACAAGCACTTCCTTGGTACGGATTTCTATGCGTGGATATACCTCATGGCCAATCCGGAGAAGGACAATTGGTGGAACAACATGAAGCGCAAGATGGGAGAGGAGCCTGTATTGTTCAATATGCGCGACACAGAGCGTTCCGCTTCGAACTTGAAACTCTATCTCGACTCGCGAGGTTACTACTCCTCGAAGGTCGATTTCGCGGTCGATACCACCTATCGCCGTAAGCGCGCCAAGATATCCTACTCGCTACATCAGGGCGAGCCATATCATATCAGTTCTATATCCTACGACTTCCGCGACCGTTTCTTGGAGCCAATTATCCTGTCCGACACGGTAAACACCCTTCTGCATAGAGGCAACATCTTCGACATCTCAGTCTTGGAGGCAGAGCGTGAGCGCATTGCCCTCTATCTGAAAGATCGTGGTTACTACAACTTCTCGGTCAATAATGTGGAGTATATAGCCGATACACTCGGAGGTGACAGAAAGGTGGGTGTAAAGGTCATCATCAAACAAAATCTTACGGGCTACAACGCTCGTGGTGAGGAGATGTACGACAACAACGAGGTCTATCGTTTGCGCAAAATAGATATCATACCGCAGTACAACGCCGTTGCTGCAAAGAGCCAGAAGGAGTACTTCCGACAGTTCGACTCGACCGAATACCGAGGTCTGAATGTATTGTTCAACGGCAAAAAACCGAAGGTGCGCCCGAAGGTGTTGCGTGGAGCTATACCTCTCTATCCGAACTACCTCTACAACTATTCGCAAGTAAATCACACCTACTCGAATCTTATGGCGATGGGCTACTTCAAGAGTGCGCGCATCAACTTCACGGAGGTTAATAGTTCAAACAAGGACAACCTTATAACGCTGATTGACACCAACAACAAGAGCAAGGGTGCGACTATCAACTTCACACGCGAGAACTATCTCGACTGCGACATCTACTGTACCCCTGCCCTGCAACAGGGCATAAAGGCCGAGTTGGAGGCCTCGACCACATCGAGTTTCTACGGATTGAAGGCGGTGGTGGGATACCAAAATAGAAATGTTTTCCGCGGTGCCGAAATGTTGGAAGTTACGGGTACGGCGGGTTACGAGTATATGAAAGCTCCGAAGTCGAAGAAACGACACGCCATGGAGTTCGGTGTTGCTGCAAGTCTTTCGTTTCCTCGTTTCCTACTTGCCAACTACGCCGTAAATAATAACATCATAGCACCAAAGACCAAATTCGAGATATCGTACAACTATCAGGATCGCCCTTACTATCGCCGCGGTCTGTCAAGTATAATGTGGATGTACTCGTGGCGTAACCGCACAAACTCCTCATTTGTGGTGCGACCGATAGGTATCAGCCTTGTGGATGTTTCGGAGATAGACCAAAAGTACTTCAACTCGTTGCAGAACCAATACCTCAAACACAGCTTCGAGTCGCAGCTTATTGTCGCCATATCAGGCTCGTATGTGTTGAACAAGCAATACAAGAGTGCGCCAAACAACTTTACCACCGTACGCGCCAACTGCGAGTTGTCGGGCAACCTGCTCAACGGACTCGTACACCTCTTCTCGAAGCCTATTGCAGACAAGAGCTACCGCGAGTTTCTCGGCATACGATATTCGCAATATGCGCGTGCCGATGTAAATGCCAGCCACAAGATTATGTTCGGCAAGGTTACAGCCTTGGCAGCGCGACTCTATGCAGGTGTGGCATACGCCTATGGCAACTCCGATGCAGTGCCATTCGACCGCCTTTTCTATGCAGGAGGAAGCAATAGTATGCGTGGTTGGGCTCCGCGCACTCTCGGCCCCGGTTCTTCGGCTGCACCTACAAATGTGGTCTACCCTACACAGCTCGGCGATATGAAGTTGGAGGCCAATGTCGAGTTCCGCTTCCCTATTTGGGGCATGTTCCACGGAGCCACATTCCTCGACTTGGGCAATATATGGTATATCGGCCGTGAGGGAGCTCACTACCCTGAGGGGGCGGTATTCAAGTTCAACAGTTTCTACAAGCAGTTGGCATTCAACACGGGTGTCGGCCTGCGTCTTGACATCAAGTTTGCAATCCTGCGTCTTGATTGGGGCATTCAGTTGCACAGTCCGAACAATCCGGAGGGGCAGAGATGGATTCACAACTTCAAGTGGAAAAATACCTCGCTCAACTTCGGCGTAGGCTATCCATTCTAAAAAACAAGGAGAGAACAACGACAAATATATGACGAAACTCGATTATAAATACCTATATAGTATAAATTCGCCTGCCGATTTACGCAAACTCTCGATAGACGAGTTACCTCGCTACTGCGCCGAAGTGCGACAATACATCATCGAGCAGTGCGCCGTAAATCCGGGACACCTCGCATCCTCGCTTGGTGCGGTGGAGATTGCCGTAGCTACGCACTATGTCTACGACACTCCGACCGACAAGATTATCTGGGATGTGGGGCATCAGGCATACGCCCACAAGATTATCACGGGACGCCGCGATGCCTTCCGCACAAATCGCTGTCTGGGAGGTATAAGCGGATTTCCGCGTATGGCAGAGAGCGAATACGATGCTTTCGGTGCAGGACACTCCTCAGTGTCGGTGTCGGCGGCACTCGGTATGGCGCAGGCAGCACGATTGCAGGGCAAGAAACAAAAGAGCGTAGCTATAATTGGCGATGGTTCCATTGCAGGTGGCTTGGCATTCGAAGGGTTAAACAATGCCGGTTCGGATAAGATGACCGATATATTGGTCATACTCAACGACAACAATATGTCTATCGACAAGTCGCAGGGTGCGCTCAACCACTACCTGTTGCGTCTTTCGACCTCTTCGAAGTACAACCGCTTCAAGCAGGGGTTGTGGTCAGCCTTGTCGCGTACGCCGCGATTGTTAAACCTCTGTCGCAAGGTGGGTAATGCCGTAAAGCACGGATTATTACAGAACAGCAACCTCTTCGAGAGTCTTGGTTTCAGATACTTCGGTCGCGTAGACGGCCACAACATCAAGCGACTTGTGCGCACACTGCAAGCCATGAAGGACATCAACTCTCCAAAACTTCTGCATGTTATCACCGAGAAGGGACACGGCTACGCTCCGACAAAGAACGACTTATCGGTGTGGCACGCTCCGGGGCGTTTCAACCCAGATACGGGCGAGCGCATCAAAAGCACATCAAAGGGGGAGCGCATGCAGGATGTATTCGGACAAACACTGCTTGACCTCGCACGCATGGATAAGCGTGTGGTAGGCATCACTCCGGCCATGCCTTCGGGCTGCTCGATGACGATTATGATGGAGGCGATGCCTGAACGCTGTTTCGATGTAGGTATAGCTGAGGGACATGCCGTAACATTCTCGGCGGGTTTGGCCGCTGCGGGCGAGCGCCCTTTCTGCAACATCTACTCAACATTTATGCAGCGCGCCTACGACAACATCATCCACGATGTGGCGTTGCAAAACCTGCCTGTCATATTCTGTCTTGACCGAGGAGGTTTGGTAGGCGAGGATGGAGCTACACACCACGGAGCCTTCGATATTGCATACCTCGGTTGCGTACCTAATATTACTATAGCCACCCCTTCGGACGAGTGGGAGTTGCGCAATATGATGTTCACGGCATTGCAGAGCGACACTCCTTTCGCAATTCGCTATCCGCGCGGTTCGGGACGAGGTACGGAGTGGCGCGATATGCCTTTCGAGGCTATCGAGGTGGGCAAAGCCCGAAAGGTGCGCGATGGTGATGATGTAGCAATTTTCGCCTTTGGAACACCGCTTGTTGATGCCGAGCAGGCTGCTGCACAGGCCGAGATCATAGGCGTAAGTACTGCGGTATACGATATGCGTTTCGCCAAGCCACTTGACGAGGCTCTGATTTTGGATGTAGCCAAGCGTGTTCACCGCATTGTAACTGTCGAGGATGGTATCATCCGCGGCGGTGCAGGCGAGGCAGTGGTGAAGCTACTCTGCGACCACAGCATCACAACTCCTGTTGTTACACTCGGTATAGACGACAAATTTATAGAGCATGGCACCATAGCCGAGTTGCGACACCTATGCGAATACGACAGCGAGGCTATACTTCATAGCATTGTAAAGTAGCAATCCATACAACACAAGCCTACTCGATACTCCCCGAAAATCTATTTTTTCGGGGATTTTTGCACTTTTTTCGAATAAATAGTTTGCAGTTCCAAAAAAACTTCATAACTTTATAAAACGATTTGGCAAGAAATCGGAAAAAGCAAAAAACATAAAACACTTAAAACTTATATTTACTATGAAAAATTACTCACCAAAAGAGATTAAGAACATTGTTCTGATTGGAGCCCCAGGCTCGGGTAAAACTACCTTGGCAGAGGCTATGGCTTACGAAGGTAAGGTTATTGACCGCCGAGGTAGTATCGAAAATAACAACACTTTGTCGGACAACACCGATATCGAGCACGAATACAAGCGCTCGATCTATGCAACCACTCTCTTCACAGAGTTTATGGGCCGCAAGCTCAATATCATCGACTGCCCGGGTTCGGATGATTTCTGCGGAAATCTCTTCTCTGCTTTCAAGGTGGGTGATGTGGGAGTTATGCTCGTGAATGCGCAGACCGGCTGGGAGGTTGGTAATGTTATTCAGGGCCGTTATGCACGCATCTTGAATAAGCCGCTTATCGCCGTAGTAAATCAGCTCGATGCAGAGAAGGCTTCATACGAAAACGCTCTCGAAACAATGAAAGCAAAGGCTTCGGTTAAGCCGGTTATCGTTCAGTATCCTGTAAATCAGGGTGTGGGCTTCGACTCGTTCATCGATGTTTTGATGATGAAGATGTATCGCTTCACCGATGAGAACGGCACTCGCGAGGAGTTGGATATTCCTGAAAGCGAAATGGAGAAGGCAAAGGCGTTGAACCTCGAACTTATCGAGACCGCTGCCGAGCACGATGACGCTTTGATGGAGCTCTACTTCGAGAAGGGCACTTTGACACAGGATGATATCCGTTCGGGTTTGAAGATTGGCGTTGCAAAGCGTAAGGCTATGCCTGTATTCTGCGCAAGCGGCAAGAAGGATATCGGTACAAAGCGTTTGATGGAGTTTATTATCAATGTTGCGCCGGGTCCAACCGTAGCACCTGCTTTCCCTGCAACAGACGGCTCGGAGGTTGCTGCTGACGACACTGCACCTGTGGCACTCTTCGTATTCAAGTCGCAGATGGAGGGACATATCGGCGAGATCAACTACTTCCGCGTTGTTCGCGGTAAGTTGACCGAGGGTATGGAGTTGGTAAATTCGCGCACAGGCAATAAGGAGAAATTGTCGCAGTTATTTGCCGTTGCAGGTAAGAATCGTATCAAGGTTACCGAGTTGTCGGCAGGAGATATCGGTTGCACCGTGAAGTTGAAGGGAACGCGCACAAACGACACCTTGTCAGCACCTGCTGCTCCTATAACTTTGGAGCCTATCGTATTCCCAGAGCCTCGTTATCGTGCTGCTGTTAAGGCGAAAGTGCAGGCTGACGAGGAGAAGTTGGGCAAGTTGTTGCTCGATGCTCGTTTCGAGGACCCAACAATCTTGGTTGAGTACTCGAAGGAGTTGAAGCAGACTATCATTCAGGGACAGGGTGAGCATCACCTTAATATCTTGCGTAACCGTATCTTGGCAGACAGCAAGATTGATATGGAGTTCTTCGCACCGAAAATTCCTTATCGTGAAACTATCACCAAGGTTGCTCAGGCTGATTATCGCCACAAGAAACAGTCGGGTGGTGCAGGTCAGTTTGGTGAGGTACATATGGTTATCGAGCCATACTACGAGGGTATCGAAGAGCCTTCGAAGTATAAGGTAAACGGCAAGGATATCACCGTAAATATCAAGGGTAAGGAGGAGTACGACCTCGAATGGGGCGGCAAACTCCAATACTACAACTCGATTGTCGGTGGTGCTATCGATGCACGCTTTATGCCTGCAATCTTGAAGGGTGTAATGGAGAAGATGGACGAGGGTCCGCTTACAGGCTCGTACGCTCGCGATATTCGCGTTGTTATATACGATGGTAAGATGCACCCGGTAGATTCGAATGAAATTTCGTTTAAGTTGGCTGCTCGTAATGCGTTTAAGGAGGCTTTCCGCAATGCAGGTCCGAAGATTATGGAGCCTATCTACAATGTCGAGGTACTCACTCCATCTGACTATATGGGATCTGTTATGAGCGACTTGCAGAACCGTCGTGCTATGATTATGGGTATGGAGTCGGATAAGGGCTTCGATAAGTTGAATGCACGCGTTCCTTTGGCAGAGTTGTATCGCTACTCGACTACTCTCTCATCGCTCACTTCGGGTGCTGCTACTTATACTATGAAGTTCGATTCTTACGAGCAGGTGCCAAGCGATGTTCAGGATAAGTTGTTGAAGGCTTACACCGACACTGACGAAGAGTAAAAAATTGTTCTGATCGGCTCTTTTTGAGCTACACTGCGATAGTCCGATTGCTCACATAGGCTTACTATGCTGCGCATCGGGCTTCTTGTTTATCTCAAAAATAGCTCAATCATTTACGATTTTTTGGGGCAGGTAAGTTTCGAATCAACTCCTTTGCAACTATATAAAAATTCTTAATTCTTAATTTTTAATTCTTAATTAAGATTTCTATCTTTGTATTATGATATTGGACGAACTCGCCTTGACCTTTATTCCGAGCCTCGGTTCACGAGGTGTGGCGCACCTTATGGATATATATAGCTGCGCTGAGGAGGTATATGCTCAGCCCGAACATAGGTTAATTCTATGTGCCGAGTTGCGCCAGGATATTGCCACGCACATAGCTCAAAGAGTGGGATACGCAGAGGCTGAACGCGAATTGCGCTACTGTGATATGCACGGCATTAGGGCGACATCGTACAACGATAGCGACTACCCTCGTCTTCTGCGAGAGGTACCCGACAGACCACATATCGTATACTCGGTAGGAGATATTAAGGTTCTATCCTCACCTCATATTTTGTCGGTTGTTGGCACACGCCGCATCAGCTCCTATGGCGAGACCATATGCGCACGCCTTATTCCGGAGTTGGCCGAAATGTTCCCCGACTTGGTTGTTGTCAGTGGTTTAGCCTTCGGTGTCGATGCTGCGGCACACCGTGCAGCCTTGGCAGCAGGGGCAAGAACAGTGGGTGTCATTGCCAATAAACTACCCGATATAACACCTACTCAACATCGCAACCTTGCAAAGGATATTGTGGAGCAGGGAGGAGCTATAATCACCGAGATTGACTCACAAAGCAAGCAGAACGGCACATTCTACATACCTCGTAATCGCATTATTGCGGGTGTGGCGGAGGGATTATTGGTTGTGGAGTCGGCAGCCAATGGAGGCTCGCTTTCGACAGCCAAAGCGGCCGATTCGTACTCGCGCTCAATAATGGCAATACCCGGTCGTATCAACGACTCTCGCTCGGATGGCACCAACCATCTTATCAAAACCAATATTGCGCAACTTGTAACATCGGCACGCGATATCGCCACCGCACTCGGCTGGGAAATACAGAATAGTATGCCCGAAAAGTTGCACTACGCACCTCGTGAAGTGAACGACAAAGAACGGTTGTTGCTGACGGTATTGGCAGACAACTCTGACGGCCTTACAATGGATAATATAGCCGACAAAACAGCAATGCAAATCTCGGAAGTTAGCGCCATATTGTTAAATATGGAGTTGTCGGGATTGGTAAGACAATTGCCCGGCAGAAAGTATGTAATATGCTGATAGACACCCATTCACATATCTACGATGAGGCCTTTGATGCCGATCGCAAGGAGGTCATTGAACGCGCCCGAGCCGAAGGGGTGGAGCGCATCATTCTGCCCGCCATAGATGGCGAGAGCAACGAGCGACTTTTCGATATGTGTCGCACCGAAGGCGACTATGTAGTGCCACTTATGGGATTGCATCCGACATCGATAAACGATAATCCTCGTTGGCGGGAAGAGTTGGCGGAGGTAGAGCGCCTGCTCGCTGCGCCACCGCAAGGTATCGAACGATTTTATGGCGTTGGCGAGATAGGCTTGGATCTCTATTGGAGTCGCGATTGGCAAGCGGAGCAGACCGAGGCTTTCCGCAAGCAGGTGGAATTGGCTTTACGACACAACTTGCCTATCGTAGTACATACGCGCGATGCATGGGAGGAGATGGCTCAGATTATAGAGGCATATCGAGGTCGAGGATTGCGAGGCATTTTTCACGCCTTCTCGGCCGATTTAGCGATGTACGAAAGATTGCGCAAATGTGGCGAATTTGTATTTGGCATCGGCGGTGTCGTAACCTTCAAGAAGAGTGGCTTGGCCGAGGTTGTCAAAGCGATGCGATTGGAGGATTTGGTCGTAGAAACAGATGCTCCTTATCTGACACCTGCACCCCACCGCGGCACGCGCAACGAATCCTCTTATGTGCGCTTCGTAGCACAGAAGATAGCCGAGATGCAAGGCGTTGATTACAACTTGGTTGCACAAACAACCACTACCAATGCAAAACGAATTTTCAGATTATAGAGCGATATGAAAAAGTCATCGATTTTAATTGTCTATACCGGAGGAACAATCGGTATGCGCCGTAATGAGAATGGCACACTTGCACCATTTGATTTCAGTACTATCGAGCAAGAGTTCCCTGCGGTACGAAACCTCAATGTAGAGATCTCGGTATGTAAGATGGAGGCGATAGACTCCTCGAATGTTACCCCCGCAAGATGGAGTGAGTTAGCTCACATCATCGCCGACAACTACGACAACTACGACGGTTTTGTGGTGCTACACGGCACCGACACGATGTCCTACACCGCTTCGGCATTGAGCTTTATGCTCGAAAATCTGTCAAAACCCGTCATCTTCACGGGAAGTCAGATTCCTATGGGTGTAATGCGCACGGATGGACGCGAAAACCTCATCACCGCCATCGAGTTGGCTGCTGCCACCGATGCCGATGGGCAACCAATAGTTCCCGAAGTGGCGCTCTACTTTCAGAACAGACTCTTCCGCGCCAACCGCACATCGAAGTTCTCGGCTGAGGCTCTCAGCGCCTTCGAGTCGCGCAATTTGCCACCGCTTGCTGAGGTGGGTGTTAATATCCTCTACAACCACTCCGTGATAGCCAAGCCTGAGTCGTACGGTTCGCCTCTTCGCCTGCTCGACCGACTTGAAGAAAGTGTTGTTATTATTAAGATCTTCCCCGGACTATCGTGCGATACACTCCGCGCCATGCTCTCAATTGAGGGTGTGCGAGGTGTGATACTCGAAACTTTTGGCACAGGCAATGCCCCTACGACCGAGTGGTTCATATCGGCCCTTCGCGAGACCATAGAGCGCGGTGTTGCAGTCGTGAACATCACTCAATGTCAGGGAGGAACGGTGGCTATGCACCTCTACGAAACCGGCCGACAGTTACAAGATATGGGCGTTATATGTGGCTACGATATGACCTCTGAGGCCGCTGTAACCAAACTTATGTGGCTATTGGGACAAGGGCTATCGGGTAAGGCCCTGGCCGACAAAATGGGCACTTCACTGCGTGGCGAGTTGAAAAACTACGACAAAATGTAATTTAGCCCAAAAAAATCTACTATTTTTTTCAAAAATAGGGAGTCGGTATAGCAGATTTATCAAAAAATGTATATCTTTGTAACAAAATGGGTAGACATCCATTTTGCATATTGCATGTGCAATATGACAAAGCAGAATTACAAACAACTTTTTAATAATTTATAATTCAAATTACAACTATGAAAAATCTTTTTAAGATGACATTGGTGCTTGTTGCTGCCGCTTTGACAATGACAAGTTGCGACTGCTTCAAGAAGATGGCCAAGGATCCTAAGGCTATCACTATCACTTGTACTCCTGATGTCCTCGTTCTCAACAACGGTAAGGTTGTTGCCGATGTTGCTGCCGAGGTTCCTGCAAAGTACTTCAACAAGAAGGCTTCGTTGAAGGTTACCCCTGCTCTCGTTTATGAGGGTGGCGTAACCAAGGGTAACACTCTTCTCCTCCAAGGTGAGAAAGTTGCCGACAATGGTATGCTCGTAAAGAACAAGGAGTCTTTGAGCATTAAGCGTCATATCGAGTTTGCGTACAAGCCTGAGATGCAGCTTTGCGACCTCGTACTCCTCGTTGAGGTTAAGTGCAAGAGTGGCAAGTGTAAGGAGTTTACTTTGGTAAATGCTAACACAGGTGCCGTAGTTGCAGGTAAGACTACTGAGAATGCTGACGCTGCTGTTGCAAAGGAGAATGGTTTGGTTATCGCAAAGGGTATCAACACCTTGCAGTCTGACCTCGATTTCTCGGAGGCTATGCAGGAGGCTGCTAACAACTACAAGCGTGTAACTACCGTTGTTACAAAGGCTGACATCGTCTACAAAATCAACTCTGCAAAGGTTGCAAAGAAGGCCGTCGAGACTGAGTCTTTGAACGAGTGGAAGGCTGGCGTCGAGGCTAACAAGGCTAACGACCGCGTAGCACAGTCGCTCTATGTAAATGGTTATGCTTCACCGGACGGTCCTGAGAAGTTCAACGACAAGCTCTCGCAGAAGCGTAGCGAGACAGGCTTGAAGGCTGTTGAGAAGTTGCTTGCTGATGCAGGTTTGAAGATTGACGCTGCTGCATATGGCGAGGACTGGGAGGGCTTCCAGGCTGCCGTAGCTGCTTCGGATATCGCTGACAAGGATCTCATCCTCCAAGTATTGAAGATGTACTCGTCGAGCGCAGAGCGCGAGAAGGAGATCAAGAATATGACTTCGGTATTCAAGTCGCTCAAAACCGATGTATTGCCACAGCTTCGCCGCGCACAGCTTGTGAACAGCGCAGATATCACCGGTTGGAGCGATGAGGAGATGGTTGCAATCATCAAGGAGGGTAAGGCATCGACTTTGAAGCTTGAGGAGTTGCTCCACATCGCATCGGTAAACAACGAGGTAGCTGAGGTTGCTTTGGTTGAGGCTTCGAAGTCTAATGACGCTCGCGCTTGGAACAACCTCGCGTTGGTATATGCAAAGGCTGGCGACTATGCAAAAGCTGTTGCTTGCTTGGACAAGGCAGACAAGAGCGTTGCTACCGAGTTGAACAACAACTACGCTTTGGCTTACGCTGCTGAGGGCGATATGGCAAAGGCTGACAGCTATGCTGCAAGCGCATCTGCTGAGGCTAAGGCTTTGGTTGCCGCTGCTAAGGGCGACTACGCTGCTGCTTCGCAGACTTTGAAGTCGGGCTATAACGCTGCTATTGTAAACTTGCAGAATGGCAACCTTGCTGCTGCTAAGCAGTGCATCGCAAGCGACATGTCGGCTAAGGCTGACTACTTGCGTGCTGTTATTGCTTGCAAGGAGGGCGATGTTAAGGGCGCACAGGCACAGCTCAACAGTGCAGTATCGAAGGATGCTTCGTTGAAGGCTAAGGCTGCAAAGGATGTTAACCTTGCTGCTTTGAAATAGTCTAAGCGACATACGACTACGATAGGTCTCCGAGTGTTCGGGGGCCTATCTTTTTTTAGACGAGAGAAATTCAAAATGCAAAATTGCTTTCTGCGCGCCAATAACGGCCAGTAAGGGCTATTAACGGCCAGTAAAGGCAAGTAAGGGTAAGCGCTCTTCTTTACTGGCCCTTACTAGCCGCTACTCGCCGTTACTCGCCCTTAATTCTGTTGCGCCGTGATAAGGGTAGAAGTTGTCGCCACCTAACACCACTTAACACCACCTAACACCACCTAACACCACCGCCTAACAAAAGCAACAAACCCCGCCCGAAGGCGAGGTTTGTTGCTTTTATGATTTAACGATAGGTTTACTCCTTGTGGTGGTCGCGGCGTGGACGGCGATCTCCGCGATCTCCGCGCTCCTTATCTCCGCGTGGCGCGCGTGGCTTACGCTCAGGCTCTACCCAACCCTCCGGCTTAGGAAGAAGTGCCTTGTGCGAAAGGCGCAATTTGTTGGTCTTCTGGTCGATGCCAATCAACTTAACATCAATCTCATCGCCCTCTTTCAAACCGGTCTCCTCCATCGTTTCGAAACGCTTGTAGTCGATCTCCGAGATGTGGAGCAAAGCCTCCTTACCCGGCAAAATCTCAACGAAAACACCGAAATCTACAACCGACTTGATAGTTCCGTGGTATGTCTCGCCAACCTCAGGTACAGCTACGATACCCTTGATGCGTGCCATTGCTGCATCGATAGACTCCTTGTCCGGTCCGAATACATCAACCAATCCCGAATTCTCAGTCTCGGTGATGGTGATAGTTGTACCTGTAGTCTTCTGAATATCCTGAATTACCTTGCCGCCAGGACCGATAACAGCACCGATGAAGTCCTTGTCGATAACAATCTGCTCGATGCGTGGAACGAATGGCTTGTAGTCCTCGCGTGGCTCAGCGATACACTCGGTAATCTTATCGAGAATGTGCAAACGACCTACACGAGCCTGCTCCAATGCCTGAGCCAACACCTCGTACGAAAGACCATCTACCTTGATATCCATCTGTGTTGCGGTGATACCGTCACGAGTACCTGTTACCTTGAAGTCCATATCGCCCAAGTGGTCCTCATCGCCCAAGATATCCGACAATACGGCCCAACGGCCTGTTGCCGAATCCGAGATAAGTCCCATTGCGATACCCGAAACAGGCTTCTTCAACTTAACACCTGCATCCATCAATGCCATACAGCCTGCGCAAACGGTTGCCATCGAAGATGAACCGTTTGACTCGAGGATGTCCGAAACTACGCGTACTGCGTATGGGTTCTCCTCGCCCATTGGTACCATAGGCTTCAATGCACGCCAAGCAAGGTGACCGTGGCCAATCTCACGGCGGCTAACGCCACGCGATGCCTTTGCCTCACCTGTCGAGAATGGAGGGAAGTTGTAGTGGAGTACAAACTGATCCGAACCCTGGAACAACACCTCATCGTGCTGCTTCTCATCGAGCTTTGTGCCGAGAGTTACAGTCGAGAGCGACTGAGTCTCGCCACGGGTGAAGATAGCCGAACCGTGTGCGCATGGGAGGTAATCAACCTCGCACCAGATAGGACGAATCTCGTCAGTCTTACGGCCGTCAAGACGCTTGCCCTCATCGAGAATCATATTACGCATAGCCATCTTCTGTACATCATCGTGGAAGTACTTGTGGATAAGCGGAGCCTTTTCCTCCAACTCCTCCTCGGTGTAGCGCGATGCGAACTCAGCCTCCAAAGCCTCGAAAGCCTCCGAACGCTCGTGCTTCATTGTGCCGCTTGTAGCGATAGCGTATGCCTTGTCGTACAACTCCGAGATGATGGTCTGACGCAACTCCTCATCGTTGTTCTCGTGGCAATACTCACGCTTAACATCCTTGCCGAGCTCCTTCATCAACTCGATCTGTGCAGCACAGTGTCCCTTGATAGCCTCGTGAGCATACTTGATAGCGCCGAGCATAACCTCCTCGCTAACCTCCTTCATCTCACCCTCAACCATCAAGATATTGTCGATAGTACCTGCGACCATAATGTCGAGGTCTACATCCTTCATTTGCGAGAAAGTTGGGTTAATGCAGTACTCTCCGTTGATTCGTGCTACACGCACCTCCGAGATAGGACCTCCGAACGGAATGTCCGACACTGCGAGTGCAGCCGAAGCAGCCAAACCTGCAAGGGCGTCAGCCTGAATATCCTTGTCTGCCGAGATGAGATTTACAGTTACATAAACCTCTGCGTGGTAGTCTGCAGGGAACAATGGGCGGAGTGCACGGTCAATAAGACGGGCAACCAAAATCTCGTTATCGCCAGCCTTACCCTCACGCTTCATAAAACCGCCAGGGATACGACCTACGGCAGCAAACTTCTCCTTGTACTCGACCTGTAAAGGCATAAAATCGGTACCCTCTTTTGCATCCTTCGCAGCCACTACTGTTGCAAGCAACATAGTATCGCCCTGCTTAACTACAACCGAACCGTCAGCCTGCTTTGCCAACTTGCCGGTCTCAATCATTATCTCGCGGCCACCTTCCAGCGGGATAAACTTCTGTACAGCATTGTACAACTTCTTTTCTTCCATAATCATCTAATTCGTCAAAAAATAAATTTCTCTTTTCTTCGTCATCACATCAAAAAACAAAATGAAGGCAACTCCCTTGTGGCGAGTTGCCCCATTCTGCTGACCTCTTACTTACGGAGGTTCAAAGCCTTAACGATAGCACGGTAACGCTCGATATCTACCTCCTTCAAGTACTCCAACAACTGACGGCGCTTACCGATCATCTTCAACATCGCACGCTGAGTGCCGAAGTCGTGACGGTTGTTCTTGAGGTGCTCTGTAAGGTGGCTGATACGGTACGAGAACAACGCGATCTGGCTCTCTGGAGAACCTGTATCGGTGTTAGACTTGCCGTACTGACCGAAAAGCTCTTGCTTTTTCTCTGCTG
>JAZSOV010000056.1:0-3532 GCA_045537095.1 Alistipes sp.
AAAGTCCCACGAAACGGTATAGACACCGAACGATTGATGTTCGCCGTCAATCGGTCGTCCCCAAGCGTAATTACCGCCACTACCACCCCAAGAGACCAATTGCTGACCTCCAAAAATAACCTCTGTGATTTGAGGATTTTGTTTGAGCTTATCGATAAGCGCATCACGCTTCGTGTAATCCATCACATAGGAGAAGTTGTCGGGGAATATGGCATCGTCGGGCACATCCACCGCCAGAAGATTCTCTTTATTAAATCCCATATCGCGCGTAAGCATATATTGATGTTGGCGATAGATAAAGAGCGAACAGATAATCAGCACAATTGAGATGGTATATTGCACACCGACAAGAGTGTAACGCAATATGCGACCGGACTTTGAAGCCGAGAAATCACCCTTGATAACAAATGCTGGCGAGAACTTGGTAATATACCACGCGGGATAGAGCGATACCACCACACCAAAGAGAATCACACCCAATGCGATAGCACCTGCCAGCGACCAATTTTCATCAATAGCAACCGAGGTTGAGATATACTCTTTGAGTGGCGTATCGGCAAACAACACCACAATAACTGCCGCACCGAACAACGAAACGAGAATCAAGCCTACGGTCTCGAAAAGGAAATTCAGGCGTAATTTCGCAGTTGGCGCACCAAAAATCTTGTAGTTGTTCACCGCGCGGATTCGGCTCGGTATCAACGCAAAGAAGAAGTTTACAAAGTTGATAAACGAGATAACGAGAATCAACACCGCAATGGCAATAATCGTATAGGTCGTAATTCGGCTGCCCTGCAACGCCTCTGGCGGCGAATCGGCAGTGAAATAGAGTTCGCCAATAGGGGTTAATCGTACGGTGGTACGCTCAACATTAGTTTTAATATCCTCCTCCGAGAGACCTCGTTTGCGAGCATCCTCAATAATGTAATCATTCATTCGCTTCTCGACCTCCTCGGGCGAAGCGCCCTCACGCAAACGGATATAGTAGGGATCACCCCAATTATCTTTGCTTGTATCGTCTTGCGCAGGCATACAAAACCAACCTTCGGTACGGGCAATTGAAGAGGGTTGAGGGAAATCCTTGAAAATCGCTACAATGGTACGCATTTGACTGCTTTCAGCTCCTCGACCATAGTGCAGTCTGTCGCCAACTTTAAGATTACAACGCTTGGCTGTCGATTCGCTAATAATCATATCGTCAGTTGTGTTGTAATCTACTAAACCACCCGCCACAAACTCGAACGGGAAGACAGCCAAACCCTCCGGTTCGGCAGTTGCAATCTCGATAGTATAATTCTCTATTGTCGAGTTACGCTTGACTGAGTATTCGCGTTGTGATGGATAAGGATTGATATGAAACGAGCCGGCAGCTTCGATTTCGGGACATAATGCACTCACCTCGTCGGGCCATTGGCGATTCCAAGAATAATCCCATAGGCCTTCATCGAACCAATGCGGATGCTCCAAGCGATAGATACGCTCCGAGTTTTTGATTACACGGTTGTACGATAGGTCAAACTTTACCTGTACGGCGATAAGATATACCGCTGCAAAGGCTACTGCCATACCCACAATGTTCAGCACCGACGATGTGGTGTAACGGCGAAGCAGGGTTAGAAAATTTCTGATATACATAACAATAAATTCAAAATTTAGAATTCAAAATGCAAAATTATTTGTTGAGGATAAGCACCTCATTCTCGCCAAAATTATCATACGACGAAGTTATAACTTTTTCGCCAACTTGGAGGCCCTCGATAACCTCATAATACTGCGGGTTCTGGCGACCGATGCGAATCTCACGGCGGTAGGCCTTTTCGCCCGAGGCATCGACAACATAGATCCAACGACCGCCTGTCGCCTGATAGAACGAGCCACGAGGTATCAGAACGGCCTCGGCTGCCTCGCCCAACTGCAAGTTGAGGTAGTAGGTCTGGCCACTACGGATATTCTCGGGCGCAGCACCGCTGAAACGGAAGTCCGCCTTGAACTGACCATTTCGCACCTCGGGATAGACCTTGCGCAGTTGCATCTCGTACTCGGCACCCTGACGCTCAAACGATGCCACAAGACCCGTTGTAACGCGGTCGATATAGTGCTCATCGACCTGCGCCTGCACCTTGTAGGTCGTAAGGTCGTTCACCTGACCGATATTTGCACCCTGCTGCAACGACTGACCGAGCACCGCATCCAACATACCCACCTCGCCATCAATCGGGGCCTTCACCTTAAGGTTGTCCACTCGCTGGCGGATAAGTTGCATATTGAGTTGCATCGAGCGCAGGCTCTCCTCCATCTGCTCGACCTGCGAGGTGCGGTAGAGCGAGTCCTGACGCTGTCGCTCCAAGACCAAATCGCGCTTACGCACCGCGAGTTCGTAATCCTCCTTTGCACGCAAGTACTCCTCACGCGCCAAGAGGTTGTCGTTGTAGAGGTTTTCGTTCTGCTGATAGGTGCGCTTAAGGCGCGACACCTCAAGGTCGAGTTGCAGTTTCTCTTGGCGGAGGGCCAGACGCTCCTGCTCCATCTGTATCATCGTGTTGCGCAGGATGTTCTGCTTCTCGGCAAGGTCGGCCTCCGACTGCAGGATCTGCATCGAGAGGGAGTTGTTCGACATTTCGAGGATTACATCGCCACGCTTAACTTGCGTGCCCTCCTCGGCAACGATACGCTCCACCACGCCCGACTCGAGGGGCGAGAGCTGCACGGAGGTCATCGGCTGCACCGAGCCCGTCAGGCGTACATAGTCGTTGAACTCGCCCTGCTCAACGGTGGCGATATTCACCAAGCCCGCATCGATACGCAAGGTCGAGGAGTTATCGCGCAAAATGAGCCAGCCGATAAAGCCAATCAGCACCACAACTGCTGCATAGGGCAGATTTTTCTTCTGAAAGATGGCACGCCATCCGGTTTTCTTCTCAAGTTTAATATCCATAGTAGTAATTGTTAAAAATCTAATTTTGAATTTTGAATTCTGCATTTTGAATTTCTACCAACGGCTTGCCGTTGTAGTAATCGACCATTCGGCTCTTGACGATATATTGCAGGCGGGCACGGAGCTTGTCCGACTTGGCTTGCAAGAGGGTGTTGGCGGCGGTTTGGAGGTCGAGGGCGGAGATCAGTCCATTCTCAAACTTGCGCTCTGCACCATCATAGGCGAGCTGTGCTGCCGAGACCTTCTTCTGCCCCTGCACATACTGCTTGCCGAAGCCCTGCATCTGCTGCCAAGTCTGCGACACCTCACTCTCCACGGCTCGCTCCATTGCCACCTGCTCCAACTGCGCCGAGCGGTAGGCATTGGCTGCTCTGCGCTTCGAGGAGCGTGCCGAAAGACCATTGAAGATGGGAATGGAGAGCGAGAGCTGAATATATCCACCTCGGTTGTTGCGGAACTGCGTGCCGAAAGGGTCGTAGGCAGCCTTATTGTCGAAGTCGATGTAGTACGATGTGTTGTAACCGCCATATAGGTATAGCGACGGAGAGTAAGCACCCTTGGCTCGGGCAAGATTCAGGCGGCTCTGCTCGGTGGCGT
>JAZSOV010000087.1:0-38162 GCA_045537095.1 Alistipes sp.
AAACAGTTCAACGCAAAATCACTGCGTTTCTTTATTTACACAAATATATATCTTTTGGAACTATTTTCCAAATCTTATTTACTATTTACTACGATTATAACCAAAAAACCTGCCTAACAAAACTTGTTAGACAGGCTCTATAGTTTATTTGATACAAGGTTTACCAGAGCCTCTCAATAGATAAACGAACATCTCCACACTTTCTTTTTTATAACCCGCTGACGGAGATGGAGCGGAGAAAGACTTATTGACTATGAAAAGAGTTTTACAATTTTTTACCGTTGCGATAATATGCTGCAACATTTTCGCCTCTTGTGAGAAAGATAGCGATATAGGAAGTATGGAGGACCTTTTGGGATCTTACTCTGTAACAGTAGAAGAAAATGTTTTCTGGGGAGGAGATTCAGGAATAATACACGATAAAGGAACAATAACAATTACTAGGTTAGACAAAAACAGAGTTCAATTAAGGGGTCTAATATCAACCAAAGGAGAACTTATTGATGGTAAACTATACTTGGATTCTGAAACTAATACAGATAGTTATGGATATCTGTCAACAACCTACAAAAGTGTAATATTTGGAGGAGGTATTCTGACAATATGGTCTGAGACATCAGGCCGATTGGCAACAACCCCGAATGGTACTCTATACCCATTTAGTAGTAGTTGTTATTTTGAGGGCAGAAAGATAGAATAATACTCTCTTTACAATACCTTACTAAAAATCAGAGCCTGTCTAACAAGTAAAGAAGTTAGGCGGGCTCAATAGTAAGAGTCCCCCACAAGCGCAGGTATCGAAAACGATACCCACCCCACAGTAGGGAAAGCACCACCCAAGAGGAAGCCACCACACCCTCTCGGGTATCGAAAACAATACCCGTCACAAGAGGGAGCACTCCTCCATACAACAAAAGAACTCTCCCTCGCCCTCATGGGTATCGAAAACAATACCCGTCAGTGGGGTGTAACACAAAAAAATCCTCAAATTGTCAACTGTCAATTGTCAATTGTCAATTTGATTATTATCTTTGCACTATGGGAAGTATGCTCGATAATTCGATAAAGTTTGTACAGGGCGTGGGCGAGGTGCGTGCCAAGTTGCTCGAAAAGGAGCTTGGCATCGTCACTATGCGCGATATGCTCTACCACTTCCCATTCCGCTATATCGACCGTTCACGCACATACAAAGTGTGCGAAGTGACCGAAGATAACGCCTCCGCCTATATCCAACTCCGTGTTCGCGTGCTCGGCAAAGCCTTTGCCGGTGAGGGGCGCAAGCAGCGTTTCTCGGTCTATTGTGCCGATGATACGGGGCGTGTGGAGTTGATTTGGTTCCGTGGCGTGAAGTGGATTGAGAAGATTATCGAGCCTAATCGTGAATATATCGTCTTTGGCCGCCCATCGTTCTTCCGTGGCGAGTTTTCGATGGTGCACCCCGAAATCGAGGTTGTCGAAAAGGCTCTCTCTCGTAAGGTTGAGAGTGGCTTGCAGGGTATCTACTCCACAACCGAAAAACTATCGACCACGCTCGGTGGCAAAGGGTTGTACAATATAGTTTGCTCGTTGTGGGGCGTTGTGCGAAACCATATCCACGACTATATGCCCGAATATATTGTGCGCAAATATGGCCTGATGTCGCTCGAAGAGTCGCTCTACAATATTCACTTTCCGCAGTCGCCCGAGAAGTTGCGACAGGCGCAATATCGACTCAAATTTGACGAATTGTTCGGTATTCAGTTGAATATTCAGGCTCGCAGGTCGGAGCGCACAGGGCGCAGAGATGGATTCTTCTTCCCGAAGGTGGGCGATAAGTTCAACACCTTCTACCACACGAAGTTACCTTTCGACTTGACCGAAGGTCAGAAGCAGGCGGTGCGTGATATTCGCCAAGATACCGTGTCGGGTATTCAGATGAATCGCTTGTTGCAGGGCGATGTCGGCAGTGGCAAGACCGTGGTGGCGTTGTTGTCGATGTTATTGGCTGGCGATAACGGTTTTCAGTCGTGTATGATGGTGCCGACCGAGATTTTGGCACGCCAGCACTACGCCTCGATGTCGAAGATGTGCGAGGGTGTGCCGGTGCGCATCGCAATACTTACGGGAACAACAAAGACGAAGGAGCGCCGAGAAATTTTAGCCGCTTTGGAGGCTGGCGAGATAGATATTTTGGTGGGAACACACGCCCTGATTGAGGATAGGGTGCAGTTCTCGAATTTGGGATTGGTGATTATTGACGAGCAACACCGCTTCGGCGTGGAGCAGAGGGCGCGATTGTGGACCAAAAATGCGCAACCTCCACATATCCTTGTGATGACCGCAACGCCTATTCCTCGAACATTGGCGATGACTTTGTATGGCGACCTCGATGTGTCGGTTATCAAGGGTTTGCCGCCCGGTCGTCAGCCGATTAAGACCTACCACTACTTCGAGTCTGCCCGATTATCGTTGCAGAACTTTATGCGCAAGCAGATTGAGCGTGGGCGACAGATTTATGTGGTCTATCCGCTGATTGCCGAGTCCGAGAAGATGGACTACCTCTCGTTGCAGGAGGGTTTTGACGCTATTGTGCGAGATTTTCCGTTGCCGAAATATAAGGTTGCGGTTTGTCACGGCAAGATGAAGCCCGACCTGAAACAGCAGGCGATGGAGGAGTTTAAAAATGGAGAGGCGGATATTTTGGTCGCAACCTCGGTTATTGAGGTGGGTGTCGATGTGCCGAATGCCACGGTGATAGTTATCGAGTCGGCGGAGCGATTTGGCTTGGCGCAGTTGCACCAGTTGCGTGGTCGTGTAGGTCGTGGCTCGGAGCAGTCCTACTGCGTGTTGATGTCTGACGAGAAGTTGTCGAAGGAGTCGAGCAAACGCTTGGAGGCGATGTGCCAGACGACCGATGGCTTCGAGTTGGCTGAGTTGGACCTCAAACTGCGCGGTGCAGGCGATATAAACGGCACAATGCAGAGTGGCGAGGCGTTCGACTTAAAGATTGCCAATCCGACCTACGACAACCAGATTTTGCAGGTGGCACAGGAGTTGGCTATTTCGCTCCTCGGTATCGATGCTACGCTCTCTCATCCCGACCATGTGGCATTGCGCGAGTTGCGTAATCGCTACGCTCCCGAATACAAGACCGATTTTTCGGAGATTTCATAATGATTTTAGACGAAAGACGAGAGACGAGAGACGAGAGACGAGAGAAATGCAAAATTGTGCCGCAGGCCTAAATATAAAATACCTTTAATTGTCAATTGTCAATTCGTCAATTGTCAATTAAAAGAACAAAAAGCTTATATAATAATTTGTACGGTGTGAGCGTTTGAAAAGTATGTTGAGTGTGAACAGATATATAAAAGGTGCGATTTTTGCGATACTCCTTGTTGCAGGGGTAGCGACCACCTCGGCACAGGTTTTTCAGGAGGGCGAGGTGTTGTATTATCGTGCCGCCTATCGCGCCAAGTTGGTGCCGAATATCGAGGCGGGAGAGGTTACGGTATCGACACGCCTTGATACTCTTGATGGCAAAGAGATGTATCGTGTTACGGGGAATGGTCGCACCTTGCCATTTTTTCGCTGGTTCTTCGATATGAACGACACCTACGATATATGGGTGGATAGGCAAACACTGCGCACACAGCGCTTCGAGAGCGACTTGAAGGAGGATAAATATACCTTCCGCAGCCATTATCGCTATGATTGGGATTCGATGAAGGTGCACACATGGTCACAAAAACGCAAGAATACACCGCGCACAAAGACGATGAACCTGACACCGGAGAGTATGGACGCTGTGTCGCTATACTTCAACCTGCGCTCGGTCGATTTGAACTCGTTTCGTGAGGGTGAGCATCGTAGGCTCGATATGGTATTGGAGGATACAATCCGTCATCTTCGCTACCGATATATAGGGCGCGAAAATCTGAAAGTGCCGAAGTTGGGGCGTTTCGATACGATGAAGTTCGCCTGTACCATCGGCTCTTCGGAGGAGTTTTCGTTTACTGACGGCACAGAGTTTTTCATCTGGATAACCAACGATGATAACAAAATTCCGGTGATGCTCGCTTCGCCGGTGCGTGTTGGAGAGATTAGGGCATACCTTCGCCGATACGAAGGGTTGAAATATTCACTAACTTCAAAAATAACGGAAAACGGAAAGCGGAAAGCAGGAAACTAAAAACAAAGTATTATATTTGCAAAAAAATATCTCAAAACCATGGAAGAGAACAAATACGAATACAACCCGGAGGAGGGTTACGACTACGAGAAGGAGGAGAACGAGGCGGTCAAGAAGTCGCTTCGAGGCTATCGTGTGGTAATTATTTTGTTGGCAATAATATTGGCAGGATTGTCGGTGCTGTACTTCAATCTTAACCGTCAGCAGCAGGAGGATTATGCTCTGTTGCAGGCAGATAGAGATACCATTCAGAACAACCTTACATCGTTGATTAACGAGTACGACAACTTGAAGTACCAGAACGACACCATCGCTGCGCAGTTGCAGAAGGCTACCGAGATGGTTGAGCAACTTAAACGAGAGCGCCGTTTTAACTATAACAAGTTGAAGGCCTACCAGAAGGAGGTCGGCACGCTGCGTGCTGTGATGAAGAACTATCTTCGTCAGATTGACTCGCTCAACACCATCAACAAGAAGGTTATTGGCGAGAATGTATCGCTCCGCAAGGAGATTTCGACTGCAAATCTTCGTGCAGATGTTGCAGAGGAGCGTGCTTCGGAGTTGCAGAACAAGGTGGCACAAGGCTCGGTACTTCGTGCTCGCGATATTACCCTCGTGGCACTCAATGCCAACGATAAGATTATCTCGCGTGTGAAGAATGCCGCAACTTTGCGTGTCGATTTTACCGTTGGCGCAAACGAGTTGGCAGCAGCAGGTAACAGACCAATCTACCTCTGCATCACCTCGCCGGATGGCTATCTGCTCTCGACCGATGCGATGCCTACTTTCGAGTATCAGGGTAGCAAGAAGGGTTATTCGGCATCGCGTGAGGTCGATTATCAGAATGAGGACCTCGATGTCAGCATCTTCTACAAGGGTAGCGGATTTATCCCTGGCACCTATAAAATTGAACTCTATATGGGTGATAATCAAATAGGAGCAACAGAAGTAGCCGTAAGATAAAAATCGTTCTGGTAATACGAGATAACTCGCAATTAGATGAAATCCCGTTTCTCGTTAGAAAAACAAGACGCAAGAAGATTCTTAACAGCACACGGAGCAGACATAGTCTGCGACCAAGTCCCCTCCTCGGAGGGGGTTTGGGGGTGGGTAGAATTGTAAATGCGGGGGCACCCCGCAAGAAAAAGAAGTTAGATTAGAACAATAACATAACCAATTAACCAATAAGTTTACTATGAAAAAATATGTCTGCACCGTATGTGCATGGGTTTATGACCCTGAGATTGGCGACCCAGATAGCGGTATCGCACCCGGAACGGCATTTGAGGATATTCCAGAAGATTGGGTATGTCCTGTTTGTGGAGTAACTAAGGAGGATTTTAATCCTATAGGTTAAAAAATCGTTCTAATAAGTTCTTTTCATACAAGCCCGCGGATAGCACAATGCTCACATACCTTTTAGTATGCTCCGCTTGTGCTACCTTGCCTTGTACAAAAATAATCTTATCATTTACGATTTTTTAGAATCGTTCTAAGCGGTAAATTTTGCACTGCTCTTCGGTAAGCGAGTTCCTCACATAGGTCTACTATGCTGCGGACTCGCTTAATTTGTTCCGCACAAAATTCGCTTGGCTATTTACGCGATTACACTGTCGTTTGGTCGAGGTTTGTTCTCCTCGGTAGGATTATCTACACGACAGATTCGTTTGCCGTTGTAGTCTATAAGATACTTGATATTATCTCGAAATGCAGTGAATACGCCTGTATCAACATCGAACTCCAAGTTGTCGTAAATGGCATGTATAATCTTCTTGCCATCGGTATCTATTGCCCCCCATCTTATTGTTCTTGACAACAATGGCGCGCCCCTCGTGGAAGTCGCTTGCCCACGAGTATTCGTATCGGGTGATGGCGTAGCCATCGCTATCCTTAAAGCCGTAGCGTCCACACTTATAGCAGCGTGTCATACCCTCGCAGGTACGAGGTCTATGCAGGTCGCACTCCTCGTGTTCCTTGTGCGTCAAGAGTGGGCAGATGCCAGCATCCCTATTCTGCTCGATAATGGCGAGTGCTTCATCTATGCTGTTGTCTGCCAAATCGCGCCACTCGGCATACCAATATCTCAGAGGTCGAGCTACGCCACTTTTGCAGATTAGGATATTCGTAGATTTCAGGTTGTTATGCTGAAAGCCGAGTGTATCAATGCGGCGTTTCATCTGCTTGACTGCTTCGCGCAGATCGTCCGCTTTGTAGTATAGTACCGCCTTATCGAGAGTCATGCTGTTAGCGTATATCTCCTGCAACACAACATCAAACTCCTCGCTCTGCCCGTGCGAGTTGAACAACTTTACCTCCTTGTGTAGTATTATATTCTCGATTAACGGGCCTCGACTATGGTCCCTGCTCTCTATCTCTAAGGCCTCGATGTGTTTAAGTACCTCGTTGTTCATCGGCAGATAGAGGCGGTAATGTCGATTATTCCACCATATATCCGTCTCGACAACGGTGTGAGTACGGCGCACGATGGGACGACCATTGTGCGTAAATACTCTGATATTTTGGAGTCGTTTGAAATAGAGTTCGGGTGCAGTAAGAGCCTGCTCAAAGGCTCGCATCGAAAGAATCATTACAATTTTCCGTTGCTTTTGAAAGAGTAACTTTCGGTTGAAGTGATGATGATATGGTCAAGAAGCTGTATATCGAATATCGATGTAGCAGCTTTAATCTTAGCCGTAATATCGAAATCGGCCTGACTTGGTGTCGCGCTACCCGAAGGGTGGTTGTGAACGACTATAAGGCGCGTGGAGAGAAGTTCCAAGGCTCGTTTTACGATAAGTCGCTGATCGACTACCGTAGCCTGCACACCGCCTTGGCTTATGCGCGTGCGCTCGATTATGCGGTTAGAGTTGGTGAGAAACAACACCCAGCACTCCTCGTGTTTCAGTTCTCTAAGCTGTGGACGCATAATTTCCACTACATCATCGCTCGAAGTGATAATCTGCTCTACGCTTTTATTCGAGATTGCAAGACGGCGACCAATCTCCATGGCAGCACGAATACGCTCCGTGCGCTTTGCTCCAAGTCCGGAAACCATACGCAGACGCGAAGAGGGTGTCTGCGCGATGCCCGACAACGAGCCACACTCGTTCAGCAGGGATGCAGCTTGCACCTCATCTTCCAATAGCAGGGCAAGTAACTCCCTTTCATCAAGAGCCTCAATGCCTCGCACAGCCATCTTGTTGTATATCTCCTGCATACTATTCTCCTGTTTGCTCTATCTCTCCATCTTATCCAAGCGGTCGAGAAGTCGTGCGCACTCCTCATCGCTCGGCTCGTGCGATACCGACTGTGCGGCACGCTGCTCGGCCTCCTTCTTCGAACCACCGATACCATGTCCCACCTCCAAATTGTCAATTAGCACGGTACAGTGGAAACTACGCGTAGCTCCTGCTCCTGTAGGGGTGCCCTTGGTACGGAATACCACCGTGTGGTGATTCTTCTGTCCCCACTCGATAAGGCGACTCTTGAAGTCAGTCTCGGTCTCATCGACCTCCTCCAACGAGAGGTTTTTTGAATATATCTGATTGATGAGCAGTCGGTTTGCAAAGTTGTAGCCCTGATCGAGATATATTGCACCCATCATAGCCTCGAAGGCATCGCCGAAGATATGCTTCTGTGTTGCATTTATCGAGCGACAGCAGATGATGTGTCTATCCAAGCCGAGCTTGCAGGCAATAGCGTTGAGCGATTGACGCGATACCAATTTTGAGCGTAGTTTTGTCAGCTTGCCCTCATCGTAGTCGGGATACTCGATAAAGAGATAGTCCGAGGTAATGCTTTCGATTACGGCATCGCCCAAAAATTCGAGTCGCTCGTTGTTAATGCTGTGTCCCTTAATCTCTATCGAAGCTGACTTGTGAACAAGAGCCAACTTATAGAGTTCGATGTTGTTCGGAATGAAGCCGAACATATCATCAATGATTTGATAGTACGATTTATCGCGTCCGAAATTACGGCGTATCGGACGAAGTATAAAGTCTAACATAATCTTGCGATTAGATTTTGCGGAATACCACGGTGGAGTTGTGTCCTCCAAAGCCGAAGGTGTTGCTCATGGCGCACTTCACATCGCGTTTCTGAGCTGTTCCGATGGTTAAATTCAGATTCTCGTCAATCTGAGGATCTCTGTTCTCGACATTTATGGTCGGAGGAACAACACCCTTTGTTATTGCCATTACGCAGGCAAGAGCCTCTACTGCTGCCGTAGCACCGAGCAGGTGGCCTGTCATAGACTTGGTTGACGAGATATTCATCTTGTAGGCGTGGTCGCCAAAAAGAGCCTTTATGGCTGTCAATTCGGCGATATCTCCAAGCGGTGTGGATGTGCCGTGAGTATTGAGGTAGTCGATATCCTCGATATTCACCTCGGCATCCTTCAATGCCTCGCGCATGGAGATAATGGCTCCCTTGCCCTCTGGGTGTGGAGCCGTCATGTGATGGGCATCGGCTGACATACCGCCACCGAGTACTTCACAGTAGATCTTTGCACCTCGTGCCTTGGCGTGTTCGTACTCCTCGAATACGAGGGCGCCGGCACCTTCTGCAATCACGAAGCCATCACGCTCTGCATCGAATGGACGCGAGGCGTGCTGTGGATCATCATTGCGGGTTGAGAGTGCGTGCATCGAGGAGAATCCACCAACTGAGTCGATGGTGATTGGAGCCTCCGAGCCACCCGTAACGATGACATCAGCCTTACCCCAGCGAATGAGGTTCAGAGCATCAATCATAGCGTGGTTAGACGATGCACAAGCCGATGTAACGCTATAATTTGGTCCCATAAACCCATATTTGATGGAGATGTGGCCGGCAGCGATATCGGTGATAAGATGAGGTACGAAGAATGGGCTGAATCGAGGGATACCATCTCCCTCGGCCCAACCCATAACCTCATCGTGAAATGATTGGATGCCTCCGATGCCTGAACTCCAAATAACGCCTGCGCGTTCCTCGTCGAGAGACTCGAAATCGAAGTTCGCGTCCTCTACAGCCTCGGTTGCCGCGATGAGGGCAAACTGACAGAAACGGTCATATTTGCGAACCTCCTTGCGGTCGAAGTATTTGCTCCAATCGTAGTTTTTAACCTCACATGCAATGCGCGACTTGAAATTTGTCGGGTCGAAAAGCGTTATTTCGGCAGCCCCTGAAACTCCATTTTCGAGATTGTGGAAATACTCTTCGATGTTGTTTCCGATGGGATTGATTGTGCCTATTCCTGTAATAACAACTCGTCTTGCCTCTTTCATGCGCATTATGTTAAGTTGAAAATTCAGTGTAGTGCGTAGTAAGGCTTATTTGTTAGCCTCGATGTAGTTGATAACATCACCTACGGTCTGGAACTTCTCGGCAGCCTCATCCTCTACCTGAACGCCAAACGCCTTCTCGAACTCCATAACGAGCTCTACGGTATCCAACGAGTCAGCGCCGAGGTCGCCTGTGAAGGTTGCCTCAGGAGTAACCTCAGACTCCTTAACGCCCAACTTGTCTACGATAATCTTAACAACTTTTTCTTGAACTTCTGACATAACTTTCAGTTTTTAATTTAACAATAGTTTAGTTGTGTAAATTTATATCTTCTCTATCAAAAAAATCTTCACAAAATATATTCAGCCCTCTTTTGTTGCCCTCCCCAAGCTACTCTGTGCAGCTTTTCGGCTATCAAACTATAAATTTTATCGAAAACTGACGATGCAAATGTAACACTTTTTTATTATCTTTGGCATAAATTTATGAAAAATTTGTAAACAATGAGATAAATTGAAATCGTAAACACCTAAAAATCAGTTATATATATGAAACTACTTCTTATTTCCAATTCAACTAATGCCGGAGAGGCATACTTGAAGTATCCAATTGGCCGTATCGGCGAACATTTGCAGGGCGTAAGTGAGATTGTTTTTGTCCCTTATGCGGCTGTAACATTCTCGTATGACGAATATGAGCGCAAGGTACAGGAGAGATTTAACGAGATTGGCGTCAAGGTGCGCTCTGTTCATCGTGAGAAGAATCCTCGTAAAGCCATCTTGGAGGCGCAGGCTATCTGCGTGGGTGGAGGTAACACCTTTGCTCTCACCAAGAAGATGCAGGAGCAGAAACTCTTGACCGCTATCTTGAAGCGCGTGAAGGAGGGGGCTCCTTATGTAGGTTGGTCGGCAGGTAGCAATGTGTGCTGCCCTACCATTTGCACCACAAACGATATGCCTATCGTAGAGCCTCTCTCGTTTAAGGCTATCGGTGCGGTGAAGTTCCAGATAAACCCTCACTATCTCGATGCAAATCCTGAGGGACACGCAGGCGAAACACGCGAGCAGCGCATTTTGGAGTATATCGAGGCTAATCCACGCCGCTATGTTGTTGGCTTGCGCGAGGGTTGTATGTTGCGATATGTAGACGGCAAGTTGGAGCTTATCGGCTCGCGCCCAATGCGTATCTTCAAGAAGGGTATTGAGGCATACGAGGTGAATGCCGGCGACGACCTCTCATTCTTGTTATAATTGGCTCTTTTTGCACGAATCGGCGGATAGCGAAATGCTCACATACGCCAAAGTATGCTCCGCTTTCGCTATCTTGTTTCGCGCAAATATAGCCTAATTATAATCAAGAAGTAGATAAAGGAAGATGGCCAATAGTGAATTATGATGACCGAAAAGCAGCAGCGAGGAGCTCTTGGTGAGCAGGCAGCCGTGGAGTACCTGCGCCAAAATGGTTTTATGATTGTCGAGCGCAACTATCGTATTGGTAGGAGTGAGGTCGATATCATTGCTTCGCGCTACGATGAGTTGCACTTTGTGGAGGTAAAGACTCGCAAGGCCGGCTCTATGACTGCACCTGAGGAGGCTCTGACCGAGCAGAAGGCGCGCGCCCTACGCAGAGCTGCTTCGGCTTATATGGCCCAACATAGATCTATGCTCGAACCCCGATTCTCGCTGATTGCTATCGATGTAATCGGGGAACGAGTGGAGTCATTGCGTTTTATCGAAGATGCACTTCAATATAGTTGGTAACACATCGAATGAATGGCTATGATGTGGTTATATAATATATGTATGGTCGTATATGCGGCACTTATTCGTCTTGTTGCACCTCTCTATCCCAAGGCGCGACTTTGGTGTGATGGTCGCAAGGATATGTTTGACCGAATGAGGAGTGCGATAGGCGAGGGCGATAAGATTGCTTGGGTGCATGTCGCATCGCTTGGTGACTTCGAGCAGGGACGCCCTGTTGTAGACTACATCCACGAACACTATTCCGATTACAAGATATTATTGACCTTCTTCTCACCTTCGGGCTATGAGGTGCGCAAGAACTATCCGAATGCCGACTATATATTCTACATCCCTGCCGACACCAAGCGCGAAGTACGGCAGTTCCTTGATATTGTGAACCCGAGGATTGCGATATTTGTGAAGTATGAATTTTGGCTCAATATGCTTGTTGAGTTGCGCCACCGTTCCATTCGTACATTTATCGTTTCGGCCATATTTCGCCGTAATTCGATATTCTTCCGCCCATTTGGAGGAATATGGCGCAAGGCTCTACATGCCTTCGAAACTCTTTTTGTGCAGGATAGTACCTCGAAGCAGCTACTTGCCGATATAGGTGTAATCAATGTTGTTGTGGCGGGCGATACCCGTTTCGATCGCGTGGCCGCTATTGCCGAATCGGCGGAGCGTGTAGCCATAGTCGAGGAGTTCAAGGGCGATAAGCAACTATTTGTGGCAGGCTCGACTTGGGGAGCTGATGAAGATATTCTTTTGCCATTGATTAACCAAAATCCGAATATAAAGTTTGTCATCGCACCGCACGAGATGGATGAGGCCCGCATAGAGCGAATCATGCGAGAGGTAAAGGGTGGGGCAGTGCGCTACACTCAACTGCCGCAAACAGGTGTTGAGGATAAGCAGGTTCTTATACTTGACACTATGGGGCTTCTATCGCGTGCCTATGGCTCAGCCGATTGGGCATATATCGGCGGAGGTTTTGGTGCCGGTATACACAACACTTTGGAGGCTGTGGTATATGGTCTGCCGATTGCATTTGGTACGAATTACCGCAAATTTAAGGAGGCACGCGACTTGATTGATTTGCAAGTTGCATACTCTGTGCATAACGAGCAGGCTCTGCAAAAATGGTTTATTGAGGTGCAAGACAAGGCTTTGCGTGCAAAAAGAGGCTCCATTGCTCAGCAATATGTAAAAACACATCGTGGAGCAACGGAGCGTATTCTGACAAAAATATTTCTCTGAGACACTTTTCGCTCTATTAAAAACTACCTACCTCAGATTTTAAATCGGTCAAGCCGAATGACTCGCTACTTTTTGCCTAACTTGATTTTGATGGTGTAAGGTCTGCTACTTGCAGCAAAGGAGAGGTTGTACTCGCCTGTGGCGAGAGTTGATAATTCAATTATGCCTACGCTGTTAGCCGCAGCCTCGCTGTGTGCAACAACATTACCCGAAGCATCGGCTATTGTACATTGTGTGGCATACGGGGAGCTGAAAGACAAAGCCTTAGTCTCGTTGTCATATTCGACAGTTATATTTTTTGCCACCTCTTCGGGTGTACAACATATAGGTATTGAGTTGATTGTTGCTGTCGAGTATGGAGCAGTACGAGTCCAATTCTCCTCCTCTCCCTTATAAAAGACAAGGAGTAAATCTCCCTCTTCAATACTCTCCGAGAGGGTTAAGGTTGGGCTCTTACGAGTTTTGTAGTTTGGACTTAATGATATGCTGTAAGTGTGTAAAATCTCCTTTATCTCGTGATTTTTATTACAATGAGCAATGCAGACACTACCTTGAAACTTGCTAATGCCGCAATTTAGAACGGCTATGGACATTTTGAAACTCGCCCCTTGTTCATATTTTGTGGCTTGACTCAACATCCCTTTACAATCGTTATAGCCTACCGTAAAGATAGCATTTCGATATGTGGATGTTCCGTCCTTATCTGGTGTCGCACTGAATATGGCTGCCTGACTCTTGATATATTTGATATCGGGCATAAGATAGAAGCCATTGCTTGAACCTCCCCAGCCGTAGTTTACGCTGAAATAGCCCGCATCGGTGTAACCATCCAATACAAAAGCGTGTCCACCACCCGCGGTGGAAGTTCCGCTGAAACATGTAGGACCATATTTGTATATATTATCCTGCAATAGTTTTATCCACTCGCTATCACTATATCCTCTGCGACCTATGTAGAGCGACTGTTTCGAGTAGCTGAAATAGTTGATTAGCACATTATCTCCATTGCTCGTGTAGGCTGATGAACCACCAGTGTTGAAGTGCATGGAGACAGCGGAGCCAATATCGTACATTAAAGCTGCTACGGCTGCTGCTTGCTCATCTGTATAACTCTCTTTCGAGTATTTGAGCAGCATATTGTCGTAGTCGTAGGTGCGACCCAGTACATTCTCGGGAATCACCATCTCCTCTTTGTTCGAACCAGTATAACTATATGAAGGAACGGTACCTACACCCCTCTCTGGCCACTTATGGTAGTGGCAAACAATGGCCAAAGCTGTCGCAACGCACCCTGTAATAGTCCTCTTTGATGCTTGCATCGGACACTCATTGTTGAAAGGTGCACCTTGATTCCACTGGGCTGTTTCGTATTTGCGCACAATGTTACCAACCGAGGTCTCGGTTCGAGTTGTATTTGTAGTACCGGTGTTGCTTTTGCGTTTTTCGGCAATCTCTTCGCACCACGCCTGCAACATAGCCTTTGCACCATCGGCCATATCCTCCGTATCGAAAGAATTGTCGTGCGAGAAGGCGATAATCTCGCGCTTTGCATTATCATCTCCTGCAACAACCACAAAACCCGTTGCGTCTGTGCGATTGTAGATGTAGAGCCGTGCATTGTCGCTTGCGCCTATTTGAGCAGAGCGAGTGGCATCGTTGCGAAGATTTTGCTCCATATCGTTGCCCATCCACGCAAGGTCTAACGATGGAGTAGAACCACTACGCGTTGCTGTAGTGAAGAAGTTTGTAGCAATCTCGCGAGCGCGCTTCTCGCCGATAGGTGCTGCAGCGAGAACTATGGAAAGGCTCAAAAGATAGAGTGTTATGCCCCCTTTTTTCATTAAAATTTTATTATTTGTTTAGTATGTTATGATGTCATCCATCACTGATCCCATGCCATTGCCTAAATCAAATGAGTTTTTACTATCAGAGAGGGTTATCTTCAATGTGTAAGGTGTACCACTCGCTGTAAATGAGCAGTTGTATACGCCTTTCGAGAGTTTTGATAGGTCAATTAGACCGACACTATTTGCCAATGTCTCTTTTGTGGTAACCACATTGCCTGAGAGATCTGTTATTGAGCACTGCATGGCGTATGGAGAGGAGAACGATAAATCTTTACTTCTCCTGTCATATCCTAAAACCATATTGTTTGCCACATCATGTGCAGACACACGCATCACAATCCTGTCAATGCAGGTATCATCATTTCGTTTTGCGATTTTCCACTCGCTTTCATCTGCTCCCTTGTACATTACTCGCAGACAATCGCCATCTTCGATGGCTTCGGTAATTGTGCAAGAAAACGACCTTTTCGAACTATAATTTCCGGATGATAATGTGCCGGAAGCTTGTCGTATGGCCACAATATTCTTTATCTCTCCATTCTTGTTACAGTGAGCAACTCCATATTTACCGCTAAAACCTACTAAACTAATATTCGCTATCTTTAACTCGCAAGTGAATTGTTTGCCCACTTCGTATTTGGTGGCATTGGTGGTAAATCCTGCTCCTACTGTGATGCATGATTGGTACTTTGTAGTGTTGTCCCTATCAGGATACATGTTGAAGATGGATCTTTGGTCGATGAAATAACCAATGTTTGGCAAGAAATAGAAACCGTCGCTTCTGCCCGAATGGCCGTAGTTGACACTGAAATAGTCTGCATCGGTGTATCCATCCAACATAAATGCATGGCCAGAGCCACCTGCCGATGTTCCTCGATAGAATGTCGGGCCGTAAGAGTTGAGATTATGCCTCAACATTTCGTACCATTGGCTATCTTCGTAGCTCGATCGACGAATGTAAATCATCTCCCTTGAATAGCCAAACTTCAAGGCTAACTCTTTTGCTAATCTGAGGATGTTACCACCGGTAGAGTCATCGCCATACTGGATATGGATGGAGCTGCCAATATCTACTATTAAAGCCGATACGGCGGCCGCCTGCTCATCTGTATAGTTCCCACTCGTGTAGGTTGGCAACATATTGTCGTAGTCGTAAGTGCGTCCCAGCTCCCTCGCAGGAACAACTGTACCATTTTTGCTGACAGTATATTGGTCGGTTGTACCGGTGGCCTTGCTCGGCCAGCGGTGGTAGTAGCATATTATAGCTGCGGCAGTAGCGACACAGCCCGATTTCGCCCTTTTGCCGTTAATCAGCGGACACTCATTGTTGTAAGGCGCACTCTGATCCCACTTGGCAGTTTCATATTTGAGAATCACATTTCCGGTGGAAGAGCCTGCACGAGTAGTGGAACCGACACTCTTGCTATTATCATTACCAACTGCGGCAATATCCTCGCACCACGCCTGCAACATCGCCTTCGCTCCATCGGCCATATCATTCGTATCGAACGAGTTATCGTGTGAGAAGGCGATAATCTCTCGCTTGGCGTTATCATCTCCTGCCACAATCACAAATCCTTTTGAGTCAGTGCGGTTGTAGATGTAGAGCAGCGCATTGTCATTTGCGTCTGTCTGTGCAGAGCGAGTGTTATTGCCGAGGAGATTTTGCTCCATATTATTACCCGCCCATGCAAGGTCTAACGATGGGGTTGCGCCACTTCGTGTGGCGGTGGTAAAGAAGTTTGTGGCAATCTCTCGCGCACGCTTCTCCCCAATAGGTGCAGCCATAATGGAGAGAGCGAACAACAAGAATGATATGGTTATAAATATCTTCTTCATTGTGTGTTTTGAGTTTTTTTACAATTTAATTTTTATACTGTATGGCTCGCCACTTGCGGCAAAGGCACAGTTGTATTCGCCCGAAGCAAGCGCGGAGAGGTCTATCGAGCTGGTTACACCAGTGTTAGCGGAGCCTGTGGCAACAGTTTGTCCCGAAGCATTCGTTATTGTACATTGCACGGCAAATGCCGGAGTGAAGTATAGAGTCTTTGTCGTTTTATTGTATCCAAATTTCAGACTCTTCGAAACATCCTCGGCCGACATACGCATAATGACCTCCTCCGTGGTCGATGCATTGATTTTCTTCGCATATCGCCACTCTGTTTCATTCTGTGCACGATATATGACACGCAGACGATCTCCATCCTCAATGGCCTGCGAGATGGTTACAGCAAGCGATTTTGTGGTATAATACTCGGATGTAAGTGGGCTGTCGGCTCTGTTGACTGTGTTGAGCACACTTTTGATTGTACCATTTTTATCGCAGTGTGCCACACCATATACGCCATCGAAACTATTTAAGCCTCTGTTGCGTATGCGCAAGTAGCATTTAAATGTCACTCCAACCTCATACTTGTTTATGTTAGTGTGTATACCTTCGTAAGTTGTGGAGCCTTTCTCCAAGTTTAGGTATGGGATATATTGCGAAGTGCCATCTTTGTCTGGACGCATTCGGAATATGGCTCTTTGGTCGAGATCGTAAGTGATGTTCGGCAGGTAGTAGTAGCCATCGCTGCGACCTGCATGGCCATAGTTGATGCTAAAATAGTCGGCATCGGTGTAGCCATCCAACAGAAAGGCGTGTCCTGTTCCGCTTGCAGTCTCACCTCGATAGTATGTTGGACCATATTTATCGATGTTTTCTCTCAACATCTCGAACCATTTGCTATCTTCATAGCTCACACGGCGGATATATAGCATATCCTTTGCGTATCCGAAGTTGTTGATGAGCGAACGCGCCATTCTGGTAATATTTCCACTCGTAGAGCTCTTTCCATAGCTGATGTGGATGGCAGTACCAATATCGAACATAAGGGCTGCTACGGCCGCACCCTGCTCTGTGGTATAGCTGCTGTCGTACTTTGCGAGCATCTTGTCGTACTCAAAGGTTCGTCCGAGTGTATGGTTAGGAATCGTTCTCTTAACACCCCCGCTGGTATAGGAGTACTCTCCCGTTTCGCCAACACCCTTTTCTGGGTAGCGGTGGTAGTAGAAGAGTATCGCAGCAGCAGTAGCCACACATCCCGATACGGCTCTACTGCCATCTATTATAGGACATTCGAGGTTGTAGGGTGCGCCTTGACTCCACTTGGCGGTTTCGTATTTCACAATCACTTTGCCTGTGGTGGCTCTTGTTACCCCCCTTGTAACGCTTTTTGTGCGACCATTGGCGAGTTCATTGCACCAACTCTGCAATATCGTTTTGGCTCCTTCGGCCATATTCTCGATGTCGAAAGTGTTGTCGTATGAGAAGGCTAAGATGGCACGCTCGGCACTATCATCGCCTGCCACAATCACAAAGCCCTTTTCGTCTGTACGATTGTAGATGTAGAGCAGAGCATCGTCGTTTGTACTTATTTGTGCAGAGCGAGTGTCGTTGTTGAGAAGATTTTGCTCCATATCGTAGCCCGACCACGCGAGATTAAACGATGGCGCATATTGACCTCGTGTCGCAGTTGATGACGAAAAGAAATTGGTCGCTATCTCACGAGCTCGTTTTTCTCCGATAGGCGAAGCCGTAAGCGAGAGCGACAGAAAAGCTAAAATCAGAATAGTAACAATCTTTTTCATTGGGCCGAGTGATGTTAGAAGTTTGTAAGATCTAACCCTGTAATACCACTACAACCGTTAAATTCTACTGCATTCACATCATGTACCTTAACGATAGCGTGATGGCTTGATAGGCCATCTGTGTAATTGTAGCTTGTTACAAAGTTTAATATAGAGGTGTTGCCATCTCCCCAATCAATATATCCCGAAGCCGAAGATTCTCCTATAATTTCAGGTGCAATGGCTGTTGTTCCCGTGTATGTAATACCTATGGTTTGGTAATCGATATCACTTGTGTCGATTGTCGACATTGGACGGATTGCACTGCGTCTAATCTCCACCTCTTTTGATGTGCTCTTCACGAAGATGGAACCATCTGTAAAGTGAACCTCTACTGCCAATCCTTTGGTCATGACAATTGGAATTACAGCAAAATAGAAGTCGATAGGTGTGCTGCCCAACTGCACGCCTTCGCCGCAATCGAGAGTTATGGAGCTACTTTTGAAAAACTCTGCTTCATAATCGGACTTCCATATAAATGCATTGGCATCTGTCTCTTTGATGTTGAATCCGAACTTACCGCCAATGGCGCCACCCGCAACATCGGTCACTACGACACTCTTTACAACCTTGTCGCCAGTGAGTGATATGCGCAGGAAACCGAGCAGGTTCTTGAATTCGAAATCTGTACCATCTCCACTTGAACCGACCAATATGTTTGTGGTAGGGTCGCTACTGTTCGGGGTGTAGTTTTGTTTGGCTGTATTTGGCGAGTAGCAATAGAATATCTCATCCCACGACTCAACTTCGTAGCCATTATATGGTGTGACGGCATAGTCCATATAGTCTTTGTACACATAATAGTCCCACCAATCCACATCATCGATCATATTTTTGTGAGTGGAGTATTCGTCATACATAGATCCATCCTCATACAGATTGAGCTCCGGAATAGCCGTAAAGCTTCCACCTATATCACCCGTTGCACCATCGAATCGGTAGGCTTGGAATTTTTTTGTGTTGCCTGCGCGACCAGCGACATATACCACATCGCCTGCTGTCCACGACATCTGTACCTTCGAATTGAGTTGTACGCGGTCAGCTTCGCCCATATGCGCATAGATGATATCCCGGCCGATGGTCGATATCGGCAAATCTTGGATTTGATCCTGAATACAGGAAAATAGAGATCCTAAACATAGGATGCACAAGCTGTATTTGAGTAACTTTTTCATGGAAATAGTTCTATTTCGGTTGTTGGTTATAATTTTAGCTTAATGCTATATGGTTCGCCGCTTGCCATAAAAGAACATGTATACTCGCCTTTGACAACGGTCGAGAGGTCAATTGTTGCAGGGGTTGCAGCCATAGTTTCCCTTGATGCGACCACACTACCTGCATTGTTGGTTATGGAGCATTGTGTGGCGTATGGCGAAGAGAACACAAGCGATTTGACTGCTTTGTCGTACTCAACTTCGATATTTTTTGCTAACTCATCCGGAGCAGTGATCATGGTAATAGCGGCACTTGTATCATCGGCATCGCCGCGTATGCGAATCCATTCGGTATCTTGTGGCCCCTTGTAAAACGCTAATAAGCAATCACCCTCATTTACCTCATCCGAGATGGTTACAGTGGGTTGGTGGCCAATCATAATATTCGCACCCAATGGTCTGCTTGTTCGGTCAGATGTGTATAGTATTCTCTTGATTTTATGATTTTTGTCGCAGTGCGCTATGCCATATATACCATCGAAGGCTACAACGCTACGATTTATTAAGGCCATGTAGAGTTTGAATTTTGCTCCCTTTTTATAGAGCGTAGCCTCACTTGTTAGGCCGTTATATACTCCCGTAGTTTTCAGGTGTAACGAGTATCTGTATATTGAACTGCCATCCTTGTCAGGTATCATGTTAAAGACTGCGCCCTGATCGTTGAAGTAGGTGATCTTTGGTAGCAGGTAGAAACCATTGTTCAATCCGGCCCAACCATAGTTTATGTGAAAATAGCCCGTGTCGGTATAACCGTCCAGAACGAAGGCGTGTCCGCCACCATTCGAGTCGCTGCCTCTGAAACACATCGGGCCACAATCGGATAGGTTCTCTTGCAACATCGCAGTCCATTCGCTGCAACTGAGCCCGGGATGACGGAGATATATTGTCTGCTTCGAGTAGCCGAAATATTTGATTGCGGCATCATCCACATTGGCTGTTCCTGCCGATGAGGTGGTTGAGTTGTATTGCATAGATACACTTGTGCCGATATCGTACATTAACGCTGCCACAGCGGATGCCTGTTTGTTGGAGTAACCGACATTCTTGTAGGATGACAACATGTTGGCATAATCGTATGTACGACCGAGTACATTCGCTGGTATTGACATCGTCTCCTTGTTGTGCCCGGTGTACGAATATGCGGGTATAGTGCCGACACCCTTTTCAGGCCATTTGTGATAGTAGAATATGATAGCTGTTGCTGTGGCTACACATCCCGTAACCGATCTCCCCGTTGATTGTATGGGGCATTCATTATTGTAGGGCTCGCCTTGATTCCATAGGGCCGTTTCGTACTGCACTACCACTTTACCCGTAGATGGTGTTGCGCGGGTACTCCTTGTCGAGGGATTGTTGCGGAGGTTGGCTATATCTTTGCACCAAGCATCCAACATAGCCTTTGCACCTTCGGCCATATTCTCGGTGGAGAAGGAGTTCTCGTGCGAGAAGGCCAAGATGCTGCGCTCAGCACTATCATCGCCGGCAATGACTACAAACCCATTTGCATCGGTGCGGTTGTATATGTATATAAGAGCATCATCGTCCTGCGAAGTACGCGTTGTGTTGCTGTTTTTGGTGTTCTGCTCCATGTCGTACCCCGCCCACGCAAGCTCTAATGATGGAGTTGCATCGCCTCGTGTTATGGTGGAGGCGAAGAAGTTTTTGGCTATTTCTCTTGCTCGCTTTTCACCAATAGGTGCAGCCATCAACGATGAAGAAAGAAATACAATAGCTAAAAATGATAAGCACTTTTTCATGGTATTTCTTTTTTATGTTGTTTAAAAGTTTGATAAGTCGATTTCGGAGATGCCGTAACACCCGTTAAATTGAATTTTCTCTACATTGTTTACTTTGATTGTAACCCTATGACTCGATGCGTTATCGGTATAGTCGTAGCTGGTAACGAGTTGCAGTATTGAGCTGTTGCCATCGCCCCAATCCACATAGCCTGAGAGAGCCGTTGTGCCGATGAATTCGGGCAGTACAACGCTCGCGCTATCGTATGTAATTCCAAGGGTATAGTATGTGATGTCGCTGGTGTTAATTACAGCCATAGGCCTCATGGCGTTGCGCCTAATCTCTATCTCGTTAGTGGTGCTTTGTACGAGTTTTGAACCATCGGTGAAGTTGATCTGCACCGAGCAACCCTTACTCATAACGACCGGCAACATCGCGAAGAAAAAGTTGGTTGGCGTGGCGCTCAATTGAACACCTTCGCCACAATCAAGTGTTATGGTGCTACTCTCGCTGCCTTCTACCCATGTTGTCAGTTCAGGAGTGTCGGGTTCGAAATAGTAGCGACCTCCGATAGTATTACCTGCACGATCGGAGAGGGTGATGCTCTTGACCACTTTCTCGCCCGTGATGGCAAGACGCAGATATCCGAGCATGTTGATAAATTTGAAGTTTACACCGTCATCACTTGCCGAGAAGACTTGGCTCATGGCCGGATCGCTGCCATTCGGTGTGTAGTGCTGGTTCGAGAGTGTTCGTTTTGTTGAGTAGAGATATATTCTGCTACCATTGCGCAAGTATCCTCCGTACGGACAAATGGCAAAGACTTGGTTGTTATAGTGACTCCACCTCACATTGTTGATATTATCCTTGTGGGTTTCGATATTGTTGTAGTGGTTCAATGTCGGAATTTCGGTAAAGCTGCCGAAGTTATCACCCGTATTGCCATTAAATCCATAACCGCAGAATCTGCCACTTCCCATCACGAACACAGTGTCGCCTGCAATCCACGACATTTTTAGATTGTTGTCGAGCTGTGCGCGCTCATCGTGGTTATTGTCTATCTTGGCATAGATGATGTTGCTGCCATCATTAACCTCAACGAGGATATCTTTGGTTAGGTCCTGCGTGCATGAGAGCATCGTTCCGATAAGTGCCGCGCAGACGATGAAGTTAGAGATCTTTCTCATGGCTACCAATCAATTTCCGGATCCGACTCTATCTTCTCTATTGTGTTGGCAAAGCCTAACTCTACTTGACACTCTGTGATGTGAAGTAGCGGGGTGTGATACTGGATTTTGCTCTTTGTGTTCATAGTTTCAGTGTTTTTTGTCTGTTTGGTTGTTAGTTGAGTTTTTGGCCGAAACTTATATTTGATTGAGATTTTTGTATCTCAATGCGTCCTACATTCGTTTCATAGAGAGATA
The DNA here is from genome assembly GCA_045537095.1 of Alistipes sp. Lineage (GTDB taxonomy): Bacteria > Bacteroidota > Bacteroidia > Bacteroidales > Rikenellaceae > Alistipes. The sequence goes on from JAZSOV010000087.1 coordinate 22,330, forward strand.
TATTGTCCTGCAATGAGAGTAGCAATCGCTTGGCATGCTCCGGGGTAAGTATGATACGGCTTTTCACCTTCGCTTTTGGCATACCGGGCAGTACGGCTGCAAAGTCAAGTATAAACTCCGATGCCGAGTGAGAGATAATGGCTAAATTGGAGTAATATCCTTGTGCTACTTCGCTGTCTAACTCTATGTCTATTCCGTGTTGTTTATTCTCGTTCATATGGTTGAAAATTTTACAATGTATGTTGCAAATATATGAAATATATTTCAAATTGACAAATAGTTGATGATAATTTGAATAAAAATTGACAAATATGCGGTATTGTGAGCGCCAAATGGCTGAACTTGGCGAGGTGGGCGTACAAAATGCAACATAAGATGTTGTTTATATCCTGTTTGGCATCGTATTTTCTGAAATTTTACTATATTTGCGGTGTAATTTGCACGATTGTGCGCATAGAATAGTTTGATGGGATTATGTTGTTTGCGATTATAGATATTTTGTTGCGAGGCTTTGTGGTTGGAGTAGTATCTTCGATTACGGTAGGACCGGTTGCTGTTTTGTGTATCAAGCGTACGCTGAATAAGAGTCGCCGTTCAGGTTTTATATCGGGCGTAGGAGTGGCGTGCGCCGATACGCTGATGGCTATAATTGCCTACTTCTTCTACTCCATTTTACACTCGCAAATCGAGCAATACAAACATATATTGTCGGTGGTTGGCGGTATATTTGTGGTGATTGTAGGCGTGGTTATATTCTTCCAGAAGCCATCGCAGAGAGTCAATGAGAATGGCTCGGTATCCACCACCCCTTGGCGAGACTTCGCCTCGATGTTTGGCTTTACGATGGCCAATTTTGTTACGGTGGTGCCATATATTTTGGCCTTCTTTGCGATGTTCGGAGTCTCCTCGCATGATGGCTCACACGATGTAGCTTCGTTATTTTCGAGCTTGCTTATTATCGCAGGATTCTTTGGCGGAGCCATTGTGTGGTGGTTCTTGCTTACACTGCTGATAAGTTTGTTCCGTCGCAGCTTTCGTCCTCACCATATGCGAACTATAAATCGTGTGGCGGGCATAATAATCGGACTTCTCGGAGTGATTACGATACTATCAACTTTTCTTACTATAACCCCAAATGGAGCAGTCAACTAAAAAGATTATCATAGCACTCGATGGATTCTCATCGTGTGGTAAGAGTACATTTGCGAAGAGCATTGCGCAACGACTTGGATATATATTCATCGACACGGGTGCGATGTATCGTGCCGTAACCCTCTATGCCTTGGAGCATGGAGCCATTCGTTCGGGCATTGTCGATGAAGACGAGGTGGTGAAGTTGCTTGACGATATCTCAATCACTTTCCGCTTCAATCCTCATCGCGGAGCAAGCGATATCTATGTCAATGGAGATTTGGTCGAGGGCAAAATTCGCACTATCGAGGTGTCGAACTGCGTGAGCCCTGTGAGCGCCATTGCTGAGGTACGCAAGAAGCTTGTTGCTATGCAGCAGGATATGGGGCGCAAGAGGGGTGTCGTGATGGATGGTCGTGATATCGGTACGGTGGTATTCCCCGATGCCGAGTTGAAGATATTTATGACAGCCGATGCGAAGGTGCGCGCCGAGCGCCGATATGCCGAACTTACCGCCAAGGGCGATAAGGTGTCGTTTGATGAGATTTTGGAAAATGTCGTGTCGCGCGACAAGGCGGATATGACTCGCGCAATCTCGCCACTGCAAAAGGCTGATGATGCTATCGTCTTGGACAATAGTTACATGACCATTCCTGAGCAGATGGAGTGGTTTGATAAGGAGTTTGCAAGAGTGCAAAGCACTCTTTAATTGACAATTGACAATTGACGAATTGACAATTAAAAGTATTTTTAGTTTTCCGCTTTCCGGTTTCAGTTTTCCGTTCGTATGCGTGTTGAGATTGATAGTGAGTCGGGGTTTTGCTTTGGGGTTGTAAGGGCAATCAACGAGGCGGAGGGGGCGTTGCAAACGGGTGCAATCGCTTCGCTTGGCGATATTGTCCATAACCGAGTGGAGGTGCAACGACTTGAAGCATTGGGATTGCAGACTATCTCACACGAAGATATACCGACAATAGCCGGAAAACGAATGTTGATTCGTGCGCATGGCGAGCCACCTCGCACATACGCCCTCGCCAAAGAGTACGGCATCGAGGTTATAGATGCAACATGCCCCGTAGTTGCTGCCCTGCAACGCAAAGTTAAGGCAGCATACGAGAAGATGCAGGAGGTTGGTGGTACGGTGGTTATCTTGGGTAAGCGTGGACACGCCGAAGTTGTGGGCTTGATAGGACAAGTAGATGAAAAGGCAGTTGTGGTGGAGAGCGAAGATGATTTACAGGTGATAGACTTCTCTCGCCCGATATATTTCCTCTCGCAGACCACACAGAGCATCGAAAAATTCAACCACTTGGCGGAGATTATGCGCAACAAGGTGGCGCATGACGAGATGATTACTATTGACGATACGATTTGTCGCCGAGTATCCTCCCGTGAGGAGCATCTGCGCGAGTTCGCTCGACAGCACGATGTTGTAATCTTCGTCTGCGGTCGCAAGTCGAGCAATGGCAAGGTGTTGTACAATATCTGCCGTCAGGAGAATGCGCGTTCCTACAATATCGAGGAGGCGTGCGAATTGCAAAAGGTGTGGTTTGAGGGGGCTGAGAGCGTAGGTATCTGCGGAGCTACCTCAACACCGAAATGGCTGATGGAAAGTATTGCGAGCGCAATACTTTCAATTGACAATTGACAATTGATGAATTGACAATTGAGAATTAACAGACCCCACCGCCCTAACGGGCACCTCCCCTAACTTAGGGGAGGAAATAAAAATTGTTAAAATGATAGGTTATTTGAAATGACAAGTCGTACTCACAACCAACCTGCGTTGACTACTCAACGGAAAACCCTGCGTAACAATAGCACAAGTGCAGAGGCAATGTTGTGGAATATGTTAAAATTGCGACAATTAGGAGTGAAGTTTAGGCGGCAATTTAGCATCGACCGATATATCCTCGACTTTTACTCACCAGAGATAAAATTGTGTATTGAACTTGATGGTGCACCGCATTTCACATATGACGGCACAGATTACGATTATGAACGCACTAAATGTTTGAAAGAGTATCACGGAATACGAACACTGCGTTTTGAAAATAGTGAATTTTTCAAATACCCAGAAGAGGTTTTAGCAACAATAAAAGTCGCAATAAAAGAGCAACAGGAGGCGATTATGGAGAAGAAAATAGAGAAAGAGATAAAAGAAGCAGGATTAAACATTTCAGACTTAACAAAAAAGGAGATACAAGAACTCAAAGAAGAGATTATCGCAAAAGAGAATGGGGCGGAGTTTTTAGATGGTGTACTTTGGGGAATTAAAAGGCGTTTATCACTAAAACGGCGCAAAGAAATGCTTACAGAAATAGATAAATTAGAAAAGCAATCCAAATTATAAAAAATAGCAAATTGAGAATCAACAGACCCCACCGCCCTAACGGGCACCTCCCCTAACTTAGGGGAGGAAATAGAAGCACAACAATTTGTCCCCCTAAGTTAGGGGGACGAGCGAAGCGGAGGGGGTCTGCGAGAATTAAAAATTAAAAGTTAAGAATTATATGAAGAAGTACTTTGTTCGCAGTGTAAAATATTTTATCGCTTTGTGCGTTTTGTATGTAGCGTTGATGGCTTTGATGCACTACTCGGAGCATGCACCTATCACCTTCGCACAGCGTTGGGAGTTGCTCTTTGCTACTTGGCGAGGCTGGGGAATGGTGGTTGCGACAATCTTGCTGGCTGCAACATACCCATATTTCGGCTTTGCAAAAAGAGTTTTCGAGGGTAACATCGCAACCGACCGTGAGGAGTTTGCAATGGCTGCCGAAGTATCGGGCTTGGAGTTGGTGTCGGCAACAGAAACAGAGCTGCGTTATCGTGCAAAGGGTTTGCGCCGATTGGTAAAACTCTACGAGGACGAGGTCGTTGTTCGCCAAAACGGCACTCAAATTGAGGTTGAGGGATTGCGTAGCCTTGCTGTGCGTTTTGCTTTCGATGCCGAGCGATTTATTACAAACAAACACCGCAGAGAAGCGGGAGAGATTTAATATGATGAAGCATAAATTCGTAAAATACACTCTTTTGATAGGGGTTGTTGTGGCGATTTGTGTCACGACACTTTTTGCCACTCGCAACGACTTTGGCTTGGGGCGCAATATGGAGATTATGGTCAATCTTATGCATGCCATTTCGACTCAATATGTCGATAAGGTCGATGCCGACGAGATGATGCTCAATGGTGCCGAGGGTATAACCTCAAAGTTAGATCCATATACCGATTTTATTCCTGAGAAAGAGATGCCGAACTTCGAGGCGATGACAACAGGTCGTTACGGCGGTATCGGTGCCTTGATTCGCAAGAAGGGCGACTATGTAATTATCGCCGAGCCATATAAAGGCTCTCCTGCTGACGAAAACGGTTTGAAGATTGGCGATAAGATTGTAGCGATTGACGGTGCAGATATGAAGGGTGTGAATGTCGAGGATATAAGCAAACGACTTCGTGGCGAGCCGAATACAACAGTCAAAGTTTCGGTCGAGAGGTTGCTCACGGGTGAGCGCGAGGAGTTGAAAATTCGCCGCCGCCGTATTGCCATTCCGAGTATAACCTACGCAGGGTATGTTGCTGAGGGTGTGGGATATATCCGTCATGCCGACTTTACCGATAAGTGCTATGATGATATGCGTGCTGCCATTCTTCGCCTGCAAAGCGAGGGGGAGCTTAAATCGCTTATTCTCGACTATCGCAACAATGGCGGAGGAGTGTTGCAGTCGGCCGTAAATGTGTTGTCGCTCTTTGTGCCGAAGGGTACTATGGTGGTAGAAACGCGCGGTCGTGGCGAGAAGTCGCAAAAACTCTACACCGAGTACGAACCACTCCTGCCAAATACACCATTGGCGGTATTGATAAATGGAAATAGTGCCTCGGCTGCCGAGATCGTGTCGGGAGCCATTCAGGATCTGGATAGGGGAGTGTTGATTGGCCAACGCAGCTTTGGAAAGGGTTTGGTACAAGGTACCACACCTCTCGGCTATAATGCATACGCCAAGATTACGGTGGGCAAATACTACATCCCATCGGGGCGTTGCATTCAGGCGGTGAACTACTCGAAGGAGGGGCGTGCCGAGCAGGTGGTCGACTCGCTGATTAAGGAGTTCAAGACCTCGCGTGGTCGCAAGGTCTACGATGGTGGAGGTGTTATGCCGGACAAGCGTACGAAGCCGCAATATGTTAGTGCCTTTGCGGTAACACTCTACCTGATGGGTATTATCGAAGATTTTGGTGATGACTACATCAAACGCAACGGCTCGAAGGCAATAGATGTCAAGAATTTTTCGATAAACGATAAGGATTATGCCGACTTTGTGGAGATGGCGATGAAGCGCGATATTCCATATAAGTCGGAGTCGCGTGCTGCACTCGAAAAGTTGCGTAAGACATTGGCCAAGGAGCGAAATAACTCGCTCAACGAGGCTCTCGATGCGATAGATAAGGGATTGAAGGACGATAAGCGTAGCAACCTCGACACCTTCCGCAAGGAGATTATCGAGCAGATAAATCAAAATATCGTTTTACGATATGCCTATTCCGAAGGAGTTATAGCCAACTCGTTGCGAGGCGACAAGGAGATTGCTGAAGCGGTGAAGATACTCTCCGACAAAGGCGAGTATGAGCGCATTACAACCAAGCAGGATACAGAGCGAAAATAGCTTGTCGAAGGGATGTTTTTGCGGTTGAAAAATAAGGTTTTGGAGAATGGGCGAGTGGTTGTGTTGGCACTTGCCACAATCTTTATCGCCGTATCGCTTCTGCTGACTAACCGCATGGCAGAGGCGTTGCACCACAAGGAGAAACACGATGTGGAGTTGTGGGCGGCAGCCATGGAACGCGTAAATCGCGATGCCATGGGCGATTATATCAATGATCCGCTTATCAGGGGTATCATCAATAACCGCAATAATATTCCGTTTATAATCACTGACGAGAGCCTGCGTGTCATATCCTACCACCTCATTCCGCCTGAGGTTATCAACTCGCCAGAACATCTGCATCGTGCATTGGATAAGATGGCGAAGGATAATACGCCTATTGTTGTGAAGTTCTGGTGGACAAATGCCCACAACCATATTATATTCTACGGACACTCGTTTACCCTGCAACTGCTCTACATCTTCCCATATATACAGATTGCTATAATCGTGGTATTTGTACTTGTGGTCTTTATGGCCTTTCGCTCGATGAAACAGAGCGAGCAGAGCCGTGTGTGGGTGGGACTTGCCAAGGAGACGGCACACCAGCTCGGCACACCGACATCTTCGCTGCTTGGTTGGATTGAGTACTTGCGTGAGCAACCTGTTGACCAGATGGCAGTCGATGAGATGCAGAAAGATCTGACTCATCTGATGAAGATTGTGGATCGCTTCTCGAAGATCGGCTCCGAGACACCTCTGACTGTGGAATCGCTGAACGAGGTGGTGGGCAACTCGGTGATGTATTTCCGCAAGCGTATACCGCGCAATGTTGTACTCAACTACAACGGACTGGCTATCGATAAGGTCAAGGCGAAGATAAATGTGGCCCTCTTTGAGTGGGTAATTGAGAATCTGATGAAGAACGCCCTCGATGCCTTGCAGGGGCACGGCACAATAGATGTTACGATAGGCTCGGACAATAAGTATGTGTGGGTAGATGTGGCTGATACGGGCAAGGGTATTCCAAGGTCGAAGTGGAAGCGCATCTTCGAGCCGGGATTTACTACCAAGACGCGCGGCTGGGGACTCGGTTTATCGCTCTCGCGTCGTATTGTTGAGGAGTATCACAAAGGCAAGATTGCCGTTGTCGAGTCGGAGATTGGCAAGGGTGCCAAGTTCCGTGTAACGCTCAAAAAAGCGTAGTTGAATATGGTGGAGATACAGAACTACATATCGGCCGAGGAGTTGTTCGGCACATCTTGTCGCCTTGTGGCACACGATGGGGAGCCACTCATATCGGGTATTGCCTCGCTCGGTGTCGCCTATCAGGTGGCAACGGGAGTTGTGGCTCTGCTCTTTGTCTTTATTATGATCAGCTATTTCGAACTTATCCGTTATCTTGTCGTCTCCTCACTTGGCAATAAGAGCAGCAATATAGACATACGCATATACTCGTCCGAGGTGCATAACATCGAGATATTTACCGGCATTATGGGTGTGTTGCTGCTATCGCTTCTCGGCATGCGTCTGTCGGTTGAACAGGAGCTTCAACCTCTGCTTGCGCCGCTGTCGTTCCTCCCTCCGTGGGGACTTGGCGGAGCTATGTTCGGCTCGCTGCTTGCGTTGATTCTTGGTGAGCGAGTACTGCTTTATGCGGTGGGTGTGGTGAGCGAAAAGGTTTCATTCTACACCACAATTTGGCACTCCAAGATGCTCTATTTTTGCGCAACATTGGTGTTGATATCGCCAATGCTGATTTTGATACTTTTGGGCGATGGTTTATCGGCTCGAATAGCCCTTTTTACCTCTGCTGCAATATGTTCGATATCGCTAATTTTGTTTATAAAAGACTCTTTTTTGCTCTTTCGAGCACAAAGATTTTCTATTTTCCATTGGATTTTGTATCTTTGCGCCCTGGAAATTTTTCCACTCTCGTTGTTGCTCGCTCCGATAGCACGAGGATAGGTACAAAATAGACATTATGGAGAACACGATAAATAAAATTCTTGTAGCACAGCCGGCGCCGACCATTATCGAGAAGTCGCCCTTTTATGAGCTTTCGAAACGACTCGGTGTCAACATCGACTACAATCCGCTGATTAAGGTTATTGGAGTTACGCCAAAGGAGTTTCGTAGCCAGCGTATAAATATTCTTGATCATACGGCGGTAATCTTTACCTCGCGTACAACAATAGACAGCTTCTTCCATATCTGCGAAGATGCTCGCGTGACGGTTCCCGAAACAATGAAATATATCTGCTCGACCGAGAGCATTGCCCTCTACTTGCAGAAGTATATCGTCTATCGCAAGCGTAAGATTTCGTTTGCCGATGGTTCGTTTCAGGGACTTATCGAACTTATTGTCAAGCACAAGGAGGAGAAGATGTTGCTCTCGCTCAGCGAGCCGCATAAACCGGAGATTCCGGAGGCTCTCACGCGCCTGAATATCAACTATACACCAATCATCTTGGCTCGTACGGTCGCAACCGATATTTCGGCCGAAAGTTTGAAGGAGTACGACCTCGTGCTACTCTATTCGCCTTGGGATGTGAAGAGCATCTGCGAGAAGATGCCTGTCGAGGAGATGCCGGCCATTGCCACCTTTGGCGAGGGTACGCTGAAACTCGCTGTCGAGAATGGCATCCGTGTCAAGGCGAATGCTCCAACACCTGTTGCCCCTTCGTTGGCTAAGGCTGTGGATATCTATATCCAGAATATCCGCAAGGGTAAGACGGTTGAGGATGTGGCTTTTGTTGGCGATGAGCGCAAAGAGGAGTTCCTGCGCACACAGCAGAGTCGTCTTCAAAAGCGCGGACGCAGCAAGAAGAGCTAATCCGAATTCGCACAAGACAACTTATCGTATGACGGATAACAAACTGCCTAAATCGGAGAAGTTGCACTCGTTTGGGGCAATTCGCCGTCTCTTCACCGAGGGACGAGGTGGTTTTGTCTATCCGTTGCGATATATGGTATACTCGGAGTCGGCCGATGAGACGATGGCCGAGATACTCTTTTCGACACCGAAGAAGTTTCTCAAACGCGCCAATAAACGCAATAAGATACGCCGTCGTATGCGCGAGGCCTATCGTCTGAACAAGTCTGTTCTTGCGAGTGGTACACCTCGCCATATGCAGGTTGCAATCATTTACTTCTTGAAGGAGATGCTCGACTATAAAACCATCGAAAATGCCACAAAGCGAATTTTGGAAAACCTTTGCAAGTAGTTGCCGTCGTATTGTGGCTCTGCCGTTTATAGGGTTGATACGATTCTATCAGAAGTGCATTTCGCCGCTGACACCTCCTGCGTGTCGCTACACCCCGACTTGTTCGCAATATGCAATCGAGGCCATTCGTAAGCATGGTGTGTTGAAGGGGTGTTGGCTTGCAGCCAAGCGTATTGCGCGTTGCCATCCGTGGGGCGGATCGGGCTACGATCCTGTGCCGTAACAGGTGGTTATCACAGGTGGGTGCTATATGAGTTACCATAAAACAAGGGGGTTCAAAATTTTGAACCCCCTTGTTTTGTGCCCAGGATAGGACTCGAACCTACACGCCTCTCAGCACCAGATCCTAAGTCTGGCGTGGCTACCAATTACACCACCTGGGCTTGGATGTGGTACAAAGGTATGGATTTTTTTTGTAATAAACCTCTTTTTTGTAGGAAAATTTAAATAAATGTGTTAATTTTACACTCTATTAGAGAGTGTATGCCCCGATTAGTCAATCTTATACTTTCGCCCAAACAGGCTTCTGCAGCTGAATTTTATGCTCCGATTGTAGCGCGCGAGTTGCGTGTGAAGCAGAGCGATATTGCTTTGTTGCGTATAGTGAAACGCTCGGTCGATGCAAGGCGTGGGGCATTGAAAGTAAATCTCTCTATCGAGGCATATATCGACAACGAAGAGCAGCCTGCACCTCTCCATTTCGACTATCCTGTGGCGGTTGGAAAACCGGAAGTAATCATTATCGGAGCAGGTCCTGCGGGGTTGTATGCAGCATTGCGGCTTATAGAATTGGGTTTTAGGCCTATCATCTTTGAGCGCGGCAAGGAGGTTGTCGAGCGCGGTAAGGATATCGCAAAAATTCAGCGCAACCAAGGTGTCGATCCCAACTCTAACTACGCCTTTGGCGAGGGTGGAGCAGGCACATTCTCGGATGGAAAACTCTTTACTCGAAGCAAGAAGCGTGGCGACTATAACCGCGCATTGCAACGACTTGTCTTTCATGGTGCTTCGCCCGAAATTCTCTACGAGGCACATCCTCATATAGGCTCGGATAGATTGCCGCGTATCATCGCGAGTATGCGAGATGCCATTCGTGAGGCGGGTGGTGAGGTCCATTTCGAGCGCAGAGTCGAGGAGTTGATTATCCGCAATGGTCGTGTTGAGGGCGTTGTTGCAGGTGGCGACAAGGTTGAGGCGAGGGCTGTACTTGTGGCTACGGGGCACTCGGCGCGCGATGTCTACTATATGCTTAACAATAGTGGTGTGCGTCTTGAAGCCAAACCATATGCTATGGGTGTGCGTATTGAGCATCCACAACAATTGATAAACGAGATACAGTATCATCGCTCCTCGGAGATGGAGTATCTTCCATCTGCCTCCTACTCGTTGGTGGCGCAGGTTGGTGGTCGCGGTGTATATTCGTTCTGTATGTGTCCGGGAGGTTTTATCGTGCCGGCGATGACCGACGAGAGTGAGTCGGTGGTAAATGGTATGTCGCCTTCGCATCGCAACTCGCCATACGCCAATTCGGGCTTCGTAACGGAGATTAGGGAGGAGGATTTTGCCCACCTTACCGAGAAGTATGGAGCCTTGGCCGGCTTAGTATTTCAGCAGCAGTTGGAGCATGCGGCACGAGCGCAGGCTCCCGAATATCAAACGGCACCTGCACAGCGCGTAGCCGACTTTGTAGCGGGATGTAGTTCAGCGAATCTGCCAAAATCTTCGTATGTCCCGGGCATTGTGCCTTCGAGGTTGGATGAGTGGATGCCGCAGTTTATTTCATCGCGACTGCGCGAGGCAATATCGTTGTTCGATAGGCGCATGCATGGCTACAAGAGTAATGAGGCTGTGGTTGTAGGCGTTGAGTCGAGAACATCAACGCCTGTGCGTATTCCGCGCGATAGAGATACGCTCCAACACCCCGAAGTGGTAGGGTTGTATCCTGTGGGCGAAGGTGCAGGCTTTGCAGGTGGTATAATCTCAGCTGCTCTCGATGGCGAACGCGTGGCAGAAAAAATTGCGACATTAGGAATTTAACAAAACAAGAAAAGAGGATCTAAAATATATGTTAAACCTTAATAATTAACAATTATGAAAAAAGTCTTTCTATTTTTTGGCTTGATGCTTCTATCGCTGACAGCGATGGCTCAGCCAACATTTGTGGATGAAGATGTGAAAACATTGGATTTCTTCATTCCCAAAACCCTCCAACTCAATGGAGGAGAGGTGCAACTCGAAGGTAAGTACGACAATTCGATCCCAACACCCAAGGAGGCTCTTGGTTTTGAGATTGGCTCGCGTTATTGCGAGTGGGGTGATGTGTTGCACTATGCTGAAACCTTGGCGCGAGTTTCGGATCGTGTTCGTTTGGTAGAGATTGGTCGCACCTATGAGGCTCGCCGCTTTGTGCAGTTGATAATCTCTTCACCAAAGAATATTGCCAACCTCGACCAAATTAAGGCCGATCACTTGAAGTTGATCGATCCCGCACAATCTGCTTCGCTTGACACCAAGCAGATGCCATTGGTAACGAATATTACCTGCTCGATTCACGGTAACGAGGCTTCGGGCGTAAATGCAGCCGTAGTTATGGCATACTTCTTTGCTGCTTCACAAGATGCAGCCGTATTGGAGATGCTCGACAATATGGTACTCTTGTTAGTACCGGGCTCAAATCCTGACGGTATCAACCGTTTTGCTACTTGGTGTAATGTTGTTTCGGGTAACTTGAAGACCGCAAACAAAGCTTCGCAGGAGTACAAACATCCTTGGCCGGGTGGCCGTACAAACCACTACTGGGCAGATGCAAACCGAGACCTCTTGATGTGTCAGCACCCAGAGGGAAAAGTAGCTGTAAGTCAGTATCTTGATTGGATGCCAAACTTGGTGCTCGACCTTCATGAGAAGGGTAGCAAGAAGAATACCTTCTTCCATAGTCCTGGCCCATCTGATCGCTTACATCCTTATGTAACCCTCGAAAATCAGGAGTTGACAGGAGAGGTTGGTGCTTATGTATCGAAAGCCCTCACGCCGGTAGGAGCTAATCCATATAGCGGTAAAGGTTACGATGACTTCTATCTCGGTAAGGGTGCCGCATATGGCGATGTTCAGGGCTCGGTTTGTTTGCTTTATGAGCAACCAAACACTCGCACCTTCAAGGTTGTTATCGGCAAGGAGCTCGTTACCATCAACCATGGTATCCGCAACCAAACATATGGTTGTATTGCAGCCCTTTGTTCTGGACTCGATCGCCGAGTGAAGTTCCTCGACTATCAGCGCGATTTCTACAAGAAATCTATCGATGCAGCCAAAAACGAGCCTGTTAAGGGCTACTTGTTCCAGGCAACCGGTGACCGTGGTCGCGCATATCGCTTGCTCGAAAATCTCGATATTCACGGTATTAAGGTTTATCATCTTGCGAAGGATGTGAATGTTGGCAAGCAGAACTTCAAGGCAGGTGAGGCATTCGTTATTCCTCTCGAAGAGCAGACCTACTTCTACAAGACTAAGGCCGTGTGGGAGAAGCTCGGTCTTGACTCATATCAGAGCAATGTATTCTACGATATCTCGACTTGGTCATTCCCATTGGCATACAATGTTGAGCATGCCGACCTTACCTCGATTGATGGCTTGCTTGGTGCGCGTGCAGAGTTGAAATTCCCTGAGGGCGCGGTTGTTGGCGGCAATGCCAATACATATGTATTTGAGGCTACTGAGCTCTACTCGTTTAACCTTCTTCGCGCTCTGTTGAAGGAGGGCGTAAATGTGGGTATTGCACAGAAACCTTTCAAGGTTGATGGCGTGAAGATGGGTTGCGGAAGTGCAGTCGTATCACTCGAAGGTCAAACCGTACAGGCTGATAAGATCTACAATATCCTCACTGAGGCTGCAAAGGCTAATGGTGTGAATGTTGTTGCTACAAATAGCTTGAAGGTAGATAAACTCAACTTGGCACCTGCACAGATGCCGAAGGTTGCCATCTTGGTAAATTCCGGCAGCTCTTCGACTCTCGGTGAGATTTGGTGTAAGCTCGACCGCCAGTATGGTCTTGCTCCTGCATTGTTGGATGCCTCAGAACTCGGCAAAAAGTCGTTGAATAAGTATAATGTGATTATATCTACTTGTAACCTTCCAAATAAGGGTAGCAAGACTGCCGATAAGTTACGCAAGTGGGTTGAGACGGGTGGTACACTTATCACTGTGCAAAGTGGATACAAGACAGCCAACAACACCGGCTTGACCAGCATTAAGACTATTGCGGAGCCTGAGAAGGGTACAGCGAATAAGATTAAGGGTATGATTCTCAACGCTTCGATTGACAACAACTCTCCACTCGGATATGGATATCTCTCTACCGAGCTTCCTATTATGAAGAGAGGAGCAACGGTCTATGCTGAGCCTGCTGGAAATACTATTGTTCCTGTACGCTACACTGCAAAGCCATATCTTTCGGGCTACATTTCGCAGACAAACCTTGACAGAGTAGCATCGGCTCCTGTTGCTATGGTAACACCATGTGGCGAGGGTAATGTTATTCACTTCTGCGACAATATCACCTTCCGTTCATATTGGTATGGTGCATCGAAGTTGTTGATGAATGCAATCTACTTCGGACACCTCTACTAATATATAGGATTTATACGATCCAAAATGGGGTTGCTTGACAAAACTTGTTGAGCAACCCTTTCTATTTCAGGATGCGATAACACAAAAAGAGGAAAAACAATTCAAAATAACAAAGGTGTGTTACCAAGCAGTTTTGGCGAACACACCTTTGCTATCAAAAGTATAATAAGGTTAATTTTGTGGGCTATCTGTATATCTATTTCAAGTAGTACTCCATTGTCTGCTGCTTGCCATTTTGGTCGGTCCAAGTGATGCGATAGTTACCCTTGAAACCGCGGAAGCGCACCTTGCCATCTTTGCCAACACGGGTGGTGAGGTTGGTCTTCCACTCTTTGTTAATCAAATCGTTGAGCGCGTAGTATGATGGCTTTGGTTGCATATCGCGAGTGAACAATCCTGCCGAGGTGTTCGACTTCTCGTTTCTTGCACCGCAGTTATCCACCACATTCCACCAAGTGATACCCATAACCTTCTCCATACTAAACCACAAGCGATAGAGATTGCGTGCAATGATAGCTTGAATCATCAAACCGCGCTCACTATTGTCTGGTGAAGTAATAGTAATCTCGCTCATGTGGATAGGTCTATTTAGTGTGCTTCGCGAGTTAATCACCCTTCTCTCTATATCCGGAGTACGACTTTTCTTGCCGTTGGCAATATCAAGACACGATTTCGGATTGAAGAGGTGCATCTGCTGACCTACAATATCGATTTTGCAACCACGCTCTTTCAGGCGTTTAACTTGACGCACATACGCGCCACTACGGTTATACTCATTGATTGCCAACTTAACATCGACAGGGAAGTACTTCTCGGCGCTTTTAAGTGCTCGATATGGATAATCTCCCGGCATCAATCCATAATGGCTCTTGCAGGCCTTATGATTCTCGATATGTCTCTTCTTTATAATATCGACAGCACTCTCATTGACAACATCCCAGCTGTTAATTTGCGACTTGTAGTGCTCGGCAATCAAGCGAATACGCTCGTCGTAGACCTTAGCAACTGTATCGAGATAGTGCGAGAAGGTCTTTGCAATCTCGTCTGTCGACATATTACGATACTCATCTGTTACACGATCGGAACCTGCAAATTTTCCAGAGAGCTCAAAGCGGTTTGGCTCATTTGGGATAAGACGCTTGTGCGCTTCTTTCTCTTCGGGAGTGAGCAGGTCGAGCAACCATTCAGGCTGTTGCCAGCGGCGGCTACCCCAAATCAGAACATGGCCGTGAATACTGATACCCTTCTCCTTGCAGAATGCCACGAGTTGGTCAGTCGATGGACGGCGCCAGTGAGGTTCCTCGTATGGGTTGGCGCACTTATTCCAGAACTCCTCGGTATCGTGATACTCGGTAGCAAAACGAAGCTTACCTCGCTCAGGCTCGAATTTTTTCCAGTAGAAAGGTATGGTTGCTTGGTTGAACAAGGTGCCATACAACTCCTTATAGCGGTCGTTGTACTCCTTCTTACCCAGCTGATTGAAGTTGAAGATATGCGCTCCAAATTTGAAGTCGTGCGAGAGCTGTTCAATCTTTACCTTACCTTTTTTACCAATATTGGGGAGTGTAATTTCCGCATCGGCCTTACGGTTTTTTTCGATGTCGCTATCAATACGAGCCTGCTCCTCAGGGTTCCAAAATCCCCAATAGGCCTCGCTCATAACCTTCTTCTTGTCTTGTTTGGCCGAAGCAGGAATCTTGTATTGCGCATTGGCGGTACAGATGCCCACAGCTAAGACAGTAATAGTAATAAGTAATTTTCTCATAGTCTTAGTAGATTGTTAGGTTAAACTGTATGCTGTTTGATAGATGTTGTTAGTCGATTGTAGATTACCTTTTTCGGAGATTCTCTACTACCTCCAATGCTTCGGCGCATATACGGCTGACACCACTCCAATCTTTCGCCTCGACAATCTCTTTCGGGAAGAGGCAGCTACCCATACCCACGGCGAAAGCCCCCGCTTTAAACCAAGGAGTGAGGTTTTCGGATGTAGGCTCCACGCCGCCTGTAACCATAATCTTGCTCCACGGCATCGGAGCCATCAAGCCCTTCACGAACTTTGGTCCGAGGACATCGCCAGGAAAGACTTTGCAGAGGTCACAGCCCGCCTCTTGGGCCATTCCAACCTCGGTGATGCTTCCGCAACCCGGAGTGTAAGAGATGAGTCTGCGATTGCAAACTTTTGCTACATCGGGGTTGAAAAGAGGA
>JAZSOV010000092.1:0-25062 GCA_045537095.1 Alistipes sp.
CCTATATTTTAAGATGTCGTGCTACACCTTTGGACCACTACTCGGAATGTTCACCTTTGGTTTCTTCTCAAAACGCAAAGTTCGTGACCGATATGTACCAATTATTGTTCTTCTTTCACCTGCGATATGCGCACTGCTCGACCACTACTCGGAGGTGTGGTTCGGGGGCTATCAGTTTGGATTTGAACTACTATTGGTAAATGCCTTGATTACGATTCTCGGTCTGTTGGCAATATCTCGTAACAAATAGAAAAACGGACTACCCTACTCGGATAGTCCGTTAATCGCCGTTGCACTTTGCTCCTATTAGAGAGCGTTTACATGCAACTGAGCCGCACTCTTGAGGTTTGCAGCCTTGTTCTTGTGGATAATGTTGGTCTTTGCCAACTTATCGAGCATTGCGGTTACCTTTGGAAGTAAAGCCTCAGCAGCGCACTTCTCGGTTGTGTTGCGAAGAGCCTTGATAGCGTTACGGGTGGTCTTGTGATAAAGACGGTTGTGCGCACGCTTGGTTGCTGTCTGGCGGATTCTCTTCTCTGATGACTTGTGATTTGCCATAGTTTTCTGTTTTTTATTATTCGTTTATTTTCTATCTCAATTTTTGCATTTTTAGAGAGATGCCCCTCTTCTCTTAAAACCAGCCTTGGCTGTTGTCGGATAGGCTAACGCCCTCTCCTAAAATATTTTTGTTTGCCCGAAGGTCGGACACATACTGCGCCCTCCCCGTCGTTTGTAGCCCGTACGAGAGTCGAACTCGTCTTTCAAGAATGAAAATCTTGCGTCCTAGCCGATAGACGAACGGGCCTTACCGCTATAACCCTATGGGGGTATTTAGCGGTGCAAAGGTACGATAAAAATTTAGAATTAAAAATTAAAAATTAAAAAATTTGATAAAATTCAGAAATATAGGTGTCTAACGAGTCTCTATCGAGACTTTATCGCCTAAAAATTCGCTCGATTTCGGCGGCGGCAGAAGAGGTCGGTATCTGGCGCAAACCGCCATTCTCTATAATGGCAAAGGAGTCGCACACAGGAAGTGCCGAGTCTATATCGTGCGTAGAGAAGAGAATACATTTATTCTCCTTGTGTGCCAAGTCGGCAAGCAGGCGACACACCTCGAAGCGTGTCGGGATATCGAGAAAAGCGGTAGGCTCATCGAGCAGAATTATGGGTGTCTGCTGCGCTATGGCACGGGCAATCATCACACGCTGCAACTCTCCGTCGGACAAAGAGGAGGTGTCGCGACCAACAAAATCGCCCATTCCAACCGCATCGATTGCCTCGCGAACTATCTCGCGGTCTATATCTTGAAGGTGTCCCACCCAATTGGTATATGGCGCACGCCCCATAGCTACCAAATCCTCAACCAAGAGGTTTTCGATGCGGATACGCTCGGTTGTAACTATCGCAATGCTCTGTGCCAACTGCTCAGGAGAGAGATTGTGCAACGGGGTACCATTTATAATTGCATTTTGGTGCGAGGTCAGGGCTCGCAGAAGGGTACTCTTGCCTGCTCCGTTACGACCAACAAGTGCGCACAACTCGCCCGCGCGTAGGTGCAACGATACTTCTCGCAAAATGGTGCGAGAGCCATACAATAGCGATATGTTTTCGAGGCGTATCATCGGCGGCGTGTTACTATATATACAACAATCGGAATACCCATCAATGCGGTGATGGTGTTTATTGGCAACACAAAATATTTAGCCAAAATATCCCCCACAAGCATCATCACTACGCCCGACAAGATTGTCGCAGGGAGGAGCGTTCGGTGGTCTGCCGAACGGAACAACATTCGGGCAATATGAGGTACGGCAATACCGACAAAGCCGACAGGACCACAAAATGCTGTAATTGTTCCCGCCAAGAGGGTTGTCGAGGTGAGGATAATTGTTCGCGTGCGCGAAATATTCAATCCCATTGATGCGGCATATCGCTCACCTGCAAGCAGCATATTCATCGGTTTGATGGTTGCCACTGCCATCATTAGGCCCGCAACGACAATTGGAGCAAGAATGGCGAGTTGAGTGGCGGTTACATCGCCAAGTGAACCCATTGTCCATACGACATAGGATTTGAGCGAGGCTTCGTTGCTGAAATATTGCATTATCTCGACCATGGCACCAACGCCCGAAGAGAGCATCATACCGAGGATAAGCATCACCATAATATCCTTGATGCGGCGAGATAGCGCAACTACCATCATCAGCACCACTGCTGCGCCAATCCACGCTGCACCTGCCGTGCCGATAGATTGAAGTGTTGGCGATATTGCAATGCCGAGAATTGGCGCACCAAGTAGAAACAGGGCAACACCGAAACTTGCGCCAGCCGAAACGCCGAGTACATAAGGTCCTGCCAACGGGTTGCGGAACAGCACCTGCATCTCCAAGCCGCTGACCGAGAGTGCTGCACCTGCCAAAACTGCAACTATGGCACGCACAAGGCGGATATCGAGTACGATACTGCGCACCTCCTCCGAGCCGCCGCCCAATAGAGCCGACACCACCTCCGAGAGAGGTATCGCCACCGAGCCTACGGCAATATCCACCACAAAGAGTACCGCACAAAGTACGGCAAGCAGGGCGAATAGTATGGTCGAGTGGTTACGCATTACTCCATCTTTTTATAGTAGTATAGTGAGTCGGTTGGGGCTTCGTAGTGCAGAATTTTTACAAGGTCTGCAAGTATCAGGTCGGGGCGAATACAACCCGACTCCCAAAAGTCACTACCACGACTCTCGTTTGTTCGTTTTGTATTGTTGTATATGCGACCAAACTTTACAGCATCAACCCCTGCAAAGCGAGGTGCCACGGCGCATAACTCCCCTTTCGAGGATATCTGCCCGAGATTTATCCAAAAGTCAGCTTTCATCGCCAACACCAACGCCTCCTCCAACGAAATAGGTGTTGAGGTATTATTGTTCCTATCTGCATTTTTTAATTGACAATTGACAATTGACAATTGACAATTAGTGGTATTATTTTGTTTAATTTTACAATCTGTATTTACTCTCGTCTCTTGTCTTTCGTCTCTCGTCTTTAATATGTAAGTTCCTCCCGCATCCTCAATAAGTTGCACCATATAACTATTGTGTGGAGGCATAAACCAACTGTCACGATAGGGCAGATTGAGCATTACACGAGGGCTATATGCCGAACAGTGCTTTTGGTTGCGGAGGGCGTTGTATCGCTCCTCAACCCCTTTGAAAAACTCTTTACCCTGTTCGCCAACACCACACAGATAGGCAAGTGCTACCACCCATTCCGCTTTGCCGAGAGGGTTGTTTTCGAGGTACTCGCCTATATATATATAAGGTGTACGAAGCTCATTGAGTTTATTGGTTATCATCTTCGCTTCGCCCGAGACGCCGTAAAGCAATACGGCATCGGCTCGGAGAGAGCGAATTTTCTCGAAATCGAAATTGGAGTCGTAGCCAACTTCGCTAATTTCACCCTCTGCAATTTTTTTGCATAGGTCTAAGTTGTATATAAATCGACACCCTGACAGTCCCACAATACGGTCGGAACACCCTACTGCATCAAGCATGGCAGCATGGCTCGATGACATTGTGATAATTCGTTTTGCCGGAGTGAGGGTGTCAATAGGGTAGTAGTAGCAGATATTTTCTGCCCCCTGCCAAGGGTTTTTGACACACAGCAACACCTCGCCACTTGCCTTGTCACGCTCTATCGAAAAGCCTTCTGCATATTGAGGGGTGTATATGGGCTCGGTTTGGCGCAGAACAGTGTTGTTCTCACACGAAATAAATAGTGCGGTTACAATAAAGAGTACTATTTGTGCCAAGTGTTTCACGATGCAAAATTCAAAATGCAGAATGCAAAATTAAGAGATGATAATCAATCTATATTATAGTGATAGCAGGTGCTTTGCTTGTGCAAAAGCCGCATCGGTGATAGTGTTGCCTGAAAGCATTTTGGCAATCTCCTCTATGCGCTCCTCGGTTGCAAGAGGTCGAATATGTGTACGGCTCTGCTCCTTATATACAAGGAAGTGGCGAGAGCCCTTCGATGCCACCTGTGGCGAGTGGGTGATGTCGATAACCTGCATCGACTCGGCAAGGCTGCTGATAATATCGCCCACATCGTTAGCAGTGCGACCTGAAATGCCCGTGTCAATCTCATCGAAGATGATTGTTGGCAGTGCAAGGTGTCGTGCGAGGATGGTTTTTAGTGCCAACATCACACGCGACAACTCTCCGCCCGAAGCAATCTTCTCGATTGGTCGAGCCTCAACCGAAGCGTTTGCCGAGAAGAGAAAATCGACCGTATCTGCACCCGAAGAGGTCGGAGTGCAAGGTGTTACGGCAATCTTGAACTTGGCATCTGCCATGCCCACTTTTTGCAGAATTTCAACCACCGCATTTGCAAATGCCGGCGAAGCCTTCACACGGCTATCGTGCAACTTCATGGCGAGTGCGGTAACCTTTGCCTCTGCCTCGGCAACCTTCGCCTCTGCCTCGGCAAGCAACTCATCGCTATGCTCTATGGCAGATAGTTGTTCGGTATATTTATCGCGTAGGGCTATCAACTCCTCGATACCCTCGCAACGATGTTTTCTTTGTAGTGTGTAGATAAGGTCAAGGCGCGAATTTACCGCATCGAGGCGTTCAGGATTTGCCTCTATGCGCTCCAAGTCGGTCGCTGCGGTTGCGGAAATATCCTTCAACTCCACCGCTGCCGAGTGCAATCGCTCGATAAGTTCGCCTGCCGAAGCGTAGTTTTCGGATACTCGGCGTAGTGCATTTTCGCTCTCGCGAAGGGTTGTCAATACGCCCGTAACCTCCTCGTCTAACGATTGTGTTACCTTTTGCAACGCTTCGCTTATACTATCGGCATTTTCGAGCGTGCGCAACTCCTGCTCCAACTCCTCCACTTCGCCAACACGAAGATTTGCTCCGCGCAACTCCTCCGCCTGATGGCGTAACCAATCCTCCTCATCGGCATTGCGCTTTGCCGAGAGTTGCAGGTCGGCAAGATAGTGCTTTGTTACCTGTAAAAAGGAAAAAGCGTTTTCGTAATCGGCAAGCAACATACTATTGCCCGCAATGGTGTCGATGGCACGAATACGGAATTGTGGTGATGAGAGGATAAGGTTCTGGTGTTGCGAATGGATATCTATCAGATAGGCCCCGAGCTGTTTGAGGTCAGCAAGTTGTACCGGCTGGTCATTCACAAAAGCGCGACTTTTGCCACTTGGCGAGATTGTTCGGCGGATAATGGTTTCGCTGTCGTACTCGATATCCAACTCCTCGAAAGCCTCCTTCAGACCGAGCCCTGCGACATTAAATTCACCCTCTACTATGCAAGCGCGAGTATTGTCCTTTATGGTTGTGCTGTCGTTCTTGGCTCCGAGCAACAACGCCAAAGCACCCATCAAAATCGACTTTCCGGCTCCCGTTTCGCCCGTGATAATGTTGAGCGAGGAGTCGAACTCGATTTCGAGATGCTCGATAAGAGCGTAGTTCTCTACAACAAGTCTTCTTAACACAACTATATAGTCAATTAAAAATCAAAAAATACATTTAATTGTCAATTGTCAATTGTCAATTAAAAAAATAGTTTCTCTATTTTATCTGCAATTCGCTCGGCTACCTCCGACTTCGACAATAGTGGCAACTCCTCACGGTGCAAGGCGTCAATGAAGCAAACCTTGTTGGTGTCGCAACCAAAGCCGGCACCCTCATCTCGCAAAGAATTTAAGACGATAAGGTCGAGGTTCTTCTTGCGCAACTTCTCCTCGGCATTTGCTTGTTCATTGTTTGTTTCGAGAGCAAAACCTACAATTTTGCGATCGCCCTTCACCTTGCCCAACTCGAAGGCTATATCCTTTGTCTTGCGTAGTTCGAGCGAGAACGAATCGTCACTCTTCTTGATTTTGTTGGCCGCAACCTCCACGGGGGTATAGTCCGCAACTGCCGCACACATCACCGCACAATCCGACTGCTCGAACTCCGCTACCGCAGCGTTGTACATATCCTCGGCCGAGCAGACATCTACACGGCGCACGCCTTGTGGAGTTTGCAATGCGGTCTTGCCACTTACCAGCACAACCTCGGCACCTCGCTTTGCCAACGCATCGGCAATGGCATAGCCCATCTTTCCGGTCGAGTGATTCGAGATATAACGCACCGGGTCTATCGCCTCGATTGTCGCACCTGCGGTAACCATCACACGCTTGCCTGACAAGGTCTGTTGTGCTGCGAAAAGTCTGCTTATCTCCTCTACGATCTGCTCCGGCTCCATCATACGCCCCTTGCCCATAAGACCACTTGCCAACTCACCCTCCGGCGACTCCAAAATAACGACACCGCGCTCACGCAGCTTTGTCAAGTTGTCTTGTGTGGCCTCGTGGCAGAACATATCACAGTCCATTGCCGGCGCAACCACCGTCTGACAACGAGCCGAAAGGTAGGTTGTAAGCAGAAGGTTGTCCGCTATGCCGTACGCCATTTTGGCAAGAGTATTTGCCGTAGCCGGTGCTATCAAGTAGCAGTCTGCCCACTCGCCCATAGCGATATGTGAGTGCCAATCTCCATTTTCGGGGTTGTAGAACTCTACGGCAATAGGATTTTTCGACAATGTCGCCATTGTTACGGGTGTTATAAACTCCTTGGCAGTCGGAGTCATCACCACCTTGACCTCGGCTCCTGCAACGCGCAAAAGACGACAAAGCATAGCCGCCTTATATGCCGCTATGCTACCTGTCACACCGAGCAGAATATGTTTGCCCTTTAACATTTTCTAAAAAACTTTTAGTAAAAAGTCAATCTTCCGCAATTAGAAGTTGTATAACAAGAGGGATTTCAAGGCCTACGAGGCGTTGAGCGCGGAGCATACTTGGCGTATGTGAGCAGCTCAACGACCGAAGCATAACGCCGAAATCACCTTGTTAGACAGCTTCTACTCTTTGCCGTCACGGAAATATATCTCGTCGTCGAGGTACTCCTCGGTTGCGATAATTACCGGCTTTGGAAGACGCTCGTAGTAGCGCGAAATCTCGATCTGCTCACGGTTCTCGAAGGTCTCCTCCATGGTGTCGGTAGGAGAAGAGAAGTCTTGGAGCTTGCGATTCAACTCGCTCTTCAACTCCGATGCAATCTGATTTGCTCGGCGAGCGATGACATTGATGCTCTTGTAAACATTACCTGTCTCGTGGTCAAAGTCTACGAGCTTACGGGTAACAGTGTTGTTCGGAATGTTCTTCTTGATTTCCATCTCTATTGTTATTTTGCTATGTTGTTTTTGTCTAAATAGTCTTTTGCCTCCTTCACATATCGCTCCAACTCTTTGCGGCGCTTAGCTTCCGGGAACTCATTGATAAACGAGTAGTAGGAATCGATAACATTCAAATATCGCTCACCTTGCTTCTCCTCAATAGAGTTGTGCGCTAAACGATAGTTCGACACCGTAATTAGATAGAGAATATCCTCGCGGTGTGGCGTATCGGGATAGAGCTTCAAAGCGTTGCGCAGAGCTATCACAGCCGACTTGTATCGCTGAATCTTGTAGTATGTGTAGGCATTCAGGTATGCCTTCTCCTTCAAACGCTCGGTTAACTCCTTGATTAAAGAGGAGAAAGCCTCCACTCGCTTGGAATTTGGGTATCGCTCGATGAACTCCGAGAAGGCTACTATCGCCTCGGCGGTAATAGTCTGGTCGCGCGTGGGCTCCGGCGAGAGGTAGTAGTGACACATTGCCAACATCGCCTCCGAGTCCTCGATAAACACACTACGACCATACTTACGGCGAAACTCGTCAAGACGGGTTGTTGCCTCAACATAGTCGCGCTCTTTGAAGCGGCTGCGAGCTGCAAAGAATGCTATCGAATCCTCCTGCATGTTGCCCACGAAGTAGGCCTGACACGCCTCGAAGAGGTCGCCTGCCTGCTTCCACTTCTCGCGCTCATAGTACTTCAAACCCTCCGAGTAGATAAGATCGGGATCGGCACTTTTGATGATTTTGTGTACGCTCACCTTCTTACCCGCCTCAACCCTTTCACGGGCGGTCATATCCAATGCCGTAGGCTTGAATTGCCTACGCTTCGCCTGATTGGTCGTGGCATTTGCTGTTGGCTCAGACTGCGCAAAAGCGGTGCCGATAGCGAGTATCGAACACAACAACAAAAGAGTCGATTTGAAGGTCGTCTTAATCATAAAAGCCTAATCTCTCTCACGCGCGTATGCGTGCTAAATCGTGCAAAGTTATAGCAAATATATTAAATCGCAAAATTTATGCGGATTTTTCCGTTATTTAGCGCAAAAACCCTTTGGCAATCAACCACTCGGCAATCTGCACGGCGTTCAATGCTGCGCCTTTCTTAATCTGGTCGGCTACACACCAGAACGACAAGCCATTCTCACAGGTGATATCCTTGCGGATACGACCAACATATACAGGCTCCTTGCCGGCGATAAACAACGGCATTGGGTACTCCTTATCTGCCGGATTATCCACCACCACAACACCCTGAGCCTTGGCAAATGCCTCGCGAGCCTCCTCCGGCGAGATTGGTCGCTCGGTCTCAACCCAGATACTCTCCGAGTGGGCACGCATAACGGGTACACGCACACAAGTTGCCGACACCGAGCAGTCCGAGTGCATAATCTTGCGAGTCTCGTTGTGCATCTTCATCTCCTCCTTGGTGTAGTCGTTGTCGGTAAAGACATCGATATGCGGTATCACATTGAAAGCCAGCTGATAAGCGAACTTCTCAACCTTCGGCTCCTCGCCCTTCGCGAGCGATGCGTGCTGCTCCTCCAACTCAGCCATTGCCTGCGCTCCTGCGCCACTTGCCGACTGATAGGTCGAAACATGCACACGCTTGATGTGCGACAACTTCTCGATAGCATTCAACGCAACAACCATCTGAATAGTTGTGCAATTTGGATTTGCGATAATGCGGCGCGGTGCATTCAATGCGTCCTCGGCATTTACCTCAGGAACAACCAATGGCACATCCGCATCCATACGATAGCAGCTCGAATTATCAATCATCAAGCAACCATATTTTGTGATAGTTTCGGCATAATCGCGCGAAATTGAGCCACCTGCCGACACCAAAGCCAAATCAATATCCTTGAAGTCGTCATTATGTTGCAACTCCTTGATTACAATCTCCTTGCCACGAAAAGTTCGTGTTTGTCCCGCACTGCGCGAAGAGCCAAATAACACCAACTCGTCGAGTGGGAAGTTATGCTCATCTAAAATTTTGAGGAACTCTTGTCCTACGGCGCCACTTGCGCCAACTACGGCCACCTTCATAATTAAGAATTAAAAAATTAAGAATTATTTTTTCAACTACTCGTTACTCACTCCTATCTAATTAAAAAACTCGTCTCGTGGAGTTGCGGATAGTGGGCTTTCGGCATCTTCGCACTCCACCATCTGCCACGATGCAGGACGGATAAACTTATCGCCCCTATCAACATTTATGTTCGGATCGTTGTGCACTCTGCTAAGAAAATCACCAACAATAGGCAATGCCATAACCGAGCCCTCACCTCGGCTCGAAGTGAGGTGTATCGATTGGTCTTCGCCACCTACCCACGCTCCTGCGACAAGTTTTGGCGTGATACCCATAAACCATGCATCACGATTTTCATTTGTCGTACCCGTCTTACCGGCTATCTCTACGCCGTGCATATTGAACGCCCAACCCATACGGCGACCTGTGCCGTGAGTGATAACATTCTGCATCATCGTAAGCATCGTATATGCCGACTCCTTGCTAATCGCGTCTTGTGATGACGAGGTGAACGAGGAGATAAGGTTTCCTTGTCTGTCCTCGATGTGGGTTACAAAAATCGGAGTGTTGTACACACCCTCGTTTGCGAAGGTCGAGTAGGCGCTAACCATCTCATATACATTTGACTCGAAGGTACCGACACACAGCGCATATACCGGATCAATAAAGCTCAAAATACCCATATTGTGGATAAAGTCTGCCACCGCCTCAGGCTGCTTGGCCTGCTTCATAATCCACGCCGAATAGTTGTTGCGCGAGTGTGCCAAGCCCCAACGCAATGGGTGCAACACACCATCATACTCCACCGTACCCGACTCCTTTGGCGACCACGGCGCACCCACAGCTGTCTCGATGGTTACCGGCAAGTTTGGTACCATGGTACAAGGAGTAAGGCCAAGGTGGTCGATAGCAAAGGTGTAGACAAACGGCTTTACCGTAGAGCCAATTTGTCGTTTACCCTGCTTTGCCATATCGTACTTGAAGTATTGGAATGAAGGTCCTCCGACATAGGCTTTTACATGACCTGTCTGTGGCTCCATAGCCACAAAGGCTGCTCGCATAATGCGCTTGTGGTGCAGTATGGAGTCGCGCGGAGTGAGCAGCGTATCGCGCTCGCCGTTGTAGGTAAAGACCTTCATTTCGCATTTTTTCGAGAAACTTGCATATATCTCCTTATCGTTTACTCCGGCCGACTTCATATTGCGGAAGCGGTCAGAGTTGCGCATGGCGCGCTTGATTACAGCCTCCTGCTCCTCTCTGGTGAGATTTTGGAACAATTTTCTTGTTTCGCGCACTTGTCTATCCATTGCCGGTTGGATAACTGTCTGCAACTGCTTCTGCACCGAAGCTTCGGCATACTCCTGCATTGAAGCGTTGATGGTGGTGTAAATCTTCAAGCCGTCACGATATATGTCGTATGGAGTGCCGTCAGCCTTACGATTTTTGTGGCACCAACCGATAAGAGGATTCTCGTCATACTCCTTGCACGCCTGCTCGTAGTCCCAAGTGGTGTAGAAATTGCGGCGTTTTGGTCGCTGGGCATTCATTGTCAGGCGCAACATCTCACGGAAATAGGTTGCACGACCGTAGTTGTGCGATACAGGGCGATAGTTCAGCGTAATAGGCAGTGCCGAGAGTGAGTCGTATTGTGCTTCGGTGATACCTCCTGCCGCCTCGATACGCTTCAATACGGTGTTGCGGCGGCGCAGTGCATTTTCGGGGTTGCGTACAGGCGAATAGCGGGTTGGAGCGTTCACAACACCCACCAATACTGCCGCCTCCTGCAAGTTCAACTCCGCAGGTGTCTTGCCAAAGAATGTTGCTGCAGCCGACTTTATACCGAAGGCGTTGGAGCCATACTCTACAGTGTTGAGGTACATTGCGATAATCTCCTCTTTCGTGTAGTTATATTCGAGTTTGAGGGCAGTAATCCACTCTTTCAACTTCGAAACCACAAGCTTGACCGTGCGAACAATCTTGCCTTCGCCTCGCTTGCCACGAGGAAAAAGGTTCTTGGCAAGCTGTTGTGTGATGGTACTTCCTCCACCCTGCGAGGAGCGCTGCAAAGCGATAGTCTTGATGCCTACACGCGCCAACGAAATGAGGTCTATACCCGAATGGGTATAAAAACGCACATCCTCCGTTGCAATAAGCGCTGCTGCAATAGGGGGCACCTCGTGTCCTGCCACTGTCAAAAGGGCTGTCGAATCCTGCGGAAAGAGGTCGGCATACTGCACATAAGAGCGATTTTGCACGAAGAAGCTGCCTATCACCTGTCCGTTGTCGGCATAGACTTCGGTGGCGAGGTTGCTCTTCGGATTTTCCAACTCCTCGAATGACGGCATACGACCAAATGCTCCCATTGCCGTAAGCGAGAGCATCAGCACAATGAGAGCAACGGGTGTCATCGCCACAATCCAAAGCCACTTGACAACTGTTCTTGTCTTGCTTGTCTTTTTCGTTACTCTCCTGCGAGAGCCTTTGCGGGTAGTACTATTTTTCTTTGTCTGCATAGTCTTATGTTTATTAGAACGGCAAGCCGAAGCCTGCGGTTACAAAAGGTCGCTTCTTGTCCCCCTTGACGAGAGGTTGATATATGGATAGTGTCAGCGATGTCGTTCCTGCATCCGGCATACGGAAGAGGTTGAAATCGAGCGATATGTCGCCTCCGACCGAGTAGTAGTTTTTGCGTTTTTTCTTTGTCGAAACAAAACCGTCTTCACCCACTTTGGCGAATTTATGGTCGAATGAGGCGAAGTCAAAACCGAGGTTCAGGCGCACCCGCTTGAAATGTATCACCGAACAACCCAAATCGGGATACCAAACAGGCAACGCATAATTGAAGGAGGTCGCCACATAGTTTCGATTCTCTATCTCTGAGGTGTAGAAACCTCGTGGCACCAACCTTCCCGAATGGAAGGCGAGGTTCGAGAGGGCATTCTCACGATCGAAACCCTTCAACGAGGTTTGATATACTGCTTCCAACGATAGCGAGTGGTGTTTTGCTACGCCGGGAAAGTAGGCCTTACCATAGACCGACACAAGATGTCCGAAGTTTTTATCCGCCGGGTTGAGGGCATAATTGAGGGATACGACTTGTCCCCAACGAGGCAGAAAATCTTTGTGTGCAAGGCGTACCATATCCTGATATCCCCAGCCAAACTGCAACAGATGCACACCCTCTTTGTAGCCAATCTTTGCAAGGTTGGTAACGCTACCCTTTCCTATCTCTACCGAGAGTCTATCGACCTTTGCTACCAAACCATTCGAGTAGTTATAGCCCGCTGTAACCTGCACATAACGAGTGTGGTATCCTGCTTGGAAGTAGAGAGGCAACGATGCCATCATTCCCACATTGTAGTACTTTCCAAGTTCAGGGACTTCGTTTAATATCATCTCCTCTTTGCCGGTTATAGGATTGATTATATACTCCTCTTTACCTCCCGGCAACACCGCCTCGTAGCGACCACTCATAGGGTTATAGAGGAAGGTGTAGGCCGAATAGAGTTGCTGTGTTCCTCCGTATGTGGCATTTATACTTAGATTTACACCCAAACCATAGTAACGGAAGGCTCCCTTAAACACATTTCCCTCCTTAGCATTCCAGCCCCAAGTGAGATAGCCACTCGCGGTCGAGAGAATATTCTGTGACATAATGGTTGCTCCGAGGTTGAAGTCCAAAGCCCCCTCCTCGCTCAAGGCAAACGGATCGTACGACACAGGAGCCCACGAGTGGATATTGAAGAGGTGAGCTGCGCCATTATATCGCTTGTCGCGCAGAGGTTTTATGCCCTTGCGCTTTACCTCGCTTGCACGCTCTGCTTTTGCTTGCGCCAACATCGAATCGGCTCCTATAAATCGCACCGTATCGAGGTTTATGGTATTCCACTTTTTACGCGGTGGGTTTACTAAATTTTTCGGCAATTTCGAGTAGGTGACCTTTGGTAGTGTATCGCGCACAATCTTCTGCTCGGCAATATGATAACCATAGCGGTCGTAGGTGGTCATCAGCACCTTGTTGCTCTCAGCCGGCATCGGCGCAAATGAGCCGTATGTAGAGCCCGATATGCGGTATTCGGTCGAGGTGCGAAGGTCGTAGCAATGCACCTCATCTTTGCCCGACTGAATTGAACCGAAGTACAAAACTCCATCTTTGGCGCGGAGGTCGCTGATAGTGATATATGCTCCTTGCGTAATGTGTTCAATATCTCTATCTCTGCCTACCTTACCAAGCCACATACCGCTATCGTCAGTAGCGATAAAGTACAAGGCATGAGTATAGTTATCATACGCCAAGCCATGTACCTCGATATCCGAAGGGATCTCCACACGCAGATACTCCTCTTCGTGGCGAGGTTTAGGATTGCCACGCACAATGCTATACACCCCACTCGGCGCATACTCCACCCACGCCAACTCGTACTCGGAGATAGGTGTCGGATATAACACCTTCTGCATACGGTTGAGTGTTCGGGTGCGACCGCGCTCCAAATCCATGTAGCAGAGCTTTGAATTTATGCGCTCGGCAAAAAGGGTGCTGCGGCGATACTCTGTCCACCATACTCTGCCACCCACAACCTCGCTTGGACGACTCGAAACAATACCCATATAGGCTATATGGCGACTCTTGCCCGTTTTGCCGTCCGTTACGACAAAGGCATCAGGCTTGTCGAGAGTTTCGCAAAGCGAAAGCACCATATCTTTGTCTATATATTGCGGATAGCGGAATGTTGTATATCCCTTTTTGCGCTCGGCAGAGAGTTGTGTCGAGGTGTTTGGTTGATATGGTAAGGTGTTCCAATAGTCATTCAAATCGACAAAGGTTTCGCTAAACAACTTTGTTGTCGAGGTGTTATAAAACTTCTTCATAGCAACATAGGTTGTCGCAAAGGTATACGGATTGCGCACCGCAAAGCGTACTATCTTATCCCAGATATTTTCGTTGTACTTGGTGTTTGCGTACGCTGTAATCTGATAGCCGAGTTGGTAGTGGTCGGGTATATACTCTCGGTACGAGCCACAGAACCACTTATTAAATCCTCTTTCTGCTGCTATATTACCCACGGCGCGGTAGTGCATCGTAAAGGAGGGTTGCAGGGCGCGACCAAACGATGACATTTGTGTTTCGGATAGAGTGGCATCGCCCTCCAAACCCCACAACGGCATAAAGAGGAGTCCGATAGTGGAGCTCTGCTGACCGAGTATATAGCTAAATACACGGACAAAGCCTCGATTTATATTGTTATACTGCACCGCATGGCGGTATTCGTGCGCAGCGAGTTGCTTCAACCATGGCATCGAATAGCTATTCACGGCTGGCGAGGAGAGAATCTCTACACGCTTTGGAAGCCACATCACCAAACCATTCGAGGAGAAGTTTTCGGGGTGGATAACAAACGGTATCTTCATTGGTCCATGGCGGAAGCCGAAATCGATGGTAGGTTGCACGGCACGGGCATAGTACATCATCTTGTAGCCCTGTGTGAGTGCTGTGTCGGGGTAGATAACATCAATCTTGTCGCCTTTGAGCTTTCGCCAGCGCATATAGGTCGGGTCGGCACCCCACGAGTAGTATTGTGCCGATGCCGAATACACACCAAAGACTGCTATCACAGCAAGTACTATATGTCTAATACCTACGGTCAAAGTTTGAAAAATAGTTTACCTACTTTGTTCGCTTGAATGCCTTATCACAGAAATCCATATAGAAGTTCCAGTCGTATGGTCTAAGAGCGTGCTTTCCCTCGCGCAAATGGTAGCCAATATTGTTGTGTATAGGCTTACCTATCTCTGGCATCTGCGCCGATGTCAAGCCCTTCAACCCATAGAGTTCGTAGACTGGTGATGCGTGATAGGTGGCTAAATATTCTCCCTTTGGGTCAGCCCATCTATCCTCGCTTGCGCTTGCCACATATAGGAAGCGTGGAGCTACCATGGCAAGAAGTTGATGTTGGTCGATAGAGAGGTCTTGCTCGCGGTTGCTATATTTTGCAAAATTGGTGCAAAACCAGTGTGGAAATCTCTTGTTTATATATCGCACATCCTCTCCGTAGACACGCTTCGAGAGAGCTGCGCCACCACAACCCGAATTATTCGATATCACAACCTTAAATCTCTTATCCTGTACACCTGTCCACAAGGCAACCTTACCCTGACGCGAGTGTCCAATAACGGCAAGCTGTTCCTTGTTTGCCCAAGGTTGTTTCACAACCCAGTCGGTTACGCGGCTCAGCGCGTACGACCATACACCTATTGCCTGCCAACGACTCCCATCGTCAGCACTCTTTGGAAGAAGCTCAAACAGCCCTTTGCCTGCCAAACCATCTACTCTATCGGGATAAATATCGTGATAGCACAATGTAACAGCAGCATATCCTCTCGTTACAATCTCCTCGATAGGCCAAAATCCAATCTTCTGTCCCCTTATCATAAGTTTGTCGCTCTTGTCAATATAATTCACAAAGTATGGCGAGTACTCTACCCACTCATCCTTTGTCAAACTATGATTGCCTCGGAAGTTGTAACCTATAAATACAGGTACTCTCTTACTGCTGTTGTTTGGATAATGAACCAAAACCAGTGCTTGCAACTTCTGTTTGCCTCTCGAAAAAGTAAACATAACCTGCTGAGCCGTAGCCTTGCCTCCAAAAGCCTTTTTGTTTTCGGCTATCACCTTGTACTTCACTTTGAGGTCATCTACTACGGGTGTCTGACCATAGACAATATTAGAAAACATCTTCAAAAGTTCTGGACGGCGATGCTTCTCCCACTGCTCAACCGTAGTAACCTTTGTACCATCCTGACAAGTGAGAAGTTCAGGCAGAGTATAGTTTGAAGCCCTCTTTTCATCATAGTTAATAAATTTTTTTGCGTCACCAACCATTATTACTCCCCACAATAACAACGCAAGAATAATCAATCTCTTCATTTTCATTTTTATACCTTTTTTGTCTGTGAATATCCTTTTTGTAATAGTAGTGCTGTCACTCGGTCGCGATGGTCGCCCTGAATAATTATCTCACCCTCCTTAACCGAGCCACCCACACCGCAAGCCTGTTTTAGAAGACGACCTAAACTTTGTAAATCATCTGTCGAGCCGACAAAATCACGCACTATTGTTGCAACTTTTCCGCCACGACCTTTCGTATCGCGCCAAACGCGCAACTTCTGCTGTGACGGTGCAAGTGTCTCCTCCTGCTGCTCCTCGCCGTAGTCGTATGTAAAGTCCGGATTTGTCGAATAGACCATTCCGAGTCGCTCTTTCCAATCTGCCATAAGTTCACAATATCCCAATTAACGATGCAAAAGTAATAATTATTTTGGCAATCCATATTGTTTTTGTATATTTGTTATAACAAATATTCAAGAGTTATGTCTACTCGCCGTGAAAATAGGGAAAGAAAGCGCGAAATGCTTATCGAAAAGATGCGCGCAAAGGCGTTAATACGGGGTAAGGTCGATTTGGACACACTGCCTACACCTCTGCCCATTGATGATGGCAAAAAATTGGTGCGAGTATTTGTCGAAGGTTACGAAGATGTAGCCTTCTGGCGAGGTATTTTCGACAACTTCCCTAATCCACATCTACGATTTGAAATATCGGTTCCTACGCGCAAAGATCTGCCCAAAGGAAAGAAGGTTTTACTCTCGATGGCTGAGCAGGCAAACGAGGAGATGTTGTTATGTATGGATTCAGACTTCGACTACCTCTTCGATGATGAAGATGATGTGTCGCGACAGATTGTCGAATCTCCCTATATGTTTCACACCTACACCTACGCTACCGAGAACTATCTATGCTACGCACCATCGCTCCACAATGTCTGTGTAAAAGCGGTTAAAAACGATGCTCATATCTTTGATTTCGAGCAATTTATGGCCGACTATTCGCGCACTATATATCCACTATTTTTATGGTACGCCTACTCCGCATCGCGCAAGACCGAGAGTGTCTTACCTCTCATAGATTTCAAGGCTGTTGTACGACTTGGATATCTCGATATCGAGCAGAATGGAGCCAACACAATAGCGTGGTTAAAACGCAATATAGAACGCCGAGTAGCCTCGCTCGAAGCGGAACACCCGGATATGGCTCGCAATATTCCGGCCTTTGCCGAGCGTATTCGCAAGAAGGGAGTCGAGCCTGAACTGACCTACCACTTTATGCACGGCCATACACTGATGGATAATGTGGTGATGGTGCTATTGGAGGGCGTTTGCGAGAAGTTGCGCCAATTATCACTATCGAGCATTATTCACTCCTCGAAGGAGGGTGTTGCCCTGAAAAATGAGATGAGCAATTACACCAATACCTTACGCTCTATCCGCGATGTTCTGCTCGACAACGACAACTATACCACCTCGCCCCTCTATCTGCGACTGAAAGAGGATATTCAGCGATATATAGAGAGAGCGACCGAGGGAATTAAAAATTAAAAATTAAAAATTTTTTTCAGCTCTTAGCTCTCAACTCCAAACTAAATTCTCACCATTGCCTCGATTGAGCGCGATGCCTTTTTGCGGGTTTCTTCGTCGAGTTCGATAGTCGGTGCTTCGTTTTCGAGGCAGGCGATAATGCTTTCGAGCGTTATCATCTTCATATATTCGCACTCATTACAAGCCTTACCCTCAACAGAAGGCGCAGGGATAAACTTTTTCTGCGGATACCTCTTCTCCATCTCCGCCAAGATACCCGGCTCGGTAACTACGATAAAGGTATCGCAGTCGCTCTCGCCGCAGTATGACAAAATCCCTGCCGTAGAGCCGCAATAGTCCGCTAAATCGGCCACCTCTCCCCTACATTCAGGATGGACAACCACTTTTGCCTCAGGGTATGCCTTTTTTAACTCTAAAATACCCTCTTTCGAGAATTTTTCGTGGACATGGCAGGCGCCGTTCCACAAAATCATATTCTCACGCCCTGTAATCTTTTTGATATAGGAGCCGAGGTTTTTGTCGGGAGCAAAAATTATCGGTTGCTCGCGCGGAATAGACTCTACCACCTGCAAGGCGTTTGATGAGGTGCAGCATATATCGGTCAGCGCCTTCACGCCTACCGTTGTATTCACATACGACACAACGAGAGCTTCGGGGTGTTGCGCCTTGAACGCAGCAAAATCTTCAGCATTGCACGACTCGGCGAGCGAGCAGGTCGCTTCGGGATTAGGAATAAGAACCTTTTTCTCTGGCGAGAGGACCTTTGCCGTTTCGCCCATAAAGTGAACACCGGCAAAGAGGATAGTTTTCGCCTCTATATCGCGCGCCTTGACAGACAACGCCAACGAATCGCCCAAGAAGTCCGCCACCTGTTGCACCTCCGGGCGAGTATAGTAGTGCGCCAAAATTACAACGCCTTTCTCGCTCTTCAACTCTTCGATTCTTTCTATTTTACTTTTCATATTTTTAGGGGTTGTTAGAGGTTTTTAGGGGTTATTAGAGGTTTTTAGGGTAGACTTATAATTACACTAACTACCCCTAATATCCTCTAATTACCCTTAATAACCGCTATTTATTATCTTCACTCTTTTTATTACGGCGGAGTCGAGATAATTTCTCTCTAATACCGCCCTCCTCTTCAAACTTCTCTACCACTTTTTCTATAAACCTATATAGTAGATAATCGGTTTGATGAATAAGTATTATAACTATGTTTGCTATTGTTTCATCGCTACGAGTTGCCACTATATCCATCCAAAACTCCGAATCATCGTGTTCTTTCCCTAACTGTTGAGCCTTTTTGAATTTTTCGGAATCTTCACTCCACTGCTCCAAATTGCGTGTACGCAAATAGTCCTCATAGTCTGCCAACAGCTCTTTAAGACTACTTTTTGCTACACCCAACAATTTTATCTCTGTTTCAATCGAGGTAACCGAAGCGGCATAACCCTCTATAATGTTTTGCTTACCCGATCGGGCAGCCTGCACCATTTGGTCGATAGTTCGGTCTGATGGCTTGAAAAATTTATTCGCAAAGAGGTAGGTTATATCGTATATCGTCTCCGCCTTGCAATAACAAAGCAGGTCGCGATAATTTCCTGTGCGCTTTACAACAAACTTTTCCATTTCTTCTGTTATATCTTTTATAAAACGCCTTTGCCATTAATAGCCTTTAATAACCTCTTTAACTCTCCGCAAAATTAAATATTAAAAGTTAAAAGTGCAAAGGTTTTGACAAGAAGATTATAGTGGTTATTAAGGGAATTATTATAGGTTATTAGTGTTACTTTATTTCCCCCTAATATCCGCTAATTACCCTTAATAACCGCTAATCCCCTCTATTTTTTTGCTCAATCAAAAATAAATTTCTAAATTTGCGTTGCAGTCCGCTGGGTTGCAGACATATATTTGATGAAAGTGTATTAGTTTTACACCCCTTTTAGAAATCTGGAAAATTTCATTGCTCGGGGAAAAACAATCACACTCGTCACCTTGTATTGGATATTCAACTATCGGGGTATACTCTTTGTTCCTCGCACCAATACGGGTGTGAGGTATTGTTTATTTGAGCAAGGGTATTCCAGAACCTCTAAAAGGATAAACGAAATCAACCTCACACTTTCTTATTTTATAATAACCGCACATTCGGGGTTGGTGGGCAACCAAAAACTTAAATTATTATGAAAAAAGCATTACTTATTGTGTGCGCAGTTGTCTGCTCTGTATTCTATGTGGCAGCACAACAGTATCAAGATGTAGTTTATCTTAAGAATGGCTCGGTAGTAAGAGGTATTATCTTGGAGCAGATTCCCGGAAAAACCATTAAAATTGCAACCGACAATGGTAGTCACTTTATCTTCTCCCTTACAGAGGTGGAGAAGATGACCAAAGAGCTACCTATACAGCCGCAATCACAACAACATGTTTATCAATCACAACCGCAACAACCGCAATATCAGCAGCCTATACAATCTCAACCAGTTGCCGTTGCACCTGTAAGAGCCCCGAAGGTTAAGAAGGTTATAGACTGGACTCCTCGCTACAAAGGTGAAATAAATATCGGTTATGCTATTGCAGGCAGTAAATTCGACGGAGAATATTACTACGAAGATAGTGATGGAGAAACCGAAGAAGAGGAATTCAAGAATTTCAAGACCGTACTCTCTCGACCTCTCTTTGAAACAGTACACGGAGTAGAGATTGGTCCATATTTCTTCGTTGGAGCAGGTCTTGGCTTACAGTATTATTGTGGCAAGACAAAAGATGCAAGAGAAATTGCCATTACAGAAGAATCTTACGATAAAGCAGAGAGATGGAACGCTGTAATGATTCCTATCTTTGCCAATGTTAAATTTATGTATCCAGTTAATAACAACTTTACCCCATACTTGAATCTCGGTATTGGAGGAACAATAGGTTGTTACTCATCACTCAATGATTCGTATAGCGAAAGTGATACTGGCGATTATTATGAATATTATTATGAGGCAGAACTCAATACTAAAGCTCGTGGCGGCTTCTATTGTGATTTTGGAGCAGGTTTCCGCTACAAATCTCTTAATTTTGGAGTGGGTTTACAACACCAAGTGTTAAAACTGGTTACTAATAGTGATTATTACTTTGAATTAGAGGGTAGTGGGAGTTATAAAGTTACACACAAAATCCCTGTCAATGCCTTTTATGTAAAGATTGGAGTAAACTTCTAACACTACAATAACCCAATAAAATGAAGAGACTTTTATCCTATTTGAAGAGAATATTTTTCCACTCCGAAAATAGGAGTATCAAAAAGGATATAAAAGATGATTCAAGCCTTTCTATTTTGGGTAGTTGGAAACTCACAAAATACACAACTCTAAATGGAGAAGAAGTTAAACCCCATTGGAAAGAAGTGTGGTCATTTGCAGCGATGGATGAAGCCGAAACAAACGGGATATATGTCTGTGATTATATAAATCTTCACTCCGTAGTAGGCAAATGGATATTAAATAGTGTCTATTTGAAGTTAATTCGCAAGGAGAGCGAAATAGTATTTTCTATCGTAGAATTAACAGAAAAAAGATTAACCATAAATTCCATCGACAAAAACTCGTTCTATAGTAAGTTGGAGTTTCAAAGAGTACAATAAAAAAGATTTGAATTGAGATTTTTGAAGGGGTATCAGATCAAAATCTGACACCCCTTTTTCCACACCCATTTTTTATTATTCCTTTTAATTAAAATTAAATAATTATAAATATATAAATCTTAAACAACAACAATAATAGCTGTTGAAAGTGTTGATATCTTTTTTCCGAAAAAAGTTACTAACCTTCGTTTTTGAAAAATTTTACAAACCTCTGCGCCAACACCCTGATAGAGCCTATTTCGCCCCCACTTTTCAACAAATGTTTATAATTGATATTGACAAATTAACATTGTTATTTTTGAACATTTTTAATTAAAATAATTCCAATAAAAACAATAACAATTTTTAATAAGTCGGGGGTTTTGGGGAAAGTGCAAAAGTTATTACAACTTATCAAAAGTTTTCCACCCCTTATCAACACATTTTCTCCATCTTATCAACAACTTTTCTCGCCACTTGTTGATACACCTCCGCAACCTGCGGAACAGTGTTTACTGCCGGTACTCCATCGTCTGCACCCTGCATAATATCTTGAATTATAGGCACTTCGCCCAACAAATCAACGCCTACCTCCTCGGCATAACGGGCTGCTCCACCCTTGCCGAAAATGTAGTAGCGGTTGTTCGGCAACTCCGCCGGCGTAAACCACGCCATATTCTCCACGACACCCAAAACAGGAATGTTTACATTCGGATTTCGGAACATCTCAACACCACGAACTACATCTGCCACAGCCACTTGCTGAGGAGTCGATACAATAATCGCTCCGCCAATACGCAATTCGTTAATTATTGACAAATGTATGTCGCCCGTACCCGGAGGAAGGTCAATTAATAAAAAATCTAAATTTTCCCACTCGGTTTGGTGGATAAGTTGGCGCAATGCGCTATTTGCCATCGTGCCACGCCACAACAAAGCATCGGTCTTGCGGATAAACATCGCTATCGAAATAAGCTTTATTCCACCCACCTCGGCAGGTACGATATAGTCGCGACCGTCAACTTGTATTGCATCGGGCAGATAATCCTCCACACCGAACATCTTCGACTGCGAAGGGCCGTAGATATCGGCATCGAGAACACCGACTTTATACCCCTCCTTTGCCAACGCAACGGCGAGGTTGGCGGTAATGGTCGATTTACCCACTCCACCCTTGCCCGAAGCAACGGCTACGATATGTTTAATATTTGCGGTGGTCGAAAAGTTGTGCATCTCCTCGATAGCGGCATTTTTGGCAGCTCGCTCGGCACTCTTCTCGCCCTCCTTGATAACAACAACGACCTTGTAGTCGGGGTAAGCCGCAGCGATGGTCTGCTCTACCCTACTCTTGATTTTTACGGCAAACGGATCGCGCGCCTTACGGAAGATAAGCGACACAACGACCTTCTCCCCCTCAATCTCGGCACCCTCAAAAATGCCTGCCGTTACAATATCCTGCTCCAATTCGGGATGAAAAACACCGTGAAGAAGCTCTTTAATGCGATTTCTCATAATAGTTAGTTTATGGCATTTAATGGCATGCGGGCTATGCCCTTAATGGCATGCGCACTCACAGAGTGCTGAATGACATATAATAATTTATTGACTTGCCATTCAGTAAGCAAAGCGAACGATTGCCATTGACCTACGGTCTTCCTCCTTCGCACCTCGGCCAAGTGTGCAAGCCCCCTCTGCTCTCGGTTTGGCGTCGGTTCGATGCCATTCAGCGAGTAGAACGAGCGACTGCCATTTGCCATTCAATATTTTCTACTGCAAATTTAGCAAAAATTCCCCCACGATAATGCAACTCTCGAAAATTATTTCTAAATTTGTAATCGGATTGCGGAATACGCAATTCTTGTAGATGGCATTTAGGCTGTTGCGTTCACGGTAAAAC
This sequence comes from Alistipes sp., assembly GCA_045537095.1. Lineage (GTDB taxonomy): Bacteria > Bacteroidota > Bacteroidia > Bacteroidales > Rikenellaceae > Alistipes. Next base: position 23,208 of record JAZSOV010000092.1, read on the forward strand.
GACCAAAATATACTACGAACAAGCAATAGGCACAATAAATGCCCTCGCCGTTTTGGCGTGGGTGTGCTTATGTTCGTATGGGTGCTTGGTCGTACCTTCCGTGAATAGGCAACTATCCACGCTTTTCTTTTTTAGTTAAGCGGTTGTCTTCTGACGGCAACGAGAGATATTAACTCAACTATATGTTTAACTAAAAAGTCAAAGTATTATGAAACGATTGTTACTAGTATTGGTAGCAACGATGAGTGTATCATTGTCGGCTATAGCACAAGATATTATTGTGTTGGTAAACACAGAAGAGATTCAGGCAAAAGTTAAGTCAATAGGTTTGCAAGAGGTTGTATATTTGAAATGGAATAATCTTGAAGGGCCAACATACACCTTGCCCAAATCAGAGATTTTTTTTATCAAATATGCTAATGGACAAAAAGAGACATTTTCGAATCAAGCACAAGTTCTAAATACTGCATATATTGCAACAAAAAAGAGCAAAGAGAATTTTTCGAAATCGAAATTTCAGGGATATACCCTTTTGGGTGCAGACTTTAATAATATTCTCGGAGGCCCATCTATAGATGCAAGTTTTGGATCTCTTATGTCAAAGTATTTATATTTAGGAGGAGGAGTAGGTTTTCATAATCTGATAGGGGAATATATCGCCTTAGCAGAGTATATGAATGAGATTTATTATACACAAACCGCCGAGTGGATGTATTCTATCTATATCACAACAGACCTCAAACTTTATACACCAAATATTGGAAACTTTTATCCTCGATTTGATATATCTTTAGGAGTTGCCTACGGAGGATTGAAGAGAGCGTATATATTAGAAGAAAATATCAGACAAGTGCGTTATAATATGTTAGGATTTTATATGAGTGCTGGCGCTGGTTTTGATTATCGTAGACTATCATTTGGAGTGGGTTTTCAAATGCCTATTCTAAAAGGATGTGTCATACCTCTTGGTTATGCACGAATAGGTCTGCGTTTTGGTAAAAAGTAGATGTTTAATAAAAACAAAACCCCCGAGCAAATATCTCTGCTCGGGGAAAGCTAATGGCCAATGGCTAACGGCTAATAGCCACAATAAATTCCTTTAATTGTCAACTGTCAATTGTCAATTTATAGCAAAGCTATACGGGCAGTACGCCTGTACCCCCTCGCGAGCCAACTCACGCTTCAACGAGTTGTAGTACTCGGCAACCTCCAAGGTCTCGGCATCGAACAAGTACGCCTTTGCCTGCATATTCAACTGTTGCATCATCTGCGCCATTGGCGACAAATCCTCCAACACCTCGGTAACACGGAAGTTATCCACAACACCCGCCTTATCTGCTGCAATGGCAATAGCCTCACGCAAACCGCCATTCGCATCTGCCAAGCCCAACTCCACAGCACGAGTACCCGACCATACTCTACCCTGCGCCAACTCCAAAACCTTCGCCATTGGCAGGTTACGACCGTTGGCAACCTTTGTGGTGAAGGTGTCGTAAACCTTATCCACCGAGCGAAGCAAGGTCTTGCGCTCCAAGTCGGTAATCTTGCGAACACCCACGCCCATAACATTTGCGCCAAAGTCCGCTGCCGCACCGGTCTTTACAACATCGGTGGTCAAGCCGAGCTTCTTGTTGAGCATATCCTCGCCTTCGAGCAACATTCCGAATACGCCGATTGAGCCGGTCAAAGTGAGGCGGTCGGCAACGATAGCGTCAGCACCTGCCGAGATATAGTAACCACCACTTGCAGCATACGAGCCCATCGAAACAATCACCGGCTTCTCCTTGCGGAGCAACTCCACCTCGCGCCAGATAACATCACTTGCCAAGGCACTACCGCCCGGAGAGTTCACACG
>JAZSOV010000035.1:0-23191 GCA_045537095.1 Alistipes sp.
GCCTTTACGGTTGCGTACATCACACCGAAATTATCGTCATTCAAGGTTACATACAACTCGTCATAAGTGCCGGCAGGAACTGCTACATAGATATATTTAGCCTCATCCTCGTTCAATGCGCCATCAATGAAATTGTAGGTAATAACCTCGCTTGCCAATGGGGTAGGAACAAACTCGAAATACTCCTCATCGTTTACGGTATCGAGCTTCTTCACGGCTTCAAACGCACCTGCGATAGGAGCGCGGTCGATGGTCGAAATCTGCGCGTAGGTGAGGTTTGCGCTACCCTTGATACCAATCTTCAAAAGACCTGTCAAGTGGTTGAGTTTCACATTCTTACCATCTGTACTATAACCATACAATACGGTTACATTGTTCTCGATATTACCAAATACCGGTTGATTTTGAACAGCAGGGAACTCCACCTGACCGGCTGCGGCAGCCGGATAAGCCACAAAATAAGGGGTTGCAAGTGGCTCGGTAGTTGTGAAGTTGAATTTCGCCTCCGCCTCACCTGCCTCCTCAGCTGTCAAAGCGTCAGATGCAACGCCATTTACGGATACTTGGTCGCCCTCGGCCCAAGTGAGTGGATAGGCCTCATTTGCCTTGTCACCCAACTGAGTACGCGAGCTATCCAACGAAAGCGTTAAGGTTGTTTTACCCCCCCCACCTTAACGGAGAGGTCTTCGGTAGTGTCTGTGGTACAGCCTATTACAGCCGCCATTGCCACTACCGCCATGAAAAGTTTAGCTAAGTGTTTCATAGTTGTTTAGTTTTTTTATGGTTGTTTTTAACTTCAAGTTTCAAAGTCTCTTGGCGAAAAAGAATTCATATCATCTACAAATATATGAATAAAAAATGAAAAATTTTCTCTTTTTCGGAAAAAAAGTGAATAATCTGCCCGATTTTTTACTTATTAGAGAGATTTTTTAGTGGACAATCTTTGTCGCAACACGCACATCTCGACTTAGGACATAGAATACGCTTTATGCTCCACACGGCTGAAACTATAAATGCCGCCACGATGACCACCCAAGCCAATATCTCGTGCCACTCCATAGCCTTGCTATATAAATAGTTGTGCAATATTATAGACTGCGAAAGCCGCTACCCACGCCACCAATGTATTGTATATGGCAGAGCCCGCAGCCCACTTCCAGCCACTCTCTGCGCCGATGGCGGCAATTGTACCCACGCATGGAAAGTAGAGTAGTGTGAATACCAGCAGTGCCAATGCTGACGGAGTGGTAAAGTCGCCACTCTTTGCCATATTCTCTTTTAGCTGCGCAGGGTTGTTGTTGCTAGAATTGTCGCTGTAAATAACTCCAAGGGTACTCACCATTAACTCTTTTGCCGCTGTGCCCGATATGAGGGATACGCTCGCCTTCCAATTGAGTCCGAGAGGCTCAAATGCGGGTTCGCAGAGGTGCCCTATGCGCCCGATATATGATTGCTCGTATTGTTGTGCAGCGCTCTCACTCTCCTGCTGTCGAGGGAAGTAGCTGAGAGTCCATACCACAATAGAGGCAAAGAATACGACAAGTGCGATGTTGCGTAGATATTGTGCGCTTCGAGCCCACATGTGCGATAGCGTTGCCTTCAAAGTGGGTATGCGGTATGGTGGCAACTCCATTACAAACGGGGTTTCGTCTTTCTTGAACATGAATTTGCGCATCAACACCGCCGTAAGCATCGCGACAAGAATGCCGAGCAGATACAAGCCGAGCATTACGAGTGAGGAGTAGCCGGCAAAGAATGTTCCGATAAGTACGATATATACGGGCAGACGCGCACTACACGACATAAACGGAATGATGAAGGTGGTGATAAGTCGGCTGCTTCGACTCTCGATAATGCGTGTAGACATCACCGCAGGAACATTGCAGCCAAAACCCATTACAAGCGGTATAAACGACTTGCCATGCAGACCTATCTTGTGCATCAATTTATCCATAACAAATGTCGCGCGAGCCAAATAGCCCGAATCCTCCATAAACGAGATAAAGAGGTAGAGAATCATAATGTTAGGCAGAAAGACTATCACACTGCCTACGCCGCCAATGATACCGTCACAAATCAAGTCTTTGAGGATTCCGTCAGGCAGCCACTGTCCGAGTTTATTGCCAAGTAGGGCTATGCCCTGCTCAAACCACTCCTGCGGATAGGCTCCGAGGTTGAAGGTGCAGTAGAACATCAGCCACATGACAAAGATGAAGACGATATATCCAAAGATGCGGTGAGTAACGATAGCGTCAATGGCATTCGACATATTCTCAATGCGAGGTTGTCCCGGAGTGAATGTTTCGAGCAGTGCTCCTGCTATGAAACCCCGCTTCTGATTGGCTATTGCGGTCTTGATATCCTCATCGGCACCGAGGTCGGATTGCAAGTGTGCACGCTCCTTCTCGCAGGTGCGTTGCCACTCCGCAAAGTGCGGGCAGTCGGCAAGCATGGCGATAATATCCTTGTCGCCTTCGAGCATCTTCATCGCCAAATAACGAGGCGAAAAGCATGTAGGTAACTCTTCGCGGTGCTGCTTCATCTGACGGTTGAGAGCCATAACACTCTCCTCAACAATACCCTGATAGATGTGTATGTGTCGTACTCGCTCATCGCGCTTTTCGTGTACGGCAATTATCGTGTCGAGTAGTACTTCAATGCCCTCTCCACTACTTCCTACAACGGGGAACATTGGCACTCCCATCATCTTACCCAGCATATCGTGGTCGAGGGTTGAGCCGTTGCGTTGCAACTCATCGTACATATTCAGCGCAACGACCATTTGATAACCTATGTCGATAAGCTCGGTGGTGATGTAGAGGTTGCGTTCGAGATTTGAGGCGCATACCACATTCAAGACGATGTCGGGCGTGTGCGAAGCGAGATATTGACGCACATATCGCTCCTCCTGCGTAGCCCCCGAAAGGGCATTTGCGCCCGGAAGGTCGGTAATATGGAGTTCGTAGCCCTTGTAGTGGCAAGTCGAAGTTTGAGCCTCCACGGTAGTACCGCCGTAGTTGCCTGTATGTTCGTGCTTACCCGTAATATGGTTGTATAGCGAAGTTTTTCCGCTATTTGGGTTGCCTACAATGGCTATATGTATCACCTTTTTCGAAATCATATTTGTCGCAAAGATACGAAACTTAATTATAAATTAAGAACTAAAAATGAAAAATCGGTTGAAACAGCCTCTTTTGCCCTTTTTGCTACGCAAAGAGTTGGTTATTTCGGAAAAATTTGCTACTTTTGCCGTTTAGAACAAAGAGATACAAAAAATATATAGAATTATGGCAATCGCAGACAAGTATTTACCACAAGAGATTGAACAAAAGTGGTACGATTACTGGATTGAAAAGAACCTTTTTCACTCGGAGCCCGATGCTCGCGAGCCCTACACTATTGTAATTCCGCCACCAAATGTTACGGGTATGTTGCATATGGGACATATGCTCAATAACACCTTGCAGGACGTGTTGGTGCGCCGCGCCCGTATGCTCGGCAAAAATGCCTGCTGGGTACCCGGTACCGACCACGCTTCGATTGCTACCGAAGCGAAGGTTGTGGCAAAGTTGAAGGCTGGGGGTATCGACAAATCGACTTTGACTCGTGACGAGTTCCTTGCTCACGCTTGGGAGTGGAAGGAGAAGCATGGTGGTATTATCTTGAAGCAGCTGCGCAAGTTGGGCGCATCGTGCGATTGGGATAGAACTTGTTTTACAATGGACCCAGAGCGTACCGAGAGTGTAATTTCGGTCTTCTGCGACCTCTACCGCAAGGGCAAAATCTATCGTGGTGTGCGTATGGTGCATTGGGACCCATCGGCAAAGACCGCTTTGTCTGACGAGGAGGTTATATACAAGGAGTCGCAGGGTAAACTCTACTACTTGCGTTACAAGTTGGAGGGTACAGACCGCAACATCATCGTTGCTACAACCCGCCCTGAAACCATTTTGGGTGATACGGCTGTCTGTCTTAACCCTAACGACCCTCGCTATGCCGATGTTCCGGAGGGTGCAAGAGTTATCGTGCCTCTCGTAGGTCGCTCGATTCCGATTATCCGCGATGAGTATGTAGATATCGAGTTCGGAACAGGAGCGTTGAAGGTTACCCCTGCACACGATGTCAATGACTATATGCTCGGCGAGAAGTACAACCTCGAAACCATCGATATATTCAACGATGACGGTACTATCAACGACAAGGTCGGTATGTATGTTGGCGTAGACCGCTTTGAGTGTCGCAAGCAGATTGAGAAGGATTTGCACGATGCTGACCTGCTCGAAAAGACCGAGGCTTACACCAACAATGTAGGCTATTCGGAGCGTACAGGTGTCGCTATCGAGCCAAAGTTGTCGATGCAGTGGTTTATGGCGATGAAGGAGATTGCCGAGCCTGCAACAAAGGCGGTTTTGGAGGATATTATCCGCTTCGTACCAGAGAAATACAAGAATACATACCGTCACTGGATGGAGAATATCAAGGATTGGTGTATCTCGCGTCAGTTGTGGTGGGGACAGCGTATCCCTGCATACTCCCTTCCAAAGGGTGGCTATGTTGTAGCTGAGACCGCTGAGAAGGCATTGGCATTGGCTCACGAAAAGACGGGCGACACATCACTCACTTTGGCAGACTTGCGCCAAGATGACGATGTGCTTGATACTTGGTTCTCATCGTGGTTGTGGCCTATCTCGGTATTCGATGGTATCCGCAACCCTGATAACGAGCAGATTAAGTACTACTACCCAACCAATGACCTCGTAACAGGTCCGGATATTATCTTCTTCTGGGTGGCTCGTATGATTATGGCGGGATATGAGTATCGTGGCGAGAAGCCGTTTGGAAATGTCTATTTCACCGGTATCGTGCGCGATAAGATTGGTCGTAAGATGTCGAAGCAGTTGGGTAACTCGCCTGACCCACTCGACCTGATTGCCGAGTATGGTGCCGATGGTGTGCGTGTAGCGATGATGCTCTGCTCTTCGGCAGGTAACGACTTGATGTTCGACAACGCTCTTTGCGAGCAGGGCCGTAACTTCGGAAATAAGATTTGGAACGCATATCGTCTTATCAATGGCTGGCAGGTCGATGCAACATTGACACAGAGCGACTGCTCGAAGCAGGCTGTGGCGTGGTTCACAAACCGCTTCAATGCAGCATTGGCGGAGATTGAGGAGAATTTCAAGAACTACCGTATCTCGGAGGCGTTGATGGTTGCCTACAAGTTATTCTGGGACGATTTCAGCGGTTGGTACTTGGAGATGATAAAGCCTGCATACGGCTCACCTTGCGATGCTGCGACAATGGAGGCTACAAAGAAGATGTTTGAGCAGTTGATGCTCCTTCTCCACCCATTTATGCCATTCGTAACCGAGGAGATTTGGCAGGACTTGGCAGAGCGCAAGGAGGGAGAGTCAATCTGCGTGGCTTCGATGCCAAAGGCAGAGAAGGCAGACGAGGTGGCATTAGCTCGCTTTGCTCTCGCTCAGGAGGTTGTTTCGGCAGTGCGTAATATCCGCAAGCAGAAGAACCTTGCGCAGAAGGAGGCGTTGGAGTTGAAGGTTGTGCGTGATGAGAACTATCCTGCGGAGTATGAAGCAGTTATCGTGAAGATGGCTAACCTCTCGGCTGTAACATTCGTAACCGAGAAGAATCCGATGGACGCAGCGTTTATCGTTAAGACTACGCAGTATTTTGTCCCTATGGGCGACAATATCGATAAGGAGGCGGAGATTGCGAAGTTGGAGAAGGATTTGGCATATCAGCAAGGATTCCTTGCTACCGTAATGAAGAAGCTCTCGAACGAGCGTTTCGTATCGTCAGCACCTGCACAAGTAGTTGCCAACGAGCAGAATAAGAAGCGTGATGCCGAGGCGAAGATTGCAGCGATTGAGGCGCAACTTGCAGCATTGAGATAGCACTCGTCCGTTATAATAGAGAAGAGCCTGCCTGACAAGTAAAGAAGTCGGACAGGCTCTTTTGTCTAAATCGTTGCGAATAGATGTAGATAAGTTACTCTATTGCTGTGAGAAAGCCGTTGTATTTGAGGAGTAATGGCTCGCAACGCAGATATATCTCGCGTGCCAAGGCTTGCTGTGTTGGTCGCTCCGAGGAGATATCTCTTAGATAGGCCTCATCTGCCGGGTGCTCCTCCGCACGCAACTCCTCGCAGAGATGGCGATGGCGGCGCAATGCTGCAAGCTTTTCAGCCGATACCTCACCCGTGCGGACAAACTCTGCCAACGCCTCGACGAGTGGCTTAAACGCGCTTTTGTCGCCCAAATCGGGCAAAATATCCTCCAAACACTCCCACTCCTCCAAAGCTATATAACATAGCGCCAACTGCGGTGTAGCTTCGATATGATCCTCGCTATCACACTCCAACAAGAGTTCGAGTTGTGCCGCCGAGAGTTCCACATCGCCCGCAAGGAAGTTATCCACCGCCGAGCCGTAGATAATCTCTATCGCAGCACGGGTGTTCGGGTGTGAGAAATCCAACTCCACATCCTCGTCTTCGGGCAACACCTCAACAATCTGCTGAAAAGCCTTGTAGCGAGTGTTGCAAGCCCCTTCGAAATCGCCATCCGACTCCAAACGGAGAGCCGTTTCGAGGGTTGCCGAGAAATCTCCGCCAAGGAGGATAAAATTTTGATTTTCGGTAGGTTTGAGTGTTATCTTTTTCATCGTTTTTACTTTTTGAGTTGTGTTGATTTGTTGTTGCGAACCATCATATAGATCATCAAGCCGGTCAAGGCAATGGTTACTACGCCACCCCAAATATATGCCATCGGTACAGCTCCCATGCCGATAAACTGTTTCGAAACAAATACAAACGAGGCGCAAATATAGGTCATAAATACCGCAGGGATAAGGGCAACCCAATAGTTGCTCTTTTCGAGATGGAGATAGATCATGATACACCACAAAACGACCGATGCCAACGCCTGATTTGTCCAAGCAAAGTAGCGCCATACAATATCAAAATCAACAAAAGTGAGGGCAACACCAGCCGAAAATAGAGGTAGTGCGATGGCGAGTCGCTTCCACTTGGTCTTTTGCTCGATATGGAAGACATCGGCAATGATAAGTCGTGCCGAACGGAATGCCGTATCGCCCGAAGTGATAGGAGCTGCCACAACACCCAAAACCGCCAAAATACCACCGACGACGCCAAGTGTGGTGTTCGATATTTCGTTCACCGCCCACGCAGGGGTGTGACCGGCCATAACTGCCGAAACACCGCCATCTTCGTAGAAGAAAGCCATCGAAATAGCCGCCCAAATTAGAGCAATAACCGATTCTGATATCATCGAGCCATAGAACACAAAACGACACTCGCGCTCGTTGTTTACGCATCGAGCCATCAGTGGCGATTGAGTGGCGTGGAAGCCTGAAATCGCACCGCAGGCGATGGTAATAAAGAGCGTTGGTACGAGTGGCAGATTCTCCTTGTTCACATGTAGGTTTTCGAGCGTCATATCGGGAATTTTGTACTCTCCGAAGAGCAATACGCCCAACAATCCGAGCGCCATCGAAACCAAAGCGATACCAAAGAGTGGGTAAATCTTGCCAATAAGTTTATCGACAGGCAAAAGTGTTGCGATAAAGTAGTAGGCGATGATTATTGCGAGCCACCAACTCTTCGACAAGATATCGAATTTTGCCGAGAGGATATCGGCAGGGCTCACCACAAAGACAACACCCACCAATATCAGCAACAACACCGAGAATATACGCATAAAAGCACCTGCGCCTTTGCCGAGGTAGTGAGCGACAATCTCGGTGATGCTCAAACCATCGTTGCGCACAAGAATTACGCCCGAGAGATAGTCGTGCATCGCGCCCATAAAGATACCGCCGAAGGTTATCCAAAGGAACGCCACAGGACCATAACAAGCACCGAGAATAGCGCCGAAGATAGGTCCCGTACCGGCAATGTTGAGCAGCTGAATAAGGAATGTGCGCCAACGAGGCATCGGCACATAATCGACACCATCATAGAGGTTTTTGCTCGGTACGGCGGCTTTGTCGTCTATTCGGCAAACTTTGTCGAGATACCTGCCATAGGTGAAATAGGCAGCCACGAGTAGTGCCAAACAGCATAGAAAAGTTATCATAATCGGGTTTGTTTTAGGTTTAATCGTAATGCGAAGGTACAAAATTTTTGGTGTGTGGGGAGAAATTTTCTCAGAAAGTTGCACAAATAGAGAAAATTTTACGATATTTGCACCGCGAAATTGCAGATTGTATTGCCGATTTAGCTCAGCGGTAGAGCACTTCACTCGTAATGAAGGGGTCTCGAGTTCAAATCTCGAAATCGGCTCAACTGCTTTTTAACAGGCATTTTCAGGATAGCGACTTCGCAAAATACGGTTTGGTTCCGTAGCTCAACTGGATAGAGCAACAGCCTTCTAAGCTGTAGGTTTTGGGTTCGAGCCCCAACGGAATCACTAAAATGCTGAAAAATAGTCAGTTGGCTCATTGAAAATGGCAAACTGACTATTTTTATGCCCTTACGCTACCCAGCAATGTGGGGTAGCTGCTTTGCCTGTCGTGACTTACGGAGTGTCAATTTCGTAAGAGGTTCAATGAAGAGTGCGGGGCTAACTCGCATTTCTGTTTATTCATCGAAGTAACGGCACCACAAAAGAGAGCCTGTCTAATTTTTACTTGTTAGACAGGCTCTTTGTTATGATATTGCTATTAGTGCTAAAATTTGTGCCGTGAATATTCGTAGGAACATTGTCAATGGATAGACAGTTGCGTAGGCTACGGCTGCGCGGTCATTGGTAGCTACTGTGTTGGCGTAGGCGAGAGCCGGAGGATCGGTCATTGCACCTGACATCAATCCCATCAACGAAAAGTAGTCCATCTTCATTGCCTTGCGAGCGATAGTGCCCACAATAAGGAGTGGCAATACTGTTATTGCAAATCCGAACAAAATCCACCAATAACCACCATTTACAATAGCCTCGACAAAACCATTGCCCGCGCCAAGGCCCACCGCTGCAAGGAAGAGCGAGATGCCAATCTCGCGAATCATCATATTGGCCGAGTTGGTTGCAAAGGTTACGAGTTTATATTTTGGACCCCACTTCGCAAGCAGAATAGCTACTACGAGAGGGCCTCCGGCCAAGCCAAGCTTTACAGCTTGTGGAACTCCCGGAATAGCGATAGGGATTGAACCGAGCAAAACGCCAAGGAACATACCTATAAATATAGGTGTGAGGTTTGGTCTATCCAAACGCTTCACTGAGTTGCCCAAGATGGTCGAAACCTGATCGAGGTCGTTGGCGCGACCAACCACCACTACGACATCGCCCATCTGCAAGCGCAACTCGTAGGTTGCCACCAGCTCAATACCTGCACGCACTACGCGCGTGATGGTAACATGGTAGTTCTCTCGAATGTGCAAATCGCCGATATGTTTTCCGTTAAGTTCAGCCTTGGTAACCACGATGCGGCGTTTTTCGAGGTGCGAGGAGGCTTTGCCCCACTCCGAGTCGTTTACCTTGACAATATCGCCAATCAGCGATTGAACGAGATCAACATCCTGACTGCTAACCACAATACGCAGGATGTCGTTCTCTTGCAATTCGGTTTGTCCCGAAGCAATGCGCTGCTGATTCTCGTGGTCGAAGATGCGAGCCACAACAAAGTGGCTGCGAGTGATGCGGCTTATCTCCTCGATAGTCTTGCCGAAGATGGCGTGATTTGTTACGCGCACATCGATACGCACGGTGCGTGGTGCATCTGAACGAGAGGCCTTCGAGGCCTCGCGGTCTATCTTGATACGGAAGATCCAACGAATAAGCAACATTGACAGAATGATACCAACCACACCGAGAGGATATGCTACGGCGTAGGCAGTGGCCATAGTTGAGGCTTGCGAGCTGTCGACAACACTCTGTGCGGCACCCAAACCGGGGGTATTGGTTACTGCTCCCGATAGAACACCCACCATTGTAGCAAGATCCTCGCCCGATAAGAGGTGTATGCTGTAGCAGATGATGCAACCAAGTGCGATAATCAGCATCGCCAACATATTGAGTTTGATACCTCCGTCACGCAGTGACGAAATGAAACTAGGTCCTACCTGAATACCAATCGAATAGACAAAGAGTATCAGGCCGAACTCTTTGATGAAGTGGCAAATTTGAGGGTCTATTGTAAGCCCGAAGTGCGACAATATAATGCCGACAAACAATACCCAAGTTACACCCAACGATACCGAACCGAACTTTATGCGATTGAGCAGAAGTCCGATGGCTATCGTCAGTGCAAGAATAATTACCGCAGTAGCGATGCTATTGCCTGTAAAAAGATTAACAAACCAATTCATATTTCTCCATTATAAACCTAACACCGCCTTCGAGCGTTCCTCAAAAGCGGTGCAAAGATACAAATTAAGTTCGATTAGTTGCCCTTTATCCCATATTTTTTAAGTATTTTTGCAATTTTAGGCTGATACACTTTTACGAAACGATTGAAACCGAGGTCGGTAGGATGTGCGTTATCAATTGTGTCATCTGGACCTAACACATCGGGTACTGCTAAGAAATAGACATCCTTATACTGTTTCTCCAATTTTTTCATCATCTTCGTAGCGGTGGCAATAAGGCTCATACGACGAGCATAGTTCTTTATATCGAACTGACTATCTTGTTTAACAGGAGTCTGAATGAAGATAAGTGGCTTGCCCGAATGTGCCTTAACCAACTCTGCGACAAAGTTCTCCAAACGCTCTTCAATCTGCTTCTCCGATGGATTTGAGAAAGCGTCAAATACGAAGGCGTCGGCCTCGCAACTCTTCAAAAATTCAAGAAATTGAGGTTGCATCTTGCACTCGCCACTGAAACCGAAGTTTATGAAGTCGATACCGAGATTACGAGCCATGATAGCCGTATAGGTTAGGCCGGGGCGTGATGCAGAAGCACCATGTGTAATACTCGAACCGTGTACAACAACCTTGTGACGGAAAGGTTTTGACAACCCATCAATTGTTGCATCATCATCAATGCCAATCTGCAAGCTCTTCAATTCGCACCAACCGGGAAGATATAGCAAACACTCTTTCTCTCCATCTGCGAGGTTTTCAATAAGAGTCTTTGTGCGCTTACTCTTCTCAGGGAGGGTGGACACACGACCTACCGCTGCAAATTTCCATTTTCCATCGTCTTTGATGTAGAGGTCGAGTCCGTGTTGCAAGATACCACTCATGTTGTCGCCCATACGGTGCGGAACATTCTCCCACGAAGCAGAGATTTGCGAGGAGTTGGTCTTAAATACGACATACAAACCCGCAGGTTTCTTCGAATGGCTTATGATGGTCTTGTTGAATCCTTCGTATGGCGTATGGTCGAAACGGAAGTAAGGACTCTTGTCGGTCTTTTTAGTGTGTCCGTGAATACCCAACTCTATGGCATCAACAAATTTAAGTTGAGCATTAGCCGTTAGTGCCATTGTTGCACAAATAGCCAAAATAGAAAGGAACTTCTTTCTTGTCATTATTTTTTGTTTTTGTTAATACTTTATTACGCCCGAGCCGAGCAACCTATCCCCCTCGTACCACGCTGCAAACTGACCGCCTGCGATACCTCGTTGTGGCTGGTCGAAGAGAATATAGAGTGTATCTTCGTGCTGAATGAGTGTTGCGTCTTCGAGTGGTTGGCGGTAGCGGATACGCACCTTAAATCTGCGCTCCTCACCCACTTTGAGAGCCTCGCACGGCTCAATCCAATGCACCTCCGAATTGTCAATGCGCAGTGCCTTGCGATAGAGTCCGGGGTGGCTATCACCCTCACCTACATATATGGTATTGTTCTCAACATCGGTACCTATTATAAATAGTGACTCCTTGCGACCTCCGATGCCCAAACCTTTGCGCTGACCTATGGTATAGAAGTGCGCTCCGTTATGTTCGCCAATCTTCTTGCCGTCACGCACGGTGTAGCGATATGGCTCGGCAAGTTGCTCCAATTTGGTTTGCTCGGCACGCTCGGCATATCTGCGCCACGAGGGTAAAATCTCGTGAATGTTTCCCTTTTTTGCTGCGAGTTGTTGTTGTAAGAATACGGGCAAATCGACCTTACCTACAAAGCATATACCTTGCGAATCCTTACGCTTGGCTGTCGCCAACTTCTGCTCCTCGGCAATACGGCGCACTTCGGGTTTTAGAAGGTGACCAATCGGAAACATTGCATACTTCAACTGTTCTTGTGAGAGTTGGCAGAGGAAGTAGCTTTGGTCTTTGTTAGGGTCGCTGCCCGCCAAGAGAGAATAGACCTTTTCGCCATTGACTATGCGCTCCTCCTTGCGGCAGTAATGCCCCGTGGCAACCGCCTCGGCACCGAGTTTGAGAGCCTCCTTCAAAAAGACATCGAACTTAATCTCTCTGTTGCACAGCACATCGGGATTTGGAGTGCGCCCCTTCTCATATTCGGCGAACATATAATCGACTACACGCTTTTTATACTCCTCCGACAAATCGACATAGTGAAAGGCTATATCCAACCTTTTTGCCACCAACTCGGCAAAGACTTGGTCATCGTGCCATGAACACTCTCCCTCCAACTTGCCTGTCGTGTCGTGCCAATTACGCATAAACAGACCGATGACCTCGTGTCCCTGCTCTTTGAGTAAGTACGCGGCGACTGAAGAGTCTACTCCACCTGATAATCCTACTACTATTCGCATATAAATTCGCTTTTCGTCTACTAATTTACTCCTCGGAGTATGCATCCCGTTTCATCTTCCACATAGGGATAAAGATTATGGTTCCGATAATTGCCATTACGACCATCGCTACGAACACACCATTCCAACCATATTTAGAGTCAGCGATAAAGCCAAATCCCCAACCCGAAACAAGCACACTGACATAGCTGACAAACCCGATAATGCCGAGAGCTGTAGCTGATGCCTTGCGTGTGGCGTGGTTCGAGGAGATTACACCGATAAGAGCTTGCGGCCCATAGAGAAATGCACCTGCTAATGCCAACACAAAGAGGAGCAATATAGGGCTTGCCCCTGCCTTCTGAAGGGCAATAAAACCAAGAATGGCAAGGAGTGTTCCAACCATGCAGAGAAGGCATGTGCGGGCAGCTCGACCACCGAATAATTTATCGCTTATCCAGCCAGCCAAGAGCATGCCTACAACACCGAATATTTCGAAGATGATAACCGTCATGGCGGCCCATTCGGCGGTCATACCACAGTGTTCTCGCAGGAATGTAGGACCCCAATCGAGAACGGCAAAGCGGATTACATATACAAAGAAGTCCGCAACGGCCAAAGCCCAAATAACGGGATTCTTCCACACATGTTCGCGGATAAATGCCGATATCTCGGCTTGCGACTCCTCTCTGTTTTCTGTCTTATTGCTGTCGCCACTCTCAGAGAGTTCCGGTAGACCGACACTCTTAGGGGTGTCGCGAAGAATTGCTGCTGTAATTACAACTCCAACTGCTGCTATAATACCAGGAATTATAAATGTCCACTTCCAAGCACCTACATTTTGTGCTGCGGCGACTACGGCGGTATCGGTTGCCTCTTTGCCGAGGTTTTTGGCGATGGTAGTCACCATATCCGTATTGGCGGATAGGTCAGTACCCATCATACCCATAATCAGAACACCGCATAATATACCGGCCAAACCTGCACCAATCGAGTGCGATGTGTTCCACAACGCCATCTTTGTCGACAGCTCACCTGCCGGAATCCAGCGTGGTAGCAGACGACTGCAAGGTGGAAAACCACAACCTTGGAAGATGTTGTTAATAATCCAAAGTATTGAGAGAAGTATGGTGAATTTGCCGACAAATTCAGGTGTAGAACCCTCGGGAACTCCTGTAAAGTGTGTTATAATCTCAGCGCCGAATCCGATAACAAAAGCGGATATGGTGCTGACAGCCAAACCTGTCACCATATGCCAACGACCATTGATGCGGTCGGCCAACATTCCGTTTAACAATTTTGATAGACCGTAGAGAAATCCTGCCAACGAGAGGATACCTCCGAGGCTCGCCTTGGTGATGCCGTACTCGGCGGTCAAACCGGGCATTGCGAACGAGAAGTTCTTGCGGATAAGGTAGAAGAAGATGTAGCCCACCATCGTTCCGATGATGGTACGCCACTGCCAATACTTGAATTTCTTTTGCTGTTCAGGTGTCATAAAATTATTAGTGTGGAATTCTTAATATTCTGTACAAAGATAGAGCATTTTTTCGTAATACAAAAAGTGCCGGCGATACTTTATTATGAAGTATTATCGAAATAATTTGATTTTTTGCGCGATTTGCAATAATTTTGTGATGATATTCGTTTTGAGAGCGAAACTAAAACATAAATTATGAAAAAGAACACTTTTGTATTGGTAGCAATATGCTTCGTTTCGGCACTTCTTGGTGCAGGCGTTGCATCGTATGCGGTTGTTCGCAACACACAGACTGCGACAACCATAGAGTATGTAAATCGTGATGGCGACACCGTTCCGGTTGCAAAGACACAGTTTGTGAGTTTGGAACAGTCGGCAAACTACCCAGACCTTACTTTTGCAGCCGAAAATGCTGTTAAGGCGGTGGTTAATATCGAGGCGATAACAGAGGTAGAGGTGCGCCAGCAGAGTATGATGCCGTATAACCCATTCTTTGAGTTTTTCGGCTTCCCACAGCCACAGCAGGGCAATGGTCAGCCACAAAAGCGTGAGCAAAAGTCGGGAGGTTCGGGTGTGATTATCTCGACCGATGGTTATATCGTAACCAACAACCATGTTGTTGATGGAGCGACAAAGTTGCGCGTTAAACTCAACGATGGCCGTGTCTTCGATGCGAAAATCATAGGAAAGGACCCAACTACCGATGTTGCACTTATCAAGGTCGAGGCGGAGGAGTTGCCAATTATAAAATTCGGATCTTCTGATGCGTTGCGACTTGGCGAGTGGGTGTTGGCAATCGGCTCTCCATTCGATTTGCAATCGACCATTACGGCAGGTATCGTAAGTGCCAAAGCTCGTCAGTTGGATGTTATTCCTAACGAGTTCCGTATAGAGTCGTTTATCCAGACTGATGCTGCGGTAAATCCGGGTAATTCGGGCGGTGCGTTGGTAAATACGCGAGGCGAGTTGGTGGGTATCAATACCGTTATCAAGTCCTCGACAGGAAGCTATATCGGCTACTCGTTTGCAGTGCCTGAAAGTATTGTGCGTAAGGTGGTTAATGATTTGCGTGAGTATGGTATCGTGCAGCGTGCATTGCTTGGTATTTCGTACCGCTACATCGACCAAGATTTTATCGACCAACTCGGCAAAGAGACCGGCATTAAGGAGGTTGGCGGTGTCTATGTTGCAGGCGTTTCGGAGGGAGGCTCGGCTTCGGAGGCAGGACTTCGCAAGGGAGATGTCATCACCGAGATTGACGGCGTGAAAATCGTAGCTCCGACAACACTTACCGAGCAGATTGGCAAGCATCGTCCGAACGATAAAGTGTCGTTGGTTGTAAAAAGAGGCGACAAAGTGAAACATTTTGAGGTTGTTCTTCGTAATAAAGCAGGTAAAGCTGAATTGCTCTCCAAAAACGATGTCGATGTCGTGGAGGTTTTGGGCGGTCGCTTTGCCGATATCGACAACAAAACTGCCAAGAAACTCGATATCAAGGGTGGCGTGCAGGTGCAGTCGGTCAAGAGTGGTGGTCTGTTGGCGAAAGCTCGTGTGCGTGAGGGCTTTGTAATTACCCACATCAACGACAAGGCGGTGCGCTCGGTGGCAGATTTGGGGCGTTTGACCGACAAGATTCAGTCGATAGACGGAGTCTATCCTGATGGTCGCGCCGCAAGCTATGTTATCGTGCAGTAGCATGATAACAAATTGAGAATTGAGAATTGAAAATTGAGAATTAGAGGTATTTTATATTTTAATATAGAATCAACAAACAATTCAAAAAAACGACTTGTCGTTTTTACCATAAATTGTCAATTGTCAATTATCAATTGTCAATTAAAATGTAACGAAGAAACAATTTATATAGATTTATGCGTCAATTAAAGATTACGAAATCCATCACCAATCGCGAGAGTGCATCTCTCGACAAGTACTTGCAGGAGATTGGTAAAGAGGAACTTATCACCGTAGAGGAGGAGGTAGAACTCGCTCAACGAATCCGCAAGGGCGACCAAGAGGCTTTGGAGAAACTGACCAAGGCAAACCTTCGCTTCGTAGTGTCGGTGGCAAAGCAATATCAGAATCAGGGTTTGAGCCTTCCCGACCTTATCAACGAGGGTAACCTCGGCTTGATTAAGGCTGCGGAGAAGTTCGATGAGACTCGTGGTTTTAAGTTTATCTCCTACGCTGTATGGTGGATTCGTCAGTCGATTTTGCAGGCTCTTGCCGAGCAGTCGCGTATTGTGCGCCTTCCACTCAATCAGGTGGGTTCGCTCAACAAAATCAACAAGGCTTTTGCTCGCTTCGAGCAGGAGCATGAGCGTACTCCATCGCCTGAGGAGTTGGCAGCCGAGTTGGAGTTGCCGCGCGAGAAGGTAACTGATACTCTGCGTGTTGCAGGTCGTCATATCTCGGTTGATGCACCGTTTGCAGATGGCGAGGATAACTCGTTGCTCGATGTCTTGGTAAATCCCGATTCGCCAAATGCAGATCGCGGTCTTATTAACGAGTCGCTTGCTACCGAGGTCGATAGGGCGTTGGAAACCCTTACCGAGCGTGAGCGCGATATTATCCGCTACTTCTTTGGTATCGGTTGCTCGGAGATGACTTTGGAGGAGATTGGCGAGAAGTTTGACCTTACCCGTGAGCGTGTGCGCCAGATTAAGGAGAAGGCTATTCGCCGCTTGCGCCACTCGTCACGCAGTAAACTCTTGAAATCGTACTTGGGGTAAATGTAGTTTTGATTGGTGAATTTAGCACCAGTTCGCAATAGCCGAGAGCGCAATATACGCCAAAGTATGTTGCGCTCTCGGTTATTTGTCAGGCCCTCCCCCACCTAAATTTAGATTTGTAAGTTTTCGATATTTTTATTAACTTTGCCAAATTGATTATCTATTTGTTTGTTTGTTACAAAGTTACACTATGGCGCGAATAGCTCTTTTTGCAGGATCGTTTGATCCGTTTACCCGCGGACATGAGGCGGTCGTTGCCGAGGCATTGCGCCTCTTTGATGAGGTGGTAGTTGCAGTGGGCGAGAATGTATCGAAAAAAGGCCTGCTTTCGGTGGAGCAGCGATGTCGATTGATTTCGGATGTGTATCGTGACGAGAGCCGTGTGCGTGTGGCGAGCTACTCGATATTGACGGGCGATTTCGCTCGTGAGGTGGGTGCAACAGCCTTAGTGCGTGGCGTTCGCAATACGGTGGACTTCGAATTCGAGCGCACGATAGAGGCAACCAATCGAGAGTTGTATCCCGAACTTACAACGGTACTTCTTGTAACACCTGCCGAGTATATGCATATCTCATCGAGCATGGTGCGTGAGTTGTTGGCTTTTGGTCGCAATGTCGATGAATTTATGCCTCATAATATCGACATTTCAGACTACTTAAATATTGAATAAGATGAAGAAAATTATTTGTTTTACGCTATTGGCTATGAGCCTTTTATCTGTAAGTTGTGTGAAAGATTATACACAATTTGTAGATCCATTTATCGGTACTGGTGGAGATGGGCACACATTTCCTGGTGCTTGTGCTCCATTTGGAATGGTGCAACCTTCGCCAGTAACAGGACATGGTAATTGGGCACATAATAGTGAGTACGTTTATGATGACACAGATATATTTGGTTTTACGCAAAATCATCTGAATGGTACGGGCTGTCCAGACTTAGGTAATGTGTTGATTATGCCAGCTTCGGGGGAGTTGGTACGACCATGGAATGGTTATCGTAGTGGCTTTGAAAAGAGTAATGAGAAGGCTTCTGTGGGTTACTATTCGGTCTATCTTGACCAGCCAAAGGTGAGAGTTGAGATCACTGCTTCGGAGCGAGTAGCTCTCTATCGAATGAGATATGACGGCGAAGGTAAGAAAGGCTTACTAATTGATTTACAGCACTCTCCTGCCTACAAGCCGCACCAACTTCATACACATGTCAAGGAGTGTCAAACGGAATGGCTTGATAACAAAACCTTGGTTGGAACCATCAAGGACAAGATGTGGACAAAACAGACCTACTCTTTTATAGCTGAGTTTAATCATCCAATCATACATAAAGAGACTCTTCCGATACTCGAAAATGAGAAGGCTCCGCGATATGTTGTGGAGTTTAATATTCGGAAGGGAGAAGAGTTAATGGTGAAGATAGCTTTGTCGTCTGTGAGTGTAGAGGGAGCAAAGGCTAATCTTGCTGAGGTTGGCGATTGGGATTTCGATGGGGTTCATCGTAAGACTAAGCAGAGGTGGAACAAATTGTTGTCGCGCGCAGAAGTCAATGGAACAATAGACGAGAAGAAGATTTTTTATACTGGACTATACCACGCTTTTATACAGCCAAACCTCCATTCAGATGCAGACGGACGCTATCGAAATGCAGCCGATCAAATTATTAAGAGTGAGGCATCACGGGCATATACTACATTCTCGTTGTGGGATACATATCGTGCAGCGCATTCGTTATATACGATACTTACTCCTGAATTGGTAAATGATTTCGTGATCTCTATGCTCGAACAATGCGATGCTCAGGGGTATTTGCCAGTTTGGGCATTGTGGGGCAATGAAACCCATTGCATGATTGCCAACCATGCAATACCTGTTATTACTGAGGCATGGAGAAAGGGCTTTCGTGCCTATGATGGTAAGAGGGCATTGGAAGCAATGTGTAAATCACAAACTACACCACATCGAAAGTTGAACGATTGGGATATGTATATGAAGTATGGCTACTATCCTGTGGATAAGGTCCACTCGCGTTCGGTATCGGTTACAATGGAGAATGCTTATGATGACTATGCCCTTGCTGAGATGGCGAAGATGATAGGCGATGAGGAGTGTCGTGCACACTACGCGCGCCGTGCTGAGTTTTTCAAGAATATCTACGATTCTAAGACTAAATATCCGCGTCCTCGTTTAGCTGATGGTTCGTGGCAGACCCCGTTTCAAAAGAATAGAATGGTACCATACGCAGAGGGAGGGGCATTTGTCGAGGCTACACCTTCGCAGTATGCTTGGCATGTTCAACATGATGTTGATTGGTTAATAGAGTTTATGGGAGGCAAGGAGGAGTTTGTAAAGGAACTTGATACTCTTTTCGAGGGCGAAATTATAGCTAACCAACTAGATATTACGGGTTTGATAGGTCAGTATGCACATGGCAATGAGCCTTGTCATCATATTCCTTATCTCTACACATTGGCAGATCGTCCTGATAGAGCAGCCGAGGTTATTCGCGAGGTTATAGATACAATGTATTCGGCTCGTCCAGACGGTTTATGCGGAAATGAGGATTGTGGGCAGATGTCTTCGTGGTATATATTTTCGTCAATGGGCTTCTATCCTATTGATCCTGTGAGTTGTAAATATATACTTGGAGCACCTCAAATCAAGTCAGTAACTCTCCACTTGGGAGAAGGAAAGAATTTTACGACCAAAGCAGAGGGGTTGAGCCGCGAGGCGAAGTATGTTAGGGCGGTATACCTCAACGGTAAGAGGCTCAATAGGAACTATATCACTCACAACGAGATTATGAATGGCGGCGAGCTTCGCTTCGATATGACGAAAGAAAATATAACTAAATAACTCAAATTGAATATGGAATTTACAGCAGAAATGATTGCCAGTCTGCTTGCCGGTGAGGTTGTTGGCGATGGTAACGCCTCGATTTATACGGTCTCCTCGATTGAGGGTGGCAAAGAGGGTGGTTTGGCCTATTTGTCGAATCCTCGATTTGAGCCCTATCTCTATACCACAAAGTGTTCGGTAGTCCTCGTGGAGCGCGACTTCGAGCCAAAGCAGGAGGTCACGGCAACGCTTGTGAAGGTGGATAATGTAAACGCTTGCGTGTTGCGCCTTTTGGAGATGTACAACGCAATGAAACCGCAGAAAAAGGGTGTGTCGAAGTTGGCTTCCGTGTCGGAGAGTGCCACTATCGGCAAGGATTGCTATATTGGCGATTTTGCAGTTATTGAGGCTGGCGCAGTAGTTGGCGATGGTGCGAAAATATACCCTCAATGTTATGTCGGCGACAATGTGAAGATTGGAGCCAAAACTACGCTATATGCAGGTGTTAAGATCTACGAGGGTTGTACGATCGGTGCTAACTGTATCCTTCACGCAGGTGCGGTTATCGGAGCCGATGGATTTGGCTTTGCGCCAAATGCTGAGGGCGGTTTCGACAAGATTCCGCAACTCGGTAATGTTATTATCGAGGATAATGTCGAGATTGGAGCCAATACCTGTATCGACCGTGCAAAGACCGATTCTACAATTATTCGCAGGGGCGTTAAGTTGGACAACCTTATTCAGATTGGCCACAATGTACAGATAGGCGAGAATACGGTATCATCTTCGCAGACCGGTGTTGCAGGTACCACCAAGATAGGTGCGAACTGCTTTATCGGTGGTCAGGTGGGCTTTGCCGACCATATAACAATTGGTAATGGTGTAAAGATTGGAGCGCAGAGTGGTATCGACAAGGATGTGCCTGACGGAGAGTTTCGTTTTGGCTCGCCGGCACTTCCGGGCATCAACTATCATCGTTCGTTTGCGGTGTTTAAGGAGTTGCCAGAGTTGCGCCGCCGTGTAATGAAGTTGGAGGCCGAGTTGGCAAAGAAAGAGTAGATTGTAAAACAAAAAAAGATAGAACAATGAAGAAGATTTTAATGATGTTGTGGGCTGTTGTCTCACTGGTAGGTTGTGGCAGATATGAGATAGCCGGTCGTGTTGGCAGTCCGGAGATTGAAGCCGGATATATGTATCTTACAGATATGTGGAATTCACGAGCTGTTATTGACTCGGTAGAGGTGAAGGATGGCTTCTATAAGTTCAAGAGTAACAGCTACGAGCCTACATTTGCACAGTTGGTGCACAATAGCGGTCGCCCGATTGCTCGTCTTTTTGTGGAACCGGGCAAGATTCGTGTTGTAGAGGAGTATGACAAGGGTGTTGTGAGGGTTGTCGGTACACCGGCAAACGAGGCTTACGATGCGATGATGACGCGTAATAAGGAGTTGTCGGATCGCTACCGCAATGCTGTGAAGGCCAACGATCAGGCCGAGGCGGAGAAGATCGATGCCGAGTATGAGGCTATGTTGCAGGAGTGTTTCGATAACAACCTCGACAATATATTCGGTATCTTTATGCTTCGACAGCTCGCCTACTCGAAGACGGCAGCCGAGACTATTAAGGCCTTGGAATTGCTCTCCAAGGATATGCAGGCCAATAAGATGGCGGTCAAGATTAAGACCAACTCTGAAAAGAAGATGAAGACCGAGCCTCAGACTGAGGGTAGTGACTATGTTCCTCACTATATCAATATCGAACAACCAACACCAAATGGTGAGGTTGTGTCGCTCAAATCGGTTGTTGAGAATAATAAGAATCGCTATGTATTGCTCGACTTCTGGGCTTCGTGGTGTGGCCCATGTATGGCGGAGATGCCATATTTGAAGGAGGCTTATAAACTCTACCACAAGAAGGGCTTCGAGATTTATGGTGTGTCGTTCGATGCAAAGAAGGAGGCTTGGCAGAACGCTATCGAGAAGCAGCAAATGAAGTGGGTTAATGTGAGTACATTAGAGCGTTTTGATAACCCTGCGGCAGGGGAGTATGTAGTGGAGTCTATTCCCACAAACTTCCTTATTGACTGCTCGAATGGCGTTATCATCGCGAAGAACTTGCGTGGCGAGGCGGTACTCGAAAAGTTGGCCGAGTTGTTGAAATAGAGGCGATGGCACAACCGAAGGAGATATATCGCATTTTGGGTATTGACCCCGGCACAAACTATACGGGTTATGGCGTGTTGGAGGTCAGTGGGCGAGAACTGCGTTCTGTTGTGATAGGCGAGATAGACCTGCACAAAATCGCTGATCCGTATGCCAAGTTGCAATATATCTTCAAGAGTGTCAGCCGCTTGGTCGCGGAGTATAAGCCGCGCGAGGTGGCTTTGGAGTCGCCATTCTTTGGGCAGAATGTGCAGTCGATGCTTAAACTTGGTCGTGCACAGGGCGTGGCTATGGCTGCGGCACTGAGTCAGGATGTCGATGTGTTTGAGTATGCCCCCTCGCGAATTAAGCAGTCGGTTGTGGGTTTAGGCTCGGCATCGAAGGAGCAGATTGCGGGGATTGTGATGAAGACGCTACATATCGAGGAAGCACCGAAAAAACTCGATGCTACGGATGGTATGGCAGTGGCATTATGTCATTACTATTCAATCTCTTCGCCTATAAATCGCGCGCTTGGCGGAGAGAAAGTCAAGGGTTTGGGTGGCGATAAAAAAGCCCGCAAGCGAGGCACACAATCGTGGGAACAGTTCCTACGCGAAAATCCGGAGAGGGTACATTAAGTATCCTCTTTTTTTGTGATTTTGGCGAATTTCTCAAAATTTTCACTATACAATTGCATATCCAAAATATAATTCTTATATTTGCAGCCCCAAATGGGATTTAATTAAAAAATTTAGTAACAATGAAAGTTTGCGAAATTACAGGAAAAGTGGCCCTCGTGGGAAACAATGTTTCGCACTCCAATGTGAAGACCAAGCGCAAGTTCAATCCAAACTTGAAGACTAAGCGTTTCTGGTCGGAGGAGGAAGGCCGATGGATTACCTTGAAGGTTTCGACTTCGGGAATCAAAACAATTAACAAGAAGGGACTCGCTGCCGCTCTCAAAGATGCTGCTGCTCCCAAGAAAATCTACTAAACATTAACAAGTTATGGCAAAGAAAGGTAACAGAGTTCAGGTCATCTTGGAGTGCACCGAGCAGAAGGAGAGTGGCGTACCAGGAATGTCGCGCTACATCACCACAAAGAACAAGAAGAACACCCCTGACCGTTTGGAGCGTAAGAAGTACAATCCTTACTTGAAGAGGGTAACTTTACATCGTGAAATTAAGTAATAGGAGGTAAAGAGTTATGGCAAAGAAAGCAGTCGCAACCCTTAGAACAGGTGTAGGTAAGCAGTTTACCAAGTGCATCAAGATGGTTAAGTCGGAGAAGACCGGTGCTTACATTTTCAAGGAGGCAGTTCTTCCAAACGAC
>JAZSOV010000026.1:0-15663 GCA_045537095.1 Alistipes sp.
AACAAGAGCGTCATTGCGAGAGCCGATAGGCTCGTGGCAATCTCCCGCTGTTAATTTAATAAAAATATAAGGGAGATTGTCGCAGTCGCTACGCTCCTTCACAATGACGATTTTTTACAACACTAAACTATATAATTCCGAGAAAAAAAGTGTCAATTTAATAAAATTAGTAAAATTGATATAAACTTTAATAAAAAAGTACTATATTAGTAGTCGGAATCGGCAAATTTTGAATAACAAACCAAAATAATGTAAAACCTTAAAACTTTAAAGCTATGATTATTGGTATTCCTAAGGAGATCAAAAACAATGAAAATCGTGTTGCTCTCACCCCGGCTGGAGCTATGGAGTTGATTCGCCGTGGTCACAAAGTGTATGTTCAATCTACTGCTGGCGAAAACAGTGGGTTTAAGGATGAGGATTACCTCGCACAAGGCGCGGAGATTCTCCCTACAATTGAGGATGTCTATGCCATAGCCGAGATGATTGTTAAAGTTAAGGAACCTATCGCACCTGAGTACAAACTCGTGCGTAAGGGACAGATTGTATTTACCTACTTCCACTTCGCAAGTAGCGAGGCTCTCACTAAGGCGATGATTGAGAGTGGTGCAATCTGCTGTGCATACGAAACCGTGGAGCGTAAGGATCGCTCGCTGCCGCTACTTATTCCTATGTCGGAGGTTGCAGGTCGTATGTCCACACAGGAGGGCCGCTACTTCCTCGAAAAGCCTCGTGGAGGTAAGGGCGTATTGCTCGGCGGCGTTCCGGGAGTGAAGCCTGCGAAGGTGTTCGTTATTGGTGCAGGTGTTGTGGGTACTGCGGCTGCGCGCACTGCGGCAGGTACGGGTGCCGATGTGACAATTTGCGATATCTCGTTGCAGCGTCTGACCTACCTCGCCGATGTTATGCCGAAGAATGTCAAGACTTTGATGTCTTCGGAGTATAATATTCGTCAGGAGTTGAAGACTGCCGACCTCGTTATTGGTTCGGTGCTTATTCCGGGAGCTAAGGCACCGAAACTCGTAACACGCGATATGCTCAAAGATATGCAGCCGGGTACAGTGATGGTCGATGTCGCTATCGATCAGGGAGGTTGCTTCGAAACCTCGCATCCTACGACACATGAGGATCCTGTATACTATGTGGATGGCATTCTACACTACTGCGTGGCAAATATTCCGGGAGCAGTGCCATACACCTCTACGCTTGCACTTACAAATGCGACCATGCCGTATGTTCTTCAACTTGCAGGCAAAGGCTGGCGTGCAGCATGTAAGGACAACGAGGAGTTGCGCAAGGGCTTGAATGTTGTTGAGGGTAAGGTTGTCTACAAGCCTGTGGCAGATGCGTGGAACTTGCCATACGAGGAGTTGGCGTTGTAGTAGCACGAAATTGACTCAAATAAGAAAAGACCTCTCTAATATTGACTTAGAGAGGCCTTTTTTATTCGATACCGGAGTGCTTAACAGAAATTGTTAAGCAGAACAGACAACTCGTACGGAGCCGCTGTGTTTGGTAAATTGTAGGACAATCACTTTATCAAGCGAAAGAGTTTAGATTTTAGAAATAGTATTTCAGTCCTATGGATGGCGTGGTGCCGAGGCGGAACTCTATGCCACTTACATTGATTTTACCCCAGTCGCCATAATTGGCGGTGCGGGGAAATACGCAGGAGGTAACCATCGGTGAGAATGCCGCAAAAAAAATGCTACCATCTCTGGTAGCAGTGAGGTCTGAAGCGGATTCGAACCGCTGTACGAGGTTTTGCAGACCTCTGCCTAGCCACTCGGCCATCAGACCATTTTTCTCAAATCGGTCTGCAAATATACAAACTTTTATCTAATCTGCAAAATTTAAACCGATTTTCCGCGAAATATTTAATATTTATATAGTAAATGCCGCCTTTTCTATTCCTGATAATCGATTATTCGGGGGGGGTATCTTTGCGGATAGACAATCGCCCAATGCCGAATTGGTTAATATTCGGCATTGGGTTGTTTGATTACATTGTTTAGAAGATGTAGTTAAGTCCGATATTTACGCCCGGCTTGTAGCTCTTCTTCATCTTCAACTCCGACACCGGAACATTCAAGTCGGTATTGGTATATACCTTAGTGTTAAGTGGCACGGCAACCTCCGCCGAGAGGATAAAGTTGCGGTTCATCGCCAACTTCAAGCCCACACCTGCACTCATATGCAACTTGCGAGGTTCGCCCGTGTAGATAAGGTTTAGCTCTGCGTTAGAGAAATTTGTTGTGCCATCGAGCGATTTACCCGATTCGCGAATCTCCTTCATCTCATCAAGACGGTAGCCCTGTACGCAAGCTCCCATATCGAAGAATGGGTTTGTTGCGAGGTAGAAGTTCTGCTTGATAAAGTGGAACGACACAATCTTAAATCGCATCTCGAAGTTAGCCCATGCATAGCCATCGCCAATCACGCTGTTGTATGGCACACCACGCACGGTGTTGATACTTCCCAATCCATCAGATATAATCTGACGGAGGTAGAGAGTGTTGATATTCTGCAATGTGTAGTATGGTGCATTTCCTGCCAACTTACCCTGATATGCGAGGTGATATGCAAAAGTGATTTTATCCTTCCATACAGGTACATAGTGGCGGAAGTGAGCAGCCAACTTCAAGTAGTGGTAGCCATCTTTGCCACGACCGTTGAGGATATCGGGCGAACCGTAGGCGTAAACCTCCGCCCAAATACCGCGCGAAGGGTCTGCCTCGTGTTCACGACTATCGTAGACCAAACCTGCCTTCAATTCGAGGTGGTGACCTCCGTGAGCCTCGTTTGCGCGGATAAGACCTGCGGTCTGGTACAATTGCCAAAGCGAAGGGGAGTTGATGCCCTGAGTAGTCAGGTAGTCGTTTGCAAAGGTTGAGTCGTATGCAGTCTTACCCTTTTTCTTCAACGAGATATTCTGCACATCGTACCACCAATACGAAATACCTGCCGCCCAGCGGAATTTTGGAAGGATTTCGCCTTGAAAGTCCGCCATTATACGCATTGAATTACGCTTGACATTGTACATCGCCACGCGGTTCATCTGCTTTTTACCACTCGCAAGGTCGGTGAAGTATGGCGCAGCTGCACCATTGAAGCCCATAAACGGATACATCTGCGCAAGGATATAGGTTGCGGCAAATGTAAGACGCACCTTCGGAATAAGATACTTCGAGTCGTAGAAGAAGTGGAGCTTTACTTGGTCTTTGGTTGTCCACGACAAATCGACATTGAACTTGTGCTTGTATGCCGGATAGGTCGAGCCGTCGCCATAGTCGAAAATCTCGCACAACGCTCCAATCTGGAAGCCTGTGTCGCTATTGTAACCAATCGATGGGAACGGAGCAAAGTTCCAACCCTTCTTTACGGTCTGTTTCTTGCCATCAGCAGTGGTAACCTCCGATTTCTTTTCTGCCTTATCTTTTTTAGGCTCGGCAGAGGCGGTGAACGAAACAAACATTATGGCAGCGAGTGCCAAAGCGAAAAATCTTTTCATAACTAAAATCAAATGAGTTTAAGCAGTTGTGCCATCAGGATACCGAGGTAGTTTCCGACAGCATATCCAATCAATCCTGCGCTGATACCTGTAACGAGCGCAGCACGGTTTTTCATTGCATTCGATATCATCGGCACGAATGGTGGCGAGTTGATAAATGCCACCGAGGAGATGACCATCGAATCGGCATCTACGCGGAACAGACGGCATACAATGGCGTGAATAAATAGTGATACGAAGATTGCAAATGTGAGGAATACAATCATATTCAAGTTCTCCATAATCTTCAAGTTGGAGAGGTCTGCCATCGAAGCAATCGCCAGCGAGAAGATATAGATGAGGTACATTCCGAGGTCGTAACTCTTGTCAAGTTTCTTCACAGGCTTCCAGAACGAGAGTGCAATGCCGAGTGTGGTGAGCATCAGAATAAATGGAGCCATAAACCAACCGCCCTTCTTCTCATTCATAAAGTTTGCCAAATCAGCACCGAAAATCCAGCCGATAAGGTATGCCAACGCTACGGCAATAACCACTACCACAAGTGTCAATCCCAGCACCTTGCCCATCTGTGCAAAGCCCGCCTTTGACCATAGTCCCTTGTAAGGATTTGCCTTTACGGCCGCCATCTCCTGCTTGATAGCCTCGGCATCTTCCGCCGAAATGGTGCGCTTTGCCTTCTCGCCATAGAGCCAACGGAACAGACGAATACCCCCCCCCAAGAGGAAAACGAAGTAGAAGAAGCAGATGATGATGTCGTAGGTGGTCAATAGTATATAGGTGCTGTCGCTAATGCGCAGACCCTCCTTGATTGCCGCAGCATTGAGCGTTCCACCCGTACATTTTCCGGCTATCATACCACCAATCTCTGTGCCTTGGCTAATATCTTGTCCGAAAAGCAGATAGCCTCCTATAACGGCAATGCAGACCGAAATAACACCGCTTGTCACAACTCGTGCTTGCAGAGCCACTTCGCTGGTCTTGAATGTACAACCGAAGAGCATCATCGGAATAGCCAACGGAATCATAATTGTCGGGATAATGCCTTGCAATTTTGCAATCTCTGCCGGCATCGGGATATTTGCGATAACGAGTCCAATGGCGTAGAGAATCATTACGGGACCGATTTTGTCCAACCAAGAGTACTTTCGGCATAACCACAGCACTCCTGCCGGAATGGTGCAAAACATTATGGTCAGCCACAGATAGTTTACTATTGCCATAAATAATTTTTCTTGGAACAATGTGTTCCTATTTGTAACACAAATATATGGAAAAGTTCCTTTGTGGCAAAAAATGGACAGAATATGTGTCAAAATTAGGTATTTATACCTATTAGAAGCCCGGTGTATAAGGAGCAAATTTTTTAATTCAAGGCCATGCAGAGTTGTATGTACAAATAAGTTTTTTGTTATCAGTATGACATATTTATTAAAAAAAATGTATCTTTGCAGCAGGGGGGATTATATATTTCACTCTGAGAGAGCGTGTAATCGCCCCTTAAACCGACTAAGACCA
This sequence comes from Alistipes sp., assembly GCA_045537095.1. Taxonomy (GTDB): domain Bacteria; phylum Bacteroidota; class Bacteroidia; order Bacteroidales; family Rikenellaceae; genus Alistipes. The sequence continues at coordinate 5,027 of JAZSOV010000026.1, forward strand.
AAATAAAATGAAACTTTTATCCAAGATTTGTATTGCGATAATTATTGCAATTGCGATTTCGTGTACTACCGATACAATAAATGATGTTATTGCCCCCGTTGGCGGTCGCACCGAATTTACGCTCTCGTTGGAGGGTGTGCGTACCCATATTGGCGAAAAGGGCGATGATGGCAAATCATATCCTCTTTTTTGGAGCGAGGGCGACCAAATATCGGTAAACGGAGTGGCATCAATCCCCCTTTCGGCCGATGAGGCAGGCAGTGCGAATGCCAAATACACATTCGACAATAAATCGCTTTCGGCACCATACTGCGTAGCATATCCGGCAGCGGCAAAAGGACAAGTGATGTTCGCTAAAAATCAGAAATATATATCGAACACAACCTTTGACGATGGAGTGTCGATAATGTATGGTTATAGCGAGAAGGAGTCGGGGAGTATCATGATGAAACACCTCACGGGCATTCTGAAAATTGGAATTGTGGGTAGTGCGACTATCCAGGCCGTCAAAATTTCGACCATTGATCGCGCTCCTATTGCGGGAGCTTTCGACATCGACTTTAAGACGGGTGTACTCACTCCGAGCAGCGAAGCAGAGAGTGTTATCGACTACTCGTTTGATGGTGGAGTAGAGCTGAATGAAACCACGCCGACTTATGTCCATGTAGCTGTTCCTGAGGGAGTTTACGAAGAGTTGTATGTAACATTGTTCGATACAAAAGGCGGTATGATGTGCGGAACAGTCAAGGCGGGAGAAGAGCGCCCATTGGCTGCCGGCAAGGTGCGTGAGTTCTGGAAGGATGGGGCGGAACAATGTCTCCACTATGAGGCCAATACGGATCTCTTTGTTATTCGAGATTTCCACTCCCTGATAGAGTTTAAGGAACAGGTTAATCTGGGAACATTGACCAAAGATGCAGTGTTGGTAGATGATGTTGTTATTCCTACCGATGAAGCCACTCTCGGCTCAATCAGTGGCGCGAGATATACCGGAACTCTAAATGGTAATGGCTTTGCTATCAAGGGTTTGGAGCATCCTCTGTTCCATACTATGGGCGGAACAATAAAGGGTTTGCATCTCGAAGATGTTAATATTGTGGATCGCAACAACTTTGCCCGAACGCTCGGTGCATTGGTCAATACCTATTCCGGCACAAACATTTCGCACTGCTCGGTGAGTGGCACAATATCGCTCTCGCGTAATTTGAGCGCTGCGAACTACCTCGGAGGCTTGATAGGGCAGGTTGTGTCCGAGGCTGATTGTGAGATAAGCAATTGTGTCAGTCGTTGCAAGATGACTTTCAGCTTGAACGACACAAGCAAGCGCTCGACAACAATCGTTGGTGGTGTGGTAGCCAATACAGGCAGTACAGCGGCAGGTGTAACCATAACGCTCAAACATAACACTAACCTCTCGACCATAGATGTAATAGGCGCTATCCCAAAGGCTAATTTGATTCTTGGAGGTGTTGTCGGATTGATTGACCTTTGCCCGAATATGGTGGTTGAGGGCTGTGCCAACGCGGGCAATATTGCGGCCGACTTCGCTATTGCGCAGGGTGTATGTATGGGTGGTGTTGTAGGTTTCTACGAGCGAACATCTTCCGAGTCGGGATGTTCGTTGAGCATTGCGGAGTGTAATAATACGGGCAAGCTATATTGCGCTGTAACAGAGGAGAATCGCATCTATAACGCCAATACGGTATATAATATAATGGTGGGCGGTTGCTTCGGCCGATTGGATGATGGAGCATCTGGTGCAATGGTTGTTTCAAATTGTGATAACAGCGGTTTGATAGACACTAACCTATCGCCAACACTCGGTCGTGTTTTGTCGAGGGTAGATGTAGGAGGTGTCGTGGGTTATATCCGCGGTCAGATAGCAATGAGTGGTTGCGATAACCGTGCAGACGAAATAGCTCTTGTGATGAATAAACCTGAGGGGAACACCACAGTAGCCGGCCTTGTTGGCCGTGTGGTTGCATATACCGATGCATCGAAACCTGTTTTGTTGACCGATTGCGCAAACTATGCCAAAGTGTTTTCCAATGTTACAGAGAATACTACCTCGGAGAGCTATATTGCAGGTGCAGTAGGTCAGATATATGGCTACAAGGATAAGATATACACCATAAAGTTGGACAATGTAGATAATTATGGTAGTGTAATGTCGATGTCGAATGGTCGTTTAGCCGGTAGCACCACCTCGGTTACCATAATGGCCGGTGTTGTGGGTGCGATTGGTGGTGGCAGCTCGTGTGTAGGGGCAAACAATAAGGCCGACTATTCGAAATTTACCGTTGAAAACTGCGACAATGTGGGCGATAGGGATTGCAATAGTAGCGTATGTGCAACAGGCAAGAGCTACTATTGTGTGTATGCAGCCGGTATGGTGGGCTATACGGATGCTCCATTTGAGATGAAAAGTTGTTCTAACTCAATGCCGTATCTCTACGATGCCGAGGTGTCGGAGAAGGTGTGTTGCTATGGAGGGTTGATCTCTATCATGGCTGATTTTAGTGCAATTAGCGCAACATCCATTACGGGTTCTGACAATAGCGGAACAATATCAGTCAAGGCACAAAAGAGAATAAAGGAGGTTGTTGTATCGGGTATTATAGGCTGTATGGATAGCGATAACGCTGTTACAATTGCGGCCAAGGATATTACCAACAGTGCAAAAATCGATGTGGGAGGATTGAATGCCGGTTTCGATAGCACCATAGCCTATGTTGCGGGTATAATCGGAAAAATGAGTTCGAATACAAACAATACCTACAATTTTGCAAATGTTGCCAATATGGGCGAAATAGAGATCGTTAATATGTTTGTAACGACCGAGGAGGAGGTCGCAATGGGCGACTTGGTGGGAGGTGTTACTCGTGGAGGGGTTATGCTTAGCTCCGAGGGAGAGTCCTATATTGGTGGTGTGGTAGGCAATCTGACAAAGTCGTTGTTTGGAGTCAAGTCTTTTTGTAAGATCAAGGCTTATATGTTTAAAAATGGCAATGATACCGAATCGGAACCATATCATAATGTGGGTATGTTTACCGGTTCGGAGCGTGCGAGCAATATCAGAGTTATCAATAGTCAGGTTGGAGGCTCGATATGCACCTCGGCCAAGCGCGATGCTCAGAACAATGTTGTGGAGAGCGTTGTGAATCTCACAATTCAGAACTACTTTGATTATATCTATGGCAAGCCGATAACCGCCTCTACGGCATCGGGCGATAGTGTTGCCTTTGTGGAGAGATAGTTGCTTAAAATATGACTTAAATAGGTCGGTATCGAGTAGGATATTCGACCTGCTTTGTTGCGAGAGTTGGACTATATGGCGGGGTTGTGTAGCTGCCAACCGAAAGATTTTGTGGCATAATCTCTTTTTGTAAAGAAAAATGATTATATTTACAGTCGCAAAAGAGTTCGAGATATGTGTAGCATACAGAACATAATGGTTGGTATGATGATGCGAATGTGCCGATAGGCACTATCTTTCACTGTGGCAGTTACGCACCGCCCGACACTCGAACACTACAATCCCCTCAACAAAAAATAGCTATAATCTATTATCACTATTCTAAGATGAAGAGACTTATTTTGTACATTTTTTTCGTTGCAACAACTTTTATTGCAATAGCAGAGAGTCGTGCCGACAAGTTGTTGCGAGAGTTGCGCAATCCGAAATCAGACTATGTATTTGTTATTGCCCACAGAGCCGATTGGCGCAACTTCCCCGAGAACTCATTGGAGGCTATCGAGTCGGCTATTCAGATGGGAGTGGATATTGTTGAGTTGGACGTGCGTCGTACAGTTGATGGCGAATTGGTTGTTTGCCACGACAGCACTATTAACCGTACCACTAACGGAAAGGGCAAAGTTAGCGAATTGACTTTAGAATATATTCGCAGCCGCTACCTGCGTGCAGGACACGGCGCTACGACACGCTACAAAATGCCTACTTTGGCAGAGGCTCTTGATCTCTGCAATGGTCGCGTACTTATCAACCTTGACAAGTGTATCAACTATTACGACCAAGTAATGGAGATGCTTGTTAAGCGCAATATGGTTAATCAGGTTATTATCAAGAGTAGCAAATCGGTCGAGGAGATGAAGAGATTCTTTGCAAAGCACGACCAAAATATGCTCTATATGCCTGTCATTAAGTATAACGCGAAGTTGTGGGAAGAGCACGAGCAGATATTTGTTGAGCACCTCTCGACCGACCTCCCGTTTATCGCCTTTGAGATGTGTTGGAATGGCTCACTGTCGGGCGAGAAGCGAGTTTTTGACAAAGTGTTGAAGAGTGGCAAGCGACTATGGATTAATACTTTGTGGGGAAGTGTTTGCGGTGGATACGAAAATGGTTACTATGACGATGCTGCCGTAGGTAACGAGGATAAGATTTACGGTAAAATCTTGTCGTACGGTGCTTCGATGATTCAGACCGACCGTCCTGCAATGCTTATCAAGTACTTAGACTCGAAAGGCCGTCACTCACTGAAATAGACTAACTAAACTAACTAAACAAGACAAAATATGGGATTTATAGATTTTTTTAAGACGAGCGCACCGAAGCCTGTTCGCACAGACCTCGATGAACAGAGACAAAAGAGGCTTCACCGTTCGTTGGCATTGCAGTCGTTTGTGGCTGGCACACTCGGTTATAGCCTCTACTATGTATGCCGAACATCACTCAATGTGATGAAGAAGCCTATCCTCGACAGCGGTATGCTCGATGCTACGCAGTTGGGTATTATTGGCTCAGCATTGCTCTTTGCCTATGCAATAGGTAAGTTGGTGAACGGCTTTATTGCCGACCACTGCAACATCAAACGCTTTATGGCTACGGGTCTGTTGGTTTCGACCTTGGCAAACCTCACAATGGGTTTTATCGGGCTCTTTGGCTCGAACAACGAATTTATAGGCGAAGCTGCTATACCTTCGGCAGTAGTCTTCGTAATCTTCGCTATTATGTGGGGTATTAACGGCTGGTCGCAGTCGATGGGTGCAGCGCCGGCTATTATCGCACTCTCGCGTTGGTTTCCACTCTCACGCCGAGGAACATTCTATGGTTTCTTCTCGGCAAGTCACAACATAGGCGAGTGGTTGTCGTTTATCTTCGTAGGCTCAATTGTCGCAGCAGCAGGTTGGCAATGGGGCTTCTTTGGCTCGGCATTGGCGGGTGCTATCGGAGTTGTTATCATTTTGATAATGATGCACGATACCCCTGAAAGCAAGGGATTACCTTCAATTGAGGTGTTATCGGGCGAGAAGGTTGAGGAGAAGAAACAGGATGAGTCGGTTGCAGATATTCAAAAACAGGTGTTACGCACCCCTGCCGTTTGGATTTTGGCTCTCGCATCGGCATTTATGTATATCTCGCGCTATTCGCTGAATTCGTGGGGTATTCTCTTTTTGCAAGAGGAGAAGGGATTTTCGCTCGAAACGGCAACATTTATCATCTCGATTAATGCACTGCTCGGCATCATAGGTACGGTGTTGGCTGGTTGGATGTCGGATGTTCTCTTCAAGGGTGACAGAAAGATGCCTGCCTTCGTGTCGGGTATTATGCTCTCAATCTCCTACATCATTTTCATATATGGAGGTAACGCATATTGGGTAAATGTGGCTGCGATGGTGCTGTTTGGTATCTCTATCGGAGTATTGATTGCCTTCCTCGGAGGTTTGATGGCTGTGGATATTGTACCACGTAAAGCTTCGGGTGCAGCACTTGGTGTTGTGGGCATTGCAAGTTATATAGCAGCAGGTTTGCAGGATGTTGTAAGCGGTTGGCTTATCGACAGCAATATCACCGAAACAGTAAATGAACTCGGTGAGGTTGTTAAGCATTACGACTTCTCGCAGGCGGCTCTCTTCTGGATTGGAGCATCGGTCATCTCATTCTTGCTTCCAATCCTCAACTGGGGCAAGAAAGTAAAGGCGGAGTAATAAAAACTATGAGCCAAAAGGATATGCAGGGGCGAAAATTTGCCCTTGCATTTTGCATTTTTTTGCAAAAAATATTATAACTTTGCAAAGAGAAGAGATGTGTAAAATATGCTACAAAGATGTAATATATTGGCAGTCAGTTGTTTGTGTGACATAGGGGGGGGGTATTTTAATATCTCATAGAGCTGATTTTGTGCAATTTAAGGGGAACATTTGACCTAATTGGTCAAGTGCTCCCCTTTTTTATTATCCATTGAAAATATCAACAATTAAAAATAAAATATTATGAAAAGATGTCTTACTCTATCGAATTGGTTGTTGGCGATAGTTTTATCTATTGCGCTACTATCTTGCGTTGGTGGAGATCCGACAGGAGAGGATCCGAATACTCCTCCGACTCCTCCAACTCCACCCGATACACCTACGGAGACATATAGCGTAAATGGCAGTGTCCAGAAGGGTCCTTTTACACAGGGAACAAACATTACGATTCAGCCTCTTGATGAGAATTTCAACCCTACGGGAAAGCAGTATCAGACCAAAACTACCGATGATACGGGAACTTTCTCGGTAGGTAGCGAGATAGAGAATCGCTATGTTGAGATCATCGCTACGGGCTATTACTATAACGAAATTGAGGGTAAGGTGTCGTCTTCGACTTTGACACTGCGTTCCATATCGGATTTGACCGAGACGGGTAAGACGAATGTCAATTTGCTGACCACGCTCGAATCGGACCGTATCCGTAAACTCTTGGAGGAGGGTGGCACTTTGAGCGAGGCTCGCAGCATAGCCGAGCGAGAGATACTCGAAGTCTTCCACATTACGGCAGAGCAGAGCGTATGTTTCGACAAGATGGATATTACGGGAGGCAAAGATGCTGATGCTATTCTCTTGGCGATATCGGCTTCGTTGCAGGCAGGTCGTAGTGTTGGAGAGTTGTCGGAGTTGATAAGCAAGATTGCAGGAGATATTGCCAACTCGGGAGAACTTACAACGCCGAACCTTGCTGCGCAAATTACCGAAAGCAGCAAGTTGGTTGATGCGGATAAAGTGCGCGAGAACCTCCGAAAGCGCTATTCGCAACTTGGTGTACAAAACTTTACAATACCTCCATTCGAAGATTATCTCGATGTAAATGGTAATGGTGTAATCGACAAAGAGGATACTTGGATTATCCTCGGTGAGAAGGAGGGAACAATCGGTGCGCAGGGCGGAACCTTTACCATTAACCTTCAGCACAGCAAGCCTTTCGAGGTTATTATCGACGATGCTGCTTGGGTGCGACAGGAGGGACAGAGTAGAGCCTATCTCGAAGATGCAGTACTTCGTTTTACGGTTGATGCAAACGAAACAGCCAATGAGCGTAAGGCGATTATCCGCATCAAGGATAGCGAGAGTACCTATTCGGAACTCTTCCACTTGACACAACACCAAAAGGATTTTCTCGATCCGGCCGAGGCAGACTATACTCTGCCATTTGAGAGCGGAACATTGGAGATACCTGTATCTGTAAATGTTGACTATACGGTAGGCATAAAGCAGACAGGTGAGTGGTTGCACTATGTCGAGACACGAGCACTGCGCAACGAGACTTTGGTCTTCAACTATGACTACAATGGCTCGCCATCACCTCGTTCAGCTACCATCACTCTCACAGCCGAGGGCAAGACCACCAATATCAGCGTATTGCAAGGCGCAAACGAGGGCGAGATTGTCTTGACCGTTAAGACTCCCGGAACGCTCTCGACGCTTATGTCCGAGGAGGATATGCACCAAATCGTAAACCTCAAAATCGTGGGAACGCTCAACGATGCCGACCTCAAACTGCTCAATGGTGGCAAATATGTCGGCGGTAGTAATGTGATAGGTGGCGGTGAAGCACACTTCGAGTGCGACTGGAAGGTCGAGACACTCGATTTGTCGGAGATGAAGAGCGAGTCGGACGCAATTGGAACAAGTGGAGGTGAACTGTCATTCTTCTGCTGTGTGCCTTCGCTCAAAAAGGTTGTTATGCCGAAGCAGATTACCACAATCGGCTATAACACTTTCAACAAGTGTATTAACCTCAAAACCATCGAGTGGGGCGAAGATTCGGAGATTGAGGAGATTCAGGGTGCCATCGAAGCATCGAGCCTGCCGGGTGCGCCAACAAAATATTACGGAGCATTCAAGGAGTGTATAAGTTTGGAGGAGGTGACTCTGCCAAAGAGTATCAAGACATTTATGGCAGGAGCCTTTATGAACTGTACCTCGCTCAAACGCCTTGTATTCCCTAATGATGGCAAGATCAAGGCTTTGGAGTGCGCCTTTTCGATAACTTCGACAGGTATCAGCACAACACGCCACCCTATGGGTCATTTGTGGGGTTGCAACTTGCTCGAAACTATCGTTTTGCCAGATAACTTGCGAGAAATTGGCATCGATGCCCTCTATGGTACACCGTTTAGAACAATCGTCATACCAGAGACCGTAAAGTATCTGCCGGAGGAGGGTTTGTTCTATGGTTGTAGCCGTCTTGAAGAGGTTACTCTGCCATCGAGCGTCACCGAATACTCGAAGGATATGTTTGCAGGTTGCACAAGTCTGCAATCCATCAAGGGCGTGGGCAAAATCACAAAGTATTGCGAAGGCTGTTTTGCTGGCTGCGATGCAAAGTGGATATATCTTGATCCCGAAGCTGAGTATGAAGCAAGAGTATTCGCCGAGATGGATGTTGAGAGTATAACTTTCCCTGCGGGATTTAAGACCGTGCCTAATGAGATGTTCTACAAGTGCGAAAAACTCTCATCTCTCGACCTTGGCGAGGTGGAAACTATCGGAAAATACGCTTTCAATGGCTGTTCCCTCAAAACTGTAACCATTCCTAAGAGCGTAACATATGTAGGCGAAGACGCATTCTCGGGATATCCTATTCCGAATAGCCCGTATGGCGAATGGGCCCCTATGGATAATGTATATATCTACGGAGAGAATATTCAATTGGGGCCAGGAGGAACAAGCACAATGTCCGCAACCCGAGTTACGATTGGCAACACTGTTCGCAGAATTTCTGGTATGATAGGAAGAGACACCTCTACGATTATCTTCGAAGAGGGAAGCGTATGCGAACACTTCTGCTCTATGCGGGGTTCAACAATTAAGAGCATCACTCTGCCCGATTGCATCAAAGAGTTGGATGAAATGGCATTTTATAGTTGCAAAGAGCTCAAATCGGCAAAGCTGCCTGCGAGTCTAACGACAATTCCTAAATCGGCATTCGAGCTCTGTACATCGCTCGAGAGTGTAACGATACCAGCCGGAATTGTCACCATTGGAGAAAAGGCATTCTATGAATGCAAGGCATTGGAGAAAATCACCCTTCCTCACACCGTATCATATATCGATTCGGAGGCGTTCCGCTACTGCGACTACTTGGAGGAGATACACTTGAAGAGCATCGAGCCTCCTTACCTCAAATCATACTGGTACGGGTGGGATCAAGCCTACTACTACCCATTCGACGACTGCAAGTATTTGGATAAGATTCAAGTTCCTGATGAGGGCCTTGCGGCTTACAAAGCGAGCTGGAGCAAGTATGCCGACATTATCGTAGGAGGAGAGCCTGACGGCAAGCACTGCGACACTCCATTTGCAACAGTCACTACTTTGGATGCCACAAACATCGGTATTTCCGAGGCAAAGCTCCGAGGAAACCTTTCGATGATGACGGAGGTGAAGAATAGAATCATTTGGTTTCTTATCAGCACCGACCCAAACAATCTAACCACACCTGATGGCAATAGTGTCGGAGTGACGATTGCCGCAGATGGCTCATTAGAAGGCACTTGCAAAAATTTGCAAAGGGGCACAACCTACTACTATAGAGCCTACGCCGAGTTTAACCCAAAACTCATCAACGATCAGTGGACTGGAGGAGAAGTATTTCTGGGCGAGGTGAAGAGCTTCACCACAAAGAACGACCTGGGCGCATTCACCTTCACAACCGAAGATGCCATTGTGGGCGACGACCTCTCGGCGACATTGGTCGGCTCGTTGGCATTCGAGACCGAGGGCTTGACCCTGCGTGATGCCGACACCTGGGTTGTTTTCCAGTGGGGAACGGATAAAGACCGCCTATACAACGAGTCAATAGCAACAAAAGGCTCTGTCGGCGAGAGTCAAGTTGACGATTGGATACAAGGCCAATTCTGGACAAAGTTAACAAACCTCGAAGAGGGTAAAACCTACTATTACAGGGCTATGGGCTACCTCAAGAGCATATCGCTCGGCGATACCGAGCAACAGATATTTGGCGAGGTGAAGAGTTTTGTCGCAGGTAAAAAAGAGTAACGAACAACGAAATATCGGGGGAGGTAAGGCATTTTCCTCCCTCTCTTTTAAGAGAGAAATGGCACTTTTTTGTAAAATTTTGATTAATATATCACAGGTGTGCAATAAAATCACTTACCATAATATAATAGCGTGTACAGAGTTAAATAATTTAACTGAATTCTCAAAGAGTTCTAAATAAATTCTCATTGTGCGAATAATTCACTTGAATAATCATATAAATTATTGTGAGTTAATAACTGAGATTTAAAAGTTCTGAATTTTAGTGTATAGCTGTGATATATTAATCTAAAAGATTGTGCAGGGGCGAAAATTTGCTCCTGCATTTTCTTTTTAAGAAAAAAGTTGTATCTTTG
>JAZSOV010000128.1:0-2270 GCA_045537095.1 Alistipes sp.
ATTCTCAAATTTGCGCTCTGCACCGTCATAGGCGAGTTGTGCTGCCGAGACCTTCTTCTGCCCCTGCACATACTGCTTGCCGAAGCCCTGCATCTGCTGCCAAGTCTGCGACACCTCGCTCTCCACAGCTCGCTCTATGGCTACCTGCTCCAACTGCGCCGAGCGGTAGGCGTTAGCTGCTCTACGCTTCGATGAACGAGCACTCAAACCATTGAAGATGGGAATAGAGAGCGAGAGTTGAATATATCCACCTCGGTTGTTGCGGAACTGCGTGCCAAATGGGTCATACGCTGCCTTATTGTCGAAGTCGATGTAGTACGAGGTATTATAACCGCCATATAGGTATAGCGACGGAGAGTAAGCACCCTTGGCTCGGGCAAGATTCAGACGGCTCTGCTCAGTGGCGTGACGGCTTGCGATAATCTTGGGGTTGTTCGCCAAAGCGTAATCCAAGAGTGCCTGCTCCGATGTGGCACTGGGCATAGCCTCCAAGTCAATGTCGGTAACAATCTCCAACTTCTCGCTCTGTGGGTAGTTCATCACCTCGCGCAACTTAATGTAGGCAAGGGAAAGGTTGTTCTCCTCGGTGATTAAGAGATAGTCGTAGTTTGCCTCCTGCGACTCTATCTCTGCCACATCGGCTGCGCTCTTGGTGCCGAGCTCCTCCTGTCGGCGCACAAGCTCCAAGGTGCGGCGTGATGCCTCCAACTGCTCGCGGGCAATTGTTACCGCCTCGGTGTAATAGACCACATCCATATATGCCGAGAGGGTCTGCATAGCCACCTCATCACGAGCTATCTCGGTATCGATAGCACCTTTCTGGCGTGCCACCTTCATCGCTCGCACTGTGTTGATGCCCTGTAAGCCATCAAAGAGGGGCATCGAGCCACTGATGCCATACGCATTATTAAATGTGGTAACGCTCGTGTAGGCGTTGGTTGCAGGGTCGATACCACGACCGAAGTTCATAGCACCACCCACCGAGCCATTAACGGCAGGGAACAAGGAGGCAAAAGCCTCGCTGTAATTGGTCTTGCTATCGTCGTGGGCAAGCTGCTTTTGTCCTACGCTAACGGAGTTCTCAACGGCATAGCGCATACAATCGTCTATTGTGAGGGGCTGTGCTACGCACACAAGTGTCAAAAAATTAGACACTAATAGGGTCATAATCAATCGTTTCATACTTTTTTCGGCTTCTGCTCTCAATCGTGCCAAAGGTGTACCAAACTATGCCAAACGCAGATACTCAACACTTTACGATTTAGAGCAATTTTGCAAAGTGTCTAATAATTAGACAATCGGTGTGTGATATATTGACACAGCGCAATTTTGTTGTAACTTTGTGAAAAAGAAATGACAGTTATGAGTAAGAGAGTAGGCAAACTTTTAATTGTTGATGACAACCGCAGTATCCTTTCGGCAGTGAAGCTGCTGACGGAAGGGGTATTTGCGGAGGTTGCCACCTTGCCATCGCCAAACTCGCTTATCTCGACGCTACATAGCTTTGCACCCGATGTCGTGCTTCTCGATATGAACTTCCACGCGGGTATAAATACAGGTAACGAAGGTATCTATTGGCTGCGTGAGGTGCTGCAAAAATCGCCCGAAACAAAGGTTGTGCTCTTCACAGCTTATGCCGATATTGAGTTGGCGGTGCGTGCAATGAAGGAGGGTGCTTTCGATTTTGTTGTCAAACCGTGGGATAATGCCAAGTTGATTGCTACGCTCCAAAATGCCTATAAGGCAGCAAAAGGCAAGACAAAGAAGCCGACCAAGCAGCAGACCGCCGAGCCACAGACCGAAATGTATTGGGGCGAGAGTGCGGAGATGAAGCGCATAAGACAGATGGTCGAGCGTGTGGCTATCACCGATGCCAACATACTGCTTACGGGCGAGAATGGCACGGGTAAGGAGGTGCTTGCGCGTGAGATTCACCGCCAGTCGGCTCGCTGTCGAAAGACGATGGTGTCGCTCGATATGGGTGCTATCCCAGATACGCTCTTTGAGAGCGAGTTGTTTGGCCATACCAAGGGTGCGTTTACCGATGCCCGTACCGATCGTGAGGGAAAGTTTCTGACGGCAAGCGGCTCAACGCTATTTATGGACGAGATTGGCAACCTGCCACTCCACCTTCAAGCCAAGATGCTTGCGGTGTTGCAAAATCGTGCCGTAACACGCCTTGGCGCAAATGAGGCTACGCCCGTAGATATTCGCCTGATCTCGGCCACAAACCGCGACCTGCACGAGGCAGTAGCGAAGGGTGAGTTCCG
>JAZSOV010000091.1:0-26208 GCA_045537095.1 Alistipes sp.
TAAGGGAGTGTGCCGCTCTCATCTTTCATCTTTCATCTTTCATCTTTCATCTCTCATCTCAACTTTCATCTCGAAATTTTCCGTTTTACAATTTTTTTGTTATCTTTGTGCGATTATTGTATAATTGAATTGTCTCTTTGAAGTTATGTTGAGCAGAAGAGTTCTACGAACAAAGGTCGTGAAGGCTGTGTATGCCTACACACAGTGTGAGGGTTTGACACCTGCGGCAAGCGAGAAAAATCTCGTGCATTCAATCGATAAAGCCTACGACCTATATTTTCATCTACTCGCTCTCGTTCCCGAGATTGCAGAGTATGCTGCCGAGCGTATCCGTATCGGCGAGAATAAGAAGTTGCCTACATACGATGACCTGCATCCAAACCGCAAGTTCGTTGAGAACAAGGTCGTTGCACGCCTCGCCGAGGATGAGAAGTTGCAGGCGGAATTGAAGGCACGAAAGTTGTCATGGGCAAATAATGACGACCTTATCGTGGCGCTCTATAACGCCTTGATTCGTCAACCGTTCTACCAGAAATATATGCTCTCCGAAGGGCGCTCATTCCGCGAGGATGCACAGCTTGTATCGGATATATATATGACCATGCTCGAAGAGTTCGAACCTCTCGAAACTGCACTTGAAGAGCAGTCTGTTCTGTGGAATGACGACTTGGGCTTTATCCTTACAATGGTGTCGCGCACCATATTGTCTATGCGCGAAACACACGATAGTATCAAGTTATTGCCGCAGTTCAAGAGCGATGAGGATCTCGACTATGCCAAGTCGTTGTTGCGTTATGCCATTGCCGGCTGTGACCGCATTTCGCTCTTGCTCGACAATTCTATGAACAATTGGGATATTGAGCGTGTGGCACTTATGGATAAGCTGATTCTCGTTACGGCTATTGCCGAGGCGGAGAACTTCCCTTCGATACCGGTGCGCGTGACGATGAACGAGTATATCGATATCGCCAAGTGTTACTCCACCGAGTCGAGTGGCAGCTTTATCAATGGACTTCTCGATCGTATCATTGCACGATTGACTGACGAAGGAAAAATCGTTAAATCCGGAAAAGGTCTACTTTAAAAATAAAAAAAAGCCAATGTTCAATGGCTAAAAGCAAAGAAAATAATTATTAACCAATAAAATTTTAGAAAAATTATGATTACACTTTTGCAAGCAGCGGCTGGCGCAGCACAGCCACAGGGAATGGCAAATTGGTCGTTCTGGGTGATGATTGCGGCGATGATTCTGATTATGTACTTCTTTATGTGGCGTCCTGAGCAGAAGCGCCGTAAGGAGATGCAGAAGTTCCGCGATGGTCTTAAATCGGGCGATAAGGTTATCACTGCAGGCGGTATCTATGCAGTTGTAAAGAAGGTCGAGGAGACCACTCTCCTTATCGAGGTTGATAGCAATGTAACGCTTCGCATCGACAAGACTATGGTAGTGGCAGCTCCTGTACCGGCAGAACAGAAGAAATAGTATTTTTGTACTATACGCAATGGCAAAAATCGGGTATATTTATATCCGATTCTTGCTTTTTAATGAAAAGTTCTTAACTTTGTGGAATAATAGATACCAATTTTAACCTAAATTTAATATGAAAAAGATTATTCTTTCGCTTGTCGCAGTTGTTATGGTGACAACAGCATTTGCCCAGAAGAAGGGTGAGATGATGTCGTGGGACGAGGCAACAGTTCAGGCTAATGCGGTGTTGGCTACGCTTTCGCTTGACGAAAAAATTGAGATGACACATGGCCATAACAAGTTCTTCCTTCCGGGTGCTCCTGCAAAGGGACTTCCTCATGTCTATATGGTGGATGCTTCGGCCGGCGTGCGTATCAACTACGACCTTACAGACCGAAAAGAGGTGCGTCATCCTTCGAAGACAACCCAGTTCCCTGCTAATATTATGCTTGCTTCGACTTTCAATCCTGAGTTGGCAAAGTTGTATGGCGAAGCTGTAGGTTGGGAGACTCGTATGGCAGGTGCTGGTGTATTGCTCGGCCCTGGTATGAACATCTATCGCTCTTCGCAGTGCGGTCGTAACTTCGAGTACCTTGGCGAGGATCCATATTTGGCAGCATGCATGGTCGGAAACTATGTTACCGGCATGCAATCGACAGGCACAGTGGCATGTTTGAAGCATTTCCTTTGCAATAATACCGAGTTTTTGCGTAAGCTGTCGAATTCGATTGTTGACGAACGCGCCATTATGGAGATTTATACCCCTGCTTTCAAAGCAGGTATCGATGCAGGCGCAGGCGCTGTGATGACGGCCTACAACTTGTTGAATGGTGAGTGGTGTGGTCAAAGCAAGTATGTCATTACAGACCTTCTCCGTGGCACACTCGGATTTAAAGGTTTGGTGATGACTGATTGGCGTTCTGTCTTTGATTGGGAGAAGATAGTTCTTTCGGGACAGAATGTCGAAATGCCGGGATTGGCAAATGAACCATACCATGTTAATTCGGTACGCGAGCTCTTGCAGAATGGCAAACTCTCGGAGAAGAATATTGACGATATGATTCGCCCGATGATTGCTACCTGCATCCGTTTTGGTTTGTATGAGCGTTTCAAGAATGGTCAGCCTAACGAGGAAGCTCTTGCAGCAAAGTTGCCTGAGCACGAGAAGTTGTCGTTGCAGACTGCTGCTGAGGGTACGGTATTGTTGAAGAATAACGGCATTCTTCCATTGAAGGAGGGACAAGAGGTACTACTCGTAGGTCGTTGGGCTAAGACTGCACCACAGGGTGGAGGCTCGTCTAAGGTTAAGGGCTTCAATCAGGTTACTTCGGAGCAGGCTCTTTTGAATTCGCTTCGTTCAAAGGTTACAGCTGTCGAGAATCCAAACTTTATTCAGTTGCAGAAGGCCGATGTTGTGGTTGTGGCTACCGGTACTCGTGATAGCGAGAGCTACGAGCGTCCATTCTCAATGGCTGAGAAGGATGAGGCTTTGGTGCGTATGGCTTGTGCTGCAAACAAGAATGTTATTGTCTTGGTGCTTTCGGGCTCAGGTATCGATATGAGCTATTGGAACGACAAGGTGTCGGCTATTATCTACGGCTGGTATCCCGGACAGAGTGGTATGCAGGCTATTGCTGATATTATGGTTGGCAAGATTAACCCTTCGGGTAAACTCCCTATGACCATCGAGAAGTCGTTCAAGGATTCGCCTGCTTATGGAATGATTCCATACAGCACGAAAGTTAGTCATACACAGAAGAATATAAATGAGTTGTGGATTGCTCCTCGAACCTATGATGTAGAGTACAAGGAATCTGTTTTGGTTGGATATCGTTGGTACGAGTCGAAGGGTATCGAGCCTCTCTATCCATTCGGATTTGGCCTTTCGTACACCACATTCGAGTTGGGTAAGGCCAAGGCTGCGAAGAATATCACCATCGAGAAGCCGTTGAAGGTGTCTGTCCGCGTGAAGAATACCGGCAGCCTTGCAGGCTCGGAGGTTGTGCAGCTCTATGTTTCGGAGAACAATCCAACCGTATTGCGTCCTAAGAAGGAGTTGAAGGCCTTCAAGAAGGTATATGTTGAGCCGGGTAAGAGCGAGACCGTTACCTTCGAGTTGAACTATGCGGACTTGGCATTCTGGAACGATAAGAGTCACAAGTGGGAGGTTAACAAGGGCGGCTACACCTTGCACCTCGGAAACTCTTCGGCTAATATTGCTTCGACAGTAGCAGTTGAGGCATTGTAAAGAGAATGTACAATAAATAGTATATGGAGAGCTGAGACTTTTCTCAACTCTCCACTTTTAACTCACTACTCCCCCCCCCTAACTTATGAAGAAAGTTATTTCCTTTTCTCTGATGCTTATGCTCGGATTGGTGCTGTCGCAGTTCTTGCCGACGCAATTGGGCGAGTCGTATGCAGAGCTGAAACACCTTGTCGAGTTGATGCTCGGCATCTGCTTGGCCTTTATTATGATAAATGTAGGTCGTGAGTTCGAAATCGACAAGTCTAATGTCAAGGTCTACATCAAGGACTACCTTGTTGCTATGCTTGCAGCGGCACTGCCGTGGATATTCATTGCGGTTTATTACATCTTCGCACTTATGCCTACTTCGTGGTGGAGTTCGGGCGATGTGTGGAAGGAGACACTCCTTCTGAGCCGTTTTGCAGCTCCTACATCGGCGGGTATTCTCTTCTCGATGTTGGCTGCTATGAACTTGCAGAAGAGTTGGATATATCAGAAGGCGCAGACCTTGGCCATCTTCGATGACCTCGATACCATTATTCTGATGGTACCGTTGCAGGTTGCGATGATTGGCTCGTTGAATTGGCAGATGGTGGCTATGTTGGCTGTCATCTTCGGACTCTTTTATGTGGGCTGGCGTTATATGTCGCGCTTTAAAATGCGCCAGACATGGTATGCTATCTTCACCTACGCAGTCTTGGTCTATGGCTCAACGCTGTTGGTCTACACCGTAACAAACCACTTCTTCGGCGAGAAGGGAGCGATACATATTGAGGTGCTGTTGCCTGCCTTCATCTTTGGTATGGTTATAAAAAATCGCCATGTCGGAGGTAAGCGAGAGGAGCGTATTGCAACTATTGTGTCGCTTGTCTTTATGTTGCTTGTGGGTATGAGTATGCCGCTTATTGATATGAGTGGTGCAGTGCCTGAGGGTACAGACAATAGTATCATCGCCACTATCCCGATGATGTCGGGTTGGAAGATTGCTCTGCATGTGTTGGTGGTGACGCTTCTATCCAATATCGGTAAGTTGGCTCCGATGTGCTTCTATCACGATCGTTCGCTCACCGAGCGTTTTGCTCTTTCTGTGGGAATGTTCACTCGTGGTGAGGTAGGTGCGGGCGTTATCTTTATCGCCCTTGGCTACAATATCGGAGGACCTGTACTCCTTATCTCGGTACTCGCTCTGGTGTTGAACTTGATATTGACTATGGGCTTTGTCTATGTAGTTAAGCGACTTGCCCTGAAAGCCGAGGCACGGACGAAATAGACGAGCTAAAAGCTGAAATAAAAAATGAGAGTTAGGCGTGAAGAGCAATCCTTCATTCTTAACTCTCAATTTTTAATTTTTAATTTTTAATTTTTAATTTTTAATTCTCTCGATATCGTCTGCTCTTATGCCCGATATCGATACTGCGAGAATGTCATCTATTGCCACCACAAAGCGTTTCGAGCGTTTGCCCTCAATCTTTACAAGCCGTCCTTCGCGTCCTTTGAGCGAGCCACGGCAGATACGCACCCACTCGCCAATCTCGAATCGAGCCTCCTCGCCCACGAGGAACTCCATATTCGACTCTGCATTGTTGCAGATAGCCATAAAATCCTCCATCTGCTCGGCAGGCACTTCGATAGGGATGTTGCGCCCCTCGGCAGGTCGTGTGATGTAGTGTAGGTAGGGTATTTTGCTCTTCACCTCCTGTATGACTTCGCGCTCGCCAAGCACAAAGATTAGGTCGCGTACTACGGGTATATAGTCGGTCTTGATGCGTTGGCCAACCTTGGTAGTGCGTTTGCGCATAGGCACAAAGCTCTCTATATGATGCATTTCGAGCAGCCTCTGCGCCATAAGGTTGCGACCGTATGTCGCACGCATTGCAAACCAGGTTCTATCACTCATGACTCTCTACTTAAACTCAATTATATCCTCCACGCCAAACTCCTTGTAGTGGGCAGCCAACTCATCGTTGCGGTCCGAGAGAATCAATAATTTGTCGCCCATCTGCAATGTTGCATTGCCCTTCGGTACGAAGTAGTCGCCATCGCGGCAGACCATCACAACGAGGGTGTTATCGGGCAACGATACTTTGTTCAGAGTGTTGCCATCCGAGAGCATCTGCTCTGTTACGGCAATCTCGGTAAATGCCGAGCGCACCTTATCTTGCAGGGCACTCTCGAACTTACTCTCCTTCTCGGCGAAAGCCAAGCCGAGCAGCTCGGCCATACTGCTTACGGTTGTGCCTTGCACTACGAGCGATATGATAGTCATTATAAATACGACATTAAAAATCAACTCAGCACCTTCGATTTTTGCCACCCATGGGTAGGTCGCAAAGATGATTGGCACGGCTCCGCGCAATCCCACCCACGAGATATAAAGACGCGCCTTTCTGCTCAATCGGCGGAATGGAGCAAGGCAGGTGAGTGTTGCAATAGGTCGTGCCACAAGCATTAGGAATAAGCCCGCAGCAACGCCAAGGATAATTGTCTGCCACTGCAAGACATTATCGAGTGTTACGAGCAAGCCGAGCATAAGGAACATGATGATTTGGAACAACCATGTGATACCATCGAAGAAGGTGTTTACGGTGCGCTTATTGACGAGCTTGTTGTTTCCGACAATCAGACCTGCGATGTAGACCGCCAAGTAGCCGTTGCCCTTTATGAGCGATGTGAACGAGAATGTAAAGAATACGCACGCCAACAACAATACAGAGTAGAGCGAGGCGTTGTCAATATCTATTTTGTTCATCACCCACACCGAAATACGGCCGAAGAGATAGCCAATCATAGCACCAACGGCCATCTGTACCACGAACATAAGTATCGCTCCGCCCAAGCCAATCTCCTCGCTGCCATCGCTTCCGAGCATCTTCACCAAGAGGATTACGAGGATGTATGCCATCGGGTCATTCGAACCACTCTCCAACTCCAACAATGGGCGTAGGTTCTCGCTTAAACCCTGTCGGCGTGTACGCAGAATGGAGAATACCGAAGCCGAGTCGGTTGAGGATATGGTCGAAGCGAGCAACAATGCCAACGGGAACGATAACTCAAAACCTATTACAGGGGCAATCAGATATATGAAACCTCCGAGTAGTAGAGCTGTCATCAATACGCCTGCCGTAGCAAGGGTTATACCCTCGGCAAGTACGGGTTTAATCTCCGAAAATTTGGTGTCCATACCACCCGAAAAGAGGATGATACAGAGCGAAACCATACCTATAAATTGAGTCAACTCAGGCGAGTTGAACGAGAGTATGTCGTAACCAAAGAATAATCCTACTGCCAAGAAGAGCAAGAGGGCAGGCGCATTAAAGCGATATGCAACCTTGCCTGCCATCACGGCAACAAACAGAAGTATTGCTCCAATTAACAGGAAGTGTTCTGCATTTATTATCATAGTTTGGTACTTATCTTTTTTTTATGATTTAGAACCCTAATATAGATTCAATTTGTTGTTTATAAGCGAGATACCTATTCGTATTTTGCTGTGTCGTTTGTTGTAGTCAATCATTGTTTCGCCGTAGCCGTAGTTGTACTGCACGAATAGACAGGGTATCCAATCATCTCGTTTTGCCATTCGCCAAGAAGCCTCGACCTGCACATTGTATTTAGTAAATGTTACGGTCGGATTTACGAGTGCCGTAACGGCTACACGATTGTTGCGCGTGTGGAATGTCGCCCACAACTGCATCACACCACGATAGCGGAAATAGTGACTGATGGTTTCGCGGTCGTAGTAGCCGTACCACGCACGACCTCCGAAACGCCAATTATCGAATGGCTCGTACAGACAAGCCACCGTTGCATAGTTGAATGAACGGGATTGCTCGCCGTTCAGACCATTTGACTCATGCTCAATTCCAAAGAGCAGTCGCAAGTCATCTCTTGTCTGCCACGCCACCCAAAATCCGGGGTTATAAGTATTCTCACGGAACGGACACGACTCCTGATAGATGTCCCAAAGGCTGCGTTGGGTGTAGGTGGCAAAGATGTCGACTTTGCCCTTGATGCTCCACAGACGCATCGCCACACTCAACTGAAATTTGATATCGGAGGTGTATTTCGATACGGGTTTGTTGGTTGCAAAACCTGTAACCATATAGTTCTGCTTCCACATACCGATTACGGGATATTGGCTCTTTGGAGTTGAGAGATTTTTCTCTTTTTTGTTGAGCAATAGCGAATCTGTCTGCTTTGCCGAAACTGCAAAACAGAGCATAATAAACACTATTGCCAAAACTCTTTTCATCTCTTGTCTAAAAAATCTTAATTTTGCATCTCTTTCGTCTAAATCCTACTGCGGAATAAAGATATAAGTTATCGTTCCTTGCTGCTTGGCAGGTGCCGAGTTGTTGATGTCGAAACGGGAGTTGCGAGCCGCATCTACTGCGGTCTGTCGCATACACTCATCACCGCCACTCTTGACCACCGCCGAAGTAACCTCGCCGCGCTGATTGACTACTACCGATACAATAACCTCGCCACCACCTTCGCAGCGATAGGCAGGTTTTACGAGATGACGGCTATATCGTACAGGGTTTGTGAACGAAAAACTAACCGTTACACTTCCCTTTACCTTCACATCCTTGCGCTCCTTGTTGCCTTCTCCGTTTTGGCGGTTTTTGCCTATGGCATTTGCCTCGCGCAGGCCACGCTCGTATGCCTCACGATTGGCTCTCATTTCGCGCTCGGTGGCCTCGGCCGAAGCGTTTAAGGCTGAGGTGTTTGAGCCCTTGGCATCCTCCAAATTTTCATTCAGAGCATTTTCGTTTGACGAGGTGTTACGAATGGAGCTCCAATCGATGTTTTGGTTGTTGCGCTTGACCTCTTCGAGCAGGCGATCACGCTCCTCTTCGAGCAACTCGACAGCTCCCAGATCGATGTACATCGTCTCGTTGGCCCTACGCTTGGAGGTGCCTATTTTTGCCGAAACAAAGACTATTGACAATACCAAATAGACGATAATCGTAACGCACAATCCGATGCGATTGTCGTATATCCAGCCCATAGGATCCTCGTTACGATTGTCGAAAGGCAATCGCAATCTCTGTTTGCGTGGGCGAGGTGGCTGTTTTGTGGTGTCGTTGTTCTTATGTTCCATAGTAGTCACAAAATAGTATGCAAATTTAGTAATTTTCAAAAAAAAATCCTATCTTTGTCAAGATTATACTCATACATTGACGAAATTTAAGAGATTATGTCAGTAAAACAGAATACTCTTGGAGCTCCGATAACCTTCTCGGGCAAGGGGCTTCATACCGGCAAGCAGGTTACGATGACCGTCAGCCCTGCTCCCGAAAATCATGGAATAGTATTTCGCCGCATCGACCTTGAAGGTGCTCCTTCGGTACCGGCGTTGTGTGAATATGTGATAGATACATCTCGTGGTACCACTATCGGATTGGGTGATGCTCGTGTAAGTACTATCGAGCATGTAATGTCTGCACTTTGGACTCTTGGCGTGGATAATGCTTTGGTCGATATCAATGCCCCCGAAACTCCAATTCTCGATGGCTCGGCGAAGGCTTATGCCGAAGAGATTCTGCGAGTTGGATTGGTAGAACAATCGGCAGACCGTAAATACTACGAAGTTACCGAGAAACAGGTCTATGCCATCCCTGAGAAGGGTGTTATGTTGGCAATATATCCGAGCGAGGAGTTCTTTGCATCGGTACATATCGACTTCAACTCGAAGGTTATAGGCAACCAATATGCAACCTTCTCGCCCGAAGATGACTACGCCGAGAAGATTGCCCCAAATCGCACATTTGTCTTTTTGCACGAGATTGAGGCGTTGGCAAATGCGGGTTTGGTGAAGGGCGGCGATGTCGATAATGCGATTGTGATTGTCGAAAATCCCGTTACCGATGAGCAGTTGCAGCGACTCTCGACACTTTTCGACAAGAAGGATATTCGCGTTACGGGCGGCTATTTGAATAACCTCGAACTTCGTTCTACCAACGAGATGGCACGCCACAAGTTGCTCGACTTGCTCGGCGACTTCGCGTTGCTCGGAATGAGAATCAAGGGTAGCGTCATGGCAACCCGTCCCGGACACTACGCGAATACCGAGTTTATGAAGCAGATTCACAACTCCATTCGCCGTGAGGGTGTCAAGCCTCGTTTTAAATATGACCGCAAGAAGGCTCCGCTGTTCGATGTAGTCGATATCCAGAAGATGTTGCCACATCGCTTTCCGTTCTTGTTGGTAGATAGAATCTACCACATGGACGAACTCTCCATTGCGGGCATTAAGCAGGTGACTATCAATGAGCCATTCTTCCAAGGCCACTTCCCAACCGAGCCGGTTATGCCGGGAGTGTTGATTGTTGAGGCTATGGCGCAGGTTAGTGGAATCTATGTGTTGAGCAAGGTCGAAAATCCGAGCGAGTACTCGACCTACTTCCTCCGCATTGACAATGTTCGTTTCCGCCACAAGATTGTGCCGGGCGACACCATGCAGATTGAGTGTGTCTTGGCAGAGCCACCACGCCGCAATCTTGCCGATGTGGAGTGTAAGGTGTTTGTGGGCGACACTCTCGCTTGCGAGGCGACTATTGTAGCACAAATTATTAAGAATAAAATTGATAATTGATAATTGATAATTGACAATTAGTGGTAAAAACGATAGATCGTTTTTTTTGTATATTATTGAATTATAATTTGTTGTAAAATAAAAATAGATAAAATACATTTAATTGTCAATTGTCAACTGTCAATTGTCAATTAGTGGTAAAAACGATAGATCGTTTTTTTGTATATTATTGAATTATAATTTGTTGTAAAATAAAAATAGATAAAATACATTTAATTGTCAATTGTCAACTGTCAATTGTCAATTAATTTTAGAACAAAATTCTTATGATTAGTCCTTTGGCTTATGTTCACCCAGACGCAAAGTTGGGAAACAATGTTACAGTAGAGCCGTTTGCATATATTGCAGGCGATGTAGTGATTGGTGATGATTGTTGGATTGGCCCGGGTGCCGTTATTCACGATGGCGCGCGCATCGGCAAGCGCAACAAAATCCACACTGCGGCATCTATCTCGTGTCTTCCGCAAGATTTGAAGTTTGTGGGCGAGAAGACCACCGCCGTAATTGGCGATGACAACGATATTCGCGAGTATGTAACCATCAGCCGTGGTACTGCTTCGCGCGGAACTACGGTTGTTGGCGATGGCAACCTCTTGATGGCCTATGTCCATGTTGCGCACGATGATGTTGTGGGTAGCCACTGCGTAATTGCAAACCGTGTATCGCTTGCAGGCGAAGTAGAGGTTGGCGACTGGGTGGTTATTGGAGGTCATTCGGCTGTACACCAATGGTGCAAGATTGGCGATCACTGTATGATTCAGGGCGGCTCGCTTGTGCGTCAGGATGTACCACCGTTTGTTACTATGCGAGAAACAGGCTCGTATGCCGGTATCAATAAGTTAGGCTTGCAACGCCGAGGCTTTACAGCCGAGCAGATAGAGGCAATTCACAACACCCACCGCATTCTTTTCCAGAGTGATATGAACTTCACAAATGCTTGTAACGAGGCGGAGCAGACATTGCCACAATCGCCAGAACGCGACTATATCTTGGAGTTTGTGCGCGCTTCGTTGGGTGGTCGTGGTGTGATTAAGAAGTACGGCAGATAATGAAAGTTGCTCTATTTGTCCCCTGCTTTGTAAATGCTCTATATCCTGAGGTGGGGGAGGCTTCGTACAAACTCCTAACCTCGCTCGGCTTGGATGTCGATTATCCATTGGAGCAGACTTGTTGTGGTCAGCCGATGGGTAACGCCGGCTATGAAAGAGATGCCGAGCCGTTGGCAAAGCGTATGGATGAGTTGTTCGCAGGATATGACTATGTCGTAGGACCTTCGGCAAGTTGTGTTTCGTTTGTGCGCGAGGCGTATCCCCGTATGTCGCACCATAAGGAGGGACATGAATGTTTGTCGGGCCACATATACGAAATTTGCGAGTTCTTGCACGATGTGGTTAAGCCTACATCGTTGAGGGCTCGTTTTCCGCATAAGGTATCAATTCACAACTCCTGCCATGGTGTGCGTCTTATGGGTTTGAGCGCGCCGAGTGAGCAGAATATCCCATACTACTCGAAGTTGCGCAACTTGTTGTCGCTGGTTGAGGGCGTGGAGGTTGTCGAGCCTGAACGCCGCGATGAGTGTTGCGGTTTTGGCGGACTCTTTTCGATTGAGGAGAGTGCCGTATCGGCGCGTATGGGACACGATAAGGTGCAACGCCATATCGCTACAGGAGCAGAGTTTATTACGGGAGCAGACTCCTCGTGTCTAATGCATATGGGAGGAGTTATAGAGCGCGAAAAGTTGCCTATCCGCACAAAACATATTGTAGAAATCTTAACAGCAACGGAATGAGCAGCCATTCGATAAAAGCAAAAGCATTCTTGAAGAATGAGGCTCGTGCTTCGTGGCACGATAAGGCTCTCTATGCGGTACGCGAGAAGCGCGATAAACAGGCGTACTCACTACCCGAATGGGAGGAGTTGCGCAATACTGCCTCGCAGATAAAGGAGCATACACTATCGCACTTGGCGGACTATCTCGAAGAGTTCGAGCGCAATGCTACTGCCAATGGCATAAAGGTCCATTGGGCAGAGTCGGGCGCAGAGATGAATGAGATTGTCGCAAAAATTATTGCCGAGCGAGGAGCGAAGCATCTCGTCAAGTCGAAGTCGATGTTGGCAGAGGAGTGCCACTTGGCGCCATACCTCGAAGAACGCGGTGTGGAGGTCGTAGAGAGCGATTTGGGTGAGCGTATCGTACAGTTAATGCATTGCGCACCGAGCCATATTGTATTGCCGGCGATACATATTAAGCGTGAGGAGGTTGGCGAGTTGTTCGAGCGCGAACTCTCGACCGAGAAGGGTAATTCAGATCCTACATACCTCACTCACGAAGCACGCAAGCATCTGCGCGAAAAGTTTCTATCGGCAGATGTCTCGATGACAGGTGTTAATTTTGCTATCGCCTCGGAGGGCGCATTTGCTGTCTGTACAAATGAGGGTAATGCTGATATGGGTACTTCGTTTACCGATACGCATATCGCCATTATGGGCTTGGAGAAGGTGATTCCCGATATTGCATCGCTCGGAGTCTTTACACGCCTATTGGCGCGTTCTGCTACGGGGCAACCGATAACCACATACACCTCCATTTATCGCAAACCAGAGGAGGGTAAGGAGATACACCTTATCATCGTGGATAATGGAAGGACCGAGTCGCTGGCAAACAGCGAACACCGCAATATGCTCAAATGTATGCGTTGCGGAGCGTGTATGAATACCTGCCCGGTATATCGCCGTACGGGAGGCTACTCCTACTCATATTTTATCCCCGGACCTCTCGGCATAAATCTCGGAATGTTACGCTCTCCGGAGGCGTATGGCGGAAATGTTTCGGGCTGCTCGTTGTGCTATTCGTGTTCGGGTGTCTGCCCTGCAAAGGTCGATTTGGCAGAGCAGATTTACAAGTGGCGACAGCAGATGTCGCCTCTCGGTGTGGCCGACAATAAGAAAAAGTTGATGGTCAAGGCGATGAACTTGCTGATGCGCCGACCTTGGCTCTTCAACTCGGCTTTGGCAGTTGTGCCGTATCTGCCACGCTTTGTATATAACAACAACATAAACCCTTGGTGCGCTGCGGGGCGTGAAATGCCTCACTTTGCATCGAAA
Source organism: Alistipes sp. (assembly GCA_045537095.1). GTDB lineage: Bacteria > Bacteroidota > Bacteroidia > Bacteroidales > Rikenellaceae > Alistipes. The sequence goes on from JAZSOV010000091.1 coordinate 13,420, forward strand.
AGTTTTCGAGTATTGTGGCGCGAGGGGGAGATCGGAAAGGAGAATAAACGATGAGCGCAAGAGATAATATCCTGAACAGACTTCGTGCGGTCGAGGTTGTTGAAGTGGAGAAACCTCAATTGGACTTTGAACCTATCCGCTACGAGGATAGGGTGGCGCACTTTGTCGAAATGGTAAGATCTGTTGGTGGCGAGGTTGTCGAGTTGCAGGAGTCGCTTGCCAAGGCCCTCGAAGCATTGGGCGCAGAGCAGATTGTTTCGCCTTTGGCGGAGTTGCAGAGTTGTGCTATAAATCCCGATTTGGTCGCCGATGTTCACGAACTTGGCGGCAACTATACGGCTGTTGTACGCGGTGCAATTGGTATAGCGGAGAATGGCGCAGTGTGGGTTCCTGTTGAGGGACTTAGAAAGGCGCATCTATTTGCTTGTCAGCATATTGTGATATTGCTTGACAGGAACATGATAGTCGATACTATGCACGATGCAATGGCGCAAATATCGCTCGATAATTTGGCATACGGAGCCTTTGTTTCGGGACCATCCAAGACTGCCGATATTGAACAGGCGTTGGTTATGGGTGCGCACGGCGCAATGTGTGCAACCATAATCTTACAATAGAGAAATTGTATAAAATATAGCCTGTCTAACTCCCTCATATTTGTTAGACAGGCTCTCTTGATTATTAGTTGTCGTTACTCTTTTTCCCTTTCGGAGCATCGGTCGGCTCGGCATTCTTTACATACTTTTCCAACCAGAGGTTAGCCTCGTAGAGGTAGTGCAGAACATTCTCACGGATACGATAACCGTGTCGCTCTAATGGCAACTCCACATAACGAACAAACTTGTTGTGTCCGCGCAGGGCTTGGAAATATCGCTCACTTTGGATAGTGTGCGTACCGGTGTTATTATCTTTGCTGCCGTGTATCAAAAGTAGCGCACCACTCAATTTGTCGGCATGCTCGAATGGCGACATATCGCGGTAAAGTTTGTTGGCATCCCAATAGTTGCGCCCCTCGTTCTGAAAACCATAAGGCGTGAGAGAACGATTATAAGCACCACTGCGCGCAATACCTGCACGAAACAGCTTGGAGTGAGTTAGCAAGTGTGCAGTCATAAATGCGCCATAGGAGTGTCCGCCGATAGCTGCGCGGTTGGGGTCGCCATATCCTGCCTCGTCTAACGCTTTGATTGCTGCCTCAGCATTCATCACAAGCTGCTTTACGAAAGTATCGTTTGCCTTCTTTTTGCCGTCAATAGGGACAAGAGGCATATCTACCGATTCCATTACGCAATAACCCTGAGTCACCCAAAAGCGTATATTGCCGGGTGTTATATGACGGTATGGCGAGTAAGATTGAAATTTTTGAATTTTATCGACACTTGTAGTGCGTGGGTAGCCCCACATCAATATCGGCAGTTTACCATCGCGTGTCGGATTGTAGTCCGCAGGCAGGTAGACAGTCGATTTGAGAGGCAAGCCATCAGCTCGCTTGTAGTTCATAATCTCGCACTTTATGCCTTTTAGGGCAGGATACTGCTCTGTAAGGTTTGTAATGGCCTCCCTTGTGTCGTTTTTGAGGTCGCTTAAATAGTAGTTCTTTGGCTCGTCTAACGACTCGCGTGCAGTTACGAATATACGCTCTGTCGGATTTATGGGTGCTACAATACTTTCGAAATATGGGGCTTTACTCTCCCATGCAATCTTGTGTCCCGTTTCCCCGATTTTGTAGAGCAGCAACTTAGGTACTTGACCATCAGGTGTAAAACCTTTGCTGGTAAAGAGTATCTCGTTGCTCTGCTCGTTTGTCCATAAAACCTTACGGCCATATTGATTGGTAACCATAACAGGTTGGTCGGGCAGATTGTAGTAGTCGTGAGTGTGGAAGTTTACAATTGGAGTTAAACCTGCACCGCTATTGCTCGGATTAAATGCCGATATATATTTAACCCTTTTCGACTTAGCCATCTTCACTACGGCGAGGCTGTCGTTACACCAATAGAGTGCTTCATAAGACATTGGCAGTCGTACAACCAACTGTTGTGGCTCGGTAAATGGAGCCTCCTGTTGGTAGATAGAGGTCTTGTAGTCGGTAGTTCCCTTCTTTGCATTGATGCGCCAAACGAGTGTTGCAGGCTTGTCCGGCCTCCATTGCAGACTAGCACGATGCTTTACTCTCTTTACGACATTACCCTCCAAATCCTCGATTGTGACCTTCGAGCGCAAGCTCATATACTTCGTTTCGTAGGCGTAAGGCTCGTAAACACGATATATCATGAGGTATGAGCCGTTTGGCGAAATCTTCATAGTGCGGAAAATTGCAGGTATGCCGATTTTCTTCTCGCCCGAAGGGGAAAAACGAACAAGCTGTGAGGTGAAGTAGTGCTTGAATGCCTCTTGGTCGAACTCATTGTATAAGAAACCCTGCGCCGTTCTCTTGCGTGTTTTCTTGCCAAGCGACTCTTGAACAACCGGCCCCGTAGGGAGGTGTCGCTCCAATGTTCCACGCTCCTCGACTACGCAGGTGGAGATGAAATCGGTATCGTTTACCCACAACACGAACTTACCTACCGTAGTGTTGATGCGGCGGTCGCTGATGCGCTTTGCTATGCCATCCGATATTGCTGCCGAATAGAGATAGACTCCATCTCTCTCGCGGTTGAAAATCAATGCCTTGTCGCCGGTAGGATACCATACTGCTTGGATTATTGTTCCTTCGCCCAACCCCGTAACTTTTACCTCCTCGCCATCGGGTATCTGCTTGAATGAGATTGCGTGGTAGCCATTCTCGTATGTGCGGCAAAACTTTTCGGGATTGATGTGAATGGTTGCCAAAAATAGTCCTCCGTCAATGGGCATCTCAGACATTGACATATGGCGATTACTATACAACATTATTGCAGCCGTACAATCCTTGTTCAATACGGGGCGAGGTGCTGACTCCGCCAAGACCATCTCTTCAATCACCTGCGGAGGTCGTTTGTATGTGGTATGCTCAGCCATAGCGGTCGAGACGACCAATGCTGACAGCAAGATGGTTGTGAATAATCTTCTCATAGAATTGATTGCTTTAAATAGAAAAAAAGTTGATAACTGTGTAGCTTGGCAGTTACTTTCTCTTATTTAGTTGTCGCCGCTCTTTTTCTTTTTCTTTTTCTTTTTCTCCTTCGGAGCATCGGTCGGCTCGGCATTCTTTACATACTTCTCCAACCAGAGGTTAGCCTCGTAGAGGTAGTGCAGGACATTTTCGCGGATGTTGTAGAGGTGTCCGTCAAGTGGCAACTCCAAATAACGAACATACTTGTTGTGTCCGCGCAGAGCCTGATAGTAACGCTCGCTCTGGATAACGAATGTTCCTGTATTTTCATCCTTGTTGGCGTGTACCAAGAGTAGCGCACCACTCAACTTATTCGCATACTCAAATGGCGACATATTGCGATATACCTTGTTTGCGTTCCAGTAGTTACGGTTTTCGTTCTGGAAACCATAAGGTGTAAGTGAACGGTTGAATGCACCACTACGAGCAATACCTGCACGGAATAACTTGGTGTGCGAGAGAAGGTTTGCGGTCATAAATGAGCCGTACGAATGGCCACCTACGCCTACGCGGTTAGGGTCGCCATAGCCCTTCTTATCCAAGAAGTTGATAGCAGCTTCGGCATTCATTACCAACTGTTTAACAAATGAGTCATTTGCCTTCTTGTTGCCATCGGTAGGAATGATAGGCATATCCATATACTCCATTACACAGTATCCCTGAGTTAGCCAAAAGAGCATCGTGCTTCCGGCAAGATGGATGTTGATGTGTGTATATGGTGAATATGTATACTTCGAAATTGGGCGTTTAGAGGCAGTGTCAGCATCCTTTGCTGTGCGTGGATAAGCCCACAACAGAATTGGCAACTTGCCATCGCGCTTAGGGTTGTAACCCGCAGGTAGATATACAAGCGATCTGAGCAACACGCCATCCTCACGCTTGTAGCTTACATATTCGCGCTTTACGCCTTTGAGAGCAGGGTATGGCTCAGGGCAGTTGGTAATAGCTGTATGCGACCTCTTTTTGAGGTTACTCAAATAGTAGTTCTTTGGCTTCTCGAACGACTCTCGTGTAGTTACAAAGATACGCTCTGCCGGATTTACAACCTCCACAATATCCTCGAAATATGGGGCCTTCGACTTCCATACAACCTTGTGTCCCTCTTTGCCTACCTTGTAGAGGAACAATTTTGGTACGCGACCATCAGGTTCGTTACCCTTGCTGGTGAATAATATCTCGTTGCACTTCTCGTTTGTCCACAATAGATTGTGACCATTAGAGTTCTTAACCATAACAGGCTCGTCAGGAAGGTTAAAGTAGTCGCTTGGCTTGAAACTTACGAGCGTTACAACCTCACTCTCGCTGTTGCTTGGGTTGAATGTAGCAAAGGTCTTTGCCTTCTTCTCTCCCTCCATCAATACCAATGCGAAGTTGTCGTTGCACCAATATATCTTCTTCACGGACTTTGGTGTGCGTGCGACCAACTGACGCTGCTCGGTAAATGGTGCAGCCTGCTGATAGATAGAGGACTTATAAGGGGCATCCTTCTTTGCCTTTACAGTCCAAACGAGTGTTGCAGGCTTGTCTGCTCGCCAATGTAAGTTACCACGGCTCTTAACCTGCTTTACGACATTACCATCCAAATCCTCGATTGTAACTTTCGATTTGAGACTCATAAACTTTGTGTCGTAAGCGTATGGCTCCACTACGCGATAAACCATCAAATGCGATTTGTCGGGCGAAATGCTGATTGTACGATATATTGCAGGCTCGCCAATAACCTGCTCGCCCGAAGGAGAGAAGCGCACGAGCTGCGAAGTGAAGTAGTACTTGAAGGCCTCTTGGTCGAACTCATCGCGCAAGTAGCCTTGTGCTGTTCTCTTGCGTGTTTTCTTGCCGAGCGACTCCTGAACGACAGGGCCGGTAGGGAGGTGGCGTGTCAGTGGCTCGCGGCCTTCGACTACGCAGGCAGTGAGGAAATCGGTGTCATTAACCCACAATACAAACTTGCGAGCAACAGTGTTGATGCGGCGGTCGCTGATGCGCTTTGCTGCACCATCTGTCATTGCTGCCGAATATAGATAGACACCATCCTTCTCGCGGTTGAAAATCAATACTTTGTCGCCGGTAGGGTACCATACTGCGTGAATGATTGTACCTTCGTTCATACCGGTAACCTTTACCTCGTCACCATCGGGTACTCGTTTGAGGGTGATGGTGTGGCTTCCCTTCTCGCGTGTGCGACAGAACTTTTCGGGGTTTACATGTACAGTCGCCAAGAAAAGACCGCCATCGATAGGCATCTCAGCCATTGGGATATGGCTATTGCCATACATCAACATTACAGCCGAGTGGTCGTTGTTGAATACGGGAGTTGGTGTAGGCACCGCCGTTACGAGCTCTTCAAATACCTGCAAAGGTTTTTGGAAAGGGGTGTGCTTGGCAATTGCTATTGAGGTAGTCAGCAGTGCCATCAATAGAATTGAGAAAAATTTTTTCATAGATAATAGTTTAGGTTTAAATTTTGTGAGTTAATATAGTACAAATATATAAACTTATTTCCAATAAGAGATATGTAAATTCGAAAATTTTAACTATTTTTGCTGTGCAAAATCGAAGACGGATGTTGTTTACCGATATTATATATGGTCCTATTCGTTCGCGCCGACTCGGTATCTCGCTCGGTGTGAACTTGTTGCCGCTTCACTCGAAGTTGTGCAACTTCGACTGTATATACTGCGAGTGTGGTTGGAACGAGGATAATCGCGCCGAGCGACCTCGTTTCAATGCGCGTGAGGATATTCGCATTGCTCTCGAATCTACGCTCTCGAAGATGCAGAGCGAGGAGCAACTCCCCGATGTGATAACATTTGCGGGCAATGGCGAGCCGACCATACATCCCGAATTTGAGGGTATTATTGACGACACAATCGCCTTGCGTGATAAGTATGCTCCGCAAGCAAAGGTTTCGGTGTTGAGCAACGCCACACAACTCCATCGCGAGGATGTTTGTCGTGCCCTGCGTAGGGTGGATAATCCTATCTTGAAACTCGACTCTGCGTTCAATACTACGGCTCAAATAATCAATAAGCCGTGTGGCAACTACTCGGTGGAGAGGGTAGTTGAACATCTCGCAAAGTTTGAAGGAGAGTTTATACTACAAACAATGTTCTTGCGTGGAGAGTATAATGGTACGCACATTGATAATACAACAGAGCAAGAGTTCTTGGCGTGGGCTGCGGTAGTTGAGCATCTGCGACCGCGCAGCGTTATGGTCTATTCGATAGACCGTGCTACTCCGTGCCAGACCTTGCAGAAGGTGGAGCGCGAGGAGCTCGATAAGATTGCCGAGAGGATACGAGCCCTCGGAATAGAGTGCTCTGCGGTATAACTTCGAAATTTGAGTTATCACCGTGGGCGATGTTTAACGGTGTTAATTTCAAATTTCATAAATGTACAATATAGAACCATATCTCTTAATCCCTTTTGCGGTTATGTTGCTCTCGATAGCGCTTATGCCGCTTATTGCACCTCGTTTCTGGGGTAAAAATATCAACAAACTTATCTTTGTACTGATTATCTCCATACCCACCGCCATAATGTTGTCGCGTGTAGGCTTAGGCGAAAACCTAAAACACCAAATGCTCTACGACTACATCCCATTTATCGCACTCTTGGCGGCGTTATATGTGGTTACAGGAGGTATCCGTATTCACTACTCGACAACACCTACACCAGTGGTGAATGCAGCGATTATGTTTGTGGGATATGGTTTGGCTTCGATTGTCGGCACTACGGGTGCTTCGATGTTGCTTATTCGACCTCTGCTCGAAATAAATCGCGACCGCGAATACAAAATACACACCATCCTATTCTTTATCGCTATGGTAGCAAATTGTGGAGGGGTGCTTACTCCATTGGGAGATCCGCCGTTGTTCCTGCTCTACCTGCGAGGTGCAGAGTTCTCGTGGTTTCAGACACTCTTTCCGCAGTGGGCTTTCGTAGGTTCTGTATTGTTGGCAACCTATGTGGTTATCGACACCTATATTTGGCGACATCGAGAACTAATGGGCGTGCGCCCTCGCTCGGAAGGAGAGGCTGATGAGCCGATAAAAATCTCATTTTCAGGTGCCGTAAACCTCTTTCACCTCTCGGCAATACTCCTTGCGGTGGCATTTATCAACCCTGCGCAAATTCCGGCTATGGCGGCCGAGGATGCACCGTGGTATATAACATTCTTGCGCGAGATTGTGTTGATTGCAATCTTGCTGTTGTCGATAATTTCAACCCGTAGGCGTGTGCGCCGCGAAAATCACTTCTCGTGGGAGCCTATTACCGAGGTTGCTATTTTGTTTATCGGCATATTTGTTACGATGACTCCTGCGTTGCTCTATCTCAATGAGAATGCTGCCTCGTTAGGCATTAGCACCCCTTCACAATTCTTCTTCTTTTCGGGGGCATTGAGTTCATTCCTCGATAATGCACCTACGGCGGTGGCATTCCATACTGTGGCGGCTGGTCTGCCTATGGCGGAGGGTACAACACTTGTGGCCGGCATACCGGAGCAGATGCTTGCCGCCATTGCACTCGGCTCGGTATTGTTTGGTGCAATGACCTACATAGGTAATGGTCCCAATTTTATGGTTAAGGCTGTGGCCGAGAACGATGGTGTACGAATGCCGTCATTCTTTGGTTATATTTTCAAATTTTCGCTGATTATACTCTTGCCGACATATATAATGATGGCAATGGTGTTCTTCTAAGAGTAAAGCGGGGAGGCGAAAAAATCATCGCACCACAATAAGCCTCGAAGTTTGCAAAATGTCAGAGAGTAGCTGTGTTGTACTGCTACTCTCTGATTCGTAATAGCTCCATCGCTATCTTGTATTCTCGTTCGGTAACAACCAGCCGTGCGCGTATAACGCCGGGATAGAGGGTTGTCATATACTCATTTTCTATCTGCGCGCGTATGCCTGCGCATGCGAGGATGCTCTTCGCCATCTCCGCCTCTACCGCACTATTATACTCGGCTACCACAACCAACTCCTCTACTTGCATAAAACCTCCGATATTTGTTTTGTAAAGTTATAACTTTTTTTGATACCATACAACAAAAACCACGCCCAAATATAGCCATTGGCCTATTAACTAAATTAAGAATTAAAAATTTCCACAATTGTCGATTATCAATTGTCAAATATCAATTTATTGTCTATCTTTGTAAGCAAAGAAAGAGAATATTATGAGCGGTTTCGTACATCTGCATACTCACACCCAATACTCACTCCTTGACGGTCAGGCGAGTGTGAAAAAACTCGTCGATAAGGCTATCAAGGACGGTATGCCGGGTATCGCCATCACCGACCACGGTAACATGTTCGCCATCAAGGAGTTCATGAACTATGTCGGTAAGGTGAATGGAGCTAAGGCTGGCAGAGAGAAGGATTTGAAAAAACTGCTCGATAAGATGCTTGCCCTCCAAGGTGAGCATAGCAACCTTGCATCGCTACTTACCGAGAAGCAGAACGAAGAGTCGGCACTGAAAGCCCAAATCGAGCAGGCGACAAAGGCAAACAAAGATTTCGAGCCAAGCGAGGAGCAGACAAAACAACTTGCAGGACTCGCATCGCTTATCGCCGACCTCGAAGCGATGCAGAAGGAGTTTGCGTTCGATGCGGTAAAGGCTCGTGAGATTGTTGTGGAGATGGAAAACACACCTGCCTTCAAACCGATTATCGGTTGTGAGGTCTATGTGGCTCGCCGCACCCTCTATCAAAAGAACGATAAAACCGACCTTGGAGGTTATCACCTTATACTTTTAGCAAAGAATTTCAAGGGTTACAAAAACCTTATCAAGTTGGTGTCGAAGGCTTGGACCGATGGTTTCTATGGTCGTCCGCGTACAGACCGCAGCGAACTCGAGAAGTACCACGAAGGTCTTATCTGTTGCTCGGCATGTTTGGGTGGCGAGATACCACGACTTGTACAAGACGACCGCTTGCAAGAGGCGGAGGAGTCTGTTTTGTGGTACAAAAATCTCTTTGGCGAGGATTACTTCTTGGAGTTGCAGTTGCACAAGGCTACTGTCGAGCGTGCCAACCACGAGGCGTACCCTATGCAGTTGAAGGTAAACGAGAAGTTGGTGGAGTTCTCGCGCAAACACAATATCGGTTTGGTCTGCACCAACGATGTCCACTTCGTGGAGGAGAGTGATGCCGAGGCGCACGACCGCCTTATCTGTTTGAGTACGGGTAAGGACCTCGATGACCCGAAGCGAATGCTCTACTCGAAGCAGGAGTGGATGAAGACCACGCGAGAGATGTCGGAGATATTTGCCGCTTATCCTGAGGCACTCGAAAATACAGTTGCCATTTGCGATAAGGTGGAGCGTTATTCTATTGACCACGCCCCTATTATGCCGGTATTCCCTATCCCTGCCGAATTTGGTACGGAGGAGGAGTATCGCCAACGATTTACCGAGGAGGACCTCTTCAACGAGTTCACACGCAACGAGAATGGCGAGGTGGTGATGGACGAGGAGTCGGCAAAGAAGAAGATTGAAAAACTTGGAGGTTACGACAAGTTGTACCGCATAAAGTTCGAGGCGGATTACCTCGCAAAACTCGCGATGGAGGGTGCTGCAAAGCGCTACGGTTCACCTCTCTCGGAGGAAGTGGAAGAGCGTTTGCGCTTCGAGCTATACATCATGAAAACAATGGGATTTCCCGGCTACTTCCTTATCGTGTAGGACTTTATCCGCGCTGCACGCGAGGAGTTGGGCGTATGGGTAGGTCCCGGTCGTGGTTCGGCGGCGGGTTCGGCAGTGGCATACTGCTTGGGCATTACGCAGATAGACCCTATCAAGTACGACCTGCTGTTTGAGCGTTTCTTGAATCCCGACCGTATCTCGTTGCCCGATATCGATATCGACTTCGATGATGAAGGTCGCGGTCGCGTACTCGATTGGGTAACAAAGAAATATGGCAAGGAGAAGGTGGCACACATCATCACTTATGGCACAATGGCTACGAAGATGGCCTTGAAGGATGTTGCCCGAGTGCAGAAGCTACCTCTTGCCGATTCGAACCATCTGTGCGAACTTATCCCGGACCGCATCACCGACCCAAAGGATAAGGATAAGCAGCTGAAAATTAACCTTACCAACGCCATAAATGCCGTTCCCGAACTACAACAAGCCGAGAACTCAGACGACCCTATATTGCGCGATACGATAAAGTATGCACGCCAACTCGAAGGCAATGTACGAGGTACGGGTGTTCATGCCTGCGGAACAATTATCTGTCGTGATGATATCACCGATTGGGTGCCTGTCTCAACGGCTGACGATAAGGAGTCGGGCGAGAAGATTCTTGTAACGCAATACGAAGGCTCGGTAATCGAGGATACAGGTCTTATCAAAATGGACTTCCTCGGCTTGAAGAACCTCTCGATTATGAAAGATGCGGTGGAGAATATCCGCCGTACCAAGGGTGTGGATGTCGATATAGACAATATTCCTATTGACGACAAAAAGACCTACGATCTCTATTGTGCTGGTCATACGCTCGGAACATTCCAATTCGAGTCGGATGGTATGCAGAAGTATCTGCGCGACTTGAAACCTACGGTCTTCGAGGATTTGATTGCGATGAATGCCCTCTATCGTCCGGGACCTATGGACTATATTCCGGACTTTATCGCACGAAAGCATGGTCGCGCGCCTATCGTCTACGATATACCTATTATGGAGAAGTATCTCAAAGATACCTATGGTATTACGGTATATCAGGAGCAGGTGATGTTGCTTTCGCGTCTGCTTGCCAATTTCACGCGAGGCGAGGCCGATACCCTGCGTAAAGCAATGGGTAAGAAGATCTTGTCGAAGCTGATGGAGCTGAAACCTAAGTTCTTGAAGGGTGGAATGGCCAACGGACACGACAAGAAGATTCTCGAAAAGATTTGGGAAGATTGGGTTAAGTTTGCATCGTACGCCTTCAACAAGTCGCACGCCACTTGCTACTCGTGGGTTGCATACCAAACAGCCTACCTCAAAGCCAACTATCCGTCCGAATATATGGCAGCATTGCTCAGTGCCAACCTCGGCAATATCGAGAAGTTGGAGCTCTATATGAAGGAGTGCAACCGTATGGGAATCAGCGTTCTTTCGCCGGATATCAACGAGTCGCAGATGCGCTTCTCGTCTAACGACAAGGGTGATATTCGCTTTGGCTTGGCTGCAATCAAGGGCGTGGGCGAGGCTGCCGTGGCTTCGATTATTGCCGAGCGCGAGAAGGGTGGCCCTTACAAGGATATCTATGACTTTGCCGAGCGATGCAACTACACCACTGTCAACCGTAAGTGTTTCGAAAATATTGCAATGTCGGGAGGCTTCGATTCTATTATCGACTTCCCGCGTGGAAAGTTTATGGCTGTGGTTGACGAGAAGGATGAGAGCAACTTTGTGGAGGCCTTGGTGCGCTATGGAGCGCGTATTCAGTCGGAGCGCAACAATGCCCAGCAGAGCCTATTCGGCGGCGATAGCGGCATTGTCGATATACAGAAGCCTTCAATTCCTGTGCGTGGCGATGCTGTGATGCTCGAACTCCTAAACAAGGAGAAAGAGTTGATAGGAATGTATCTGTCGGCGCACCCACTCGATGAGTATAAGATGATTACGGAGTCGCTCTGTAAGTGCTCGTTAGCCGACCTTAACGAACTCGAAAGATTTCGTGGCAAGGAGATTGCGGTAGCGGGTATTGTTACCGATACGCGCGAGTTCTATCTGAAAAATGGAACACCTGCCGGCTCGATGGTAGTTATGGACTACAATGGTTCGAAGGAGTTTCGCTTCTTCCGCAAGGATTACGAGATGTTCCGTACGCGAATGTTTAAGGACTATTTCCTCTTCATGCAGGGGCGTGTGCAGGTGCGACCATACTCCAATCCTGAGGAGTTGGAGTTCAAGATTACCTCGATAACCCAACTCTCGGATGTGCGAGATGCGGTGCGAGAGGTCAAACTCTACATACCTACTGAGCTTATAACGCGAGAGTTTATTGACGAGATGGCTACTATGGCCAAAACCTCGAAGGGCAAATCTTTGTTGAAGTTCTCTTTGCAGGATGTAAAGGAGGGCATCTTCCTTACCACACTCTCGCGCAAGTATCGTATCTCGCTGACACAGGAGCTGAATAAGTTTATAGAGAAATATAATTTAACATATTCAATAACAGTAAACCAATAAAAACATTTAAGATTATGGCATTAAACATTACAAACGAGAATTATGAGGCTCTGCTCTCGGACAGCAAGCCGTTGGTGATTGATTTCTGGGCAGAGTGGTGCGGTCCTTGCCGTGCAGTTGCTCCAATTGTTGAGGAGTTGGCAGAGGAGTATGCCGATCAGGTGAATATAGGTAAGTGCGATGTCGATTCGTGCGATGATATCACCGCAGCATACCGCGTACGCAATATCCCTACACTCGTATTTATCAAGGGTGGAGAGGTTGTTGATAAGCATGTAGGCGCAATCAACAAGGCCGATTTGAAGGCTAAGATTGATGCATTGCTCTAATCCGCAGAGTTATACGACTTCTAACAATAATAGGGTGTTCAAAAATTTGTACTGACCCCAAAAAGTTGGACAGATTATTAAAAGAATTTATAGGTAAAGAGTTCGGTATTGTACCGGACTCTTTCCGTTTAATTTTAGTTTAATACGGTCGTTATTATAGTAGTTAATATACTTTCGTAATT
>JAZSOV010000114.1:0-1642 GCA_045537095.1 Alistipes sp.
TCTGCGCCAAAAATCAGATGTAAAATACCTCACTCGTCAAGAGACGGCACGGCGACTACGCATATCGCTTGTGACGCTTACCGATTGGGTTAATCGTGGCAAAATATGCGCTCACAAAATCGGTGGGCGTGTACTCTTCCGTGAGAGCGATGTAGAGTCGGCTCTCAATCAAATCATCCCCATAAAAAGATAATCAGTGAAAGAGAAATATATTCTTCTTTCATAGTAATACTATACCGCTATGAGAACAATTCAAGACATCAAACATATCCCAATTCGTAACTTTTTGGCACAGCGAGGTATCACGCCCAAGCAGGAGAACTCTCGTTATGGATTCTATCTTTCACCGCTTCGTGAGGAGCAAGATGCGAGTTTCAAGGTGGACTACGCGCAGAACCTGTGGTATGACTTCGGTGTAGGTCGTGGTGGCTCGATTATCGACCTTGTGATGGAGATAGAGAAGTGCAACTTTCAGCAGGCAGTGGAGCGATTGCGAAACGACAATATTTCAACTTCAACCCTTGTTACTTCGCAAACTTTACACACTTTGCCGAATAGGTTACAGGTATTAGGCGACTATCCGTTGCGCCATCCATCACTCGTGAACTATCTCGACAGTCGCGCCATTGACGCCTCTATTGCCAAGAAATTTTGTCGTGAGGTGCATTACTCTGTTGGTGAGCGCAACTACTTCGCCATCGGCTTTCGTAATGACTATGGCGGCTGGGAATTACGCTCTGAGAGATTCAAAGGATGCAGCACACCGAAGCATATCGCAACGATTGACAACGGTAGCGATAAAGCACTCGCCTTTGAGGGCTTTATGGATTTTCTATCCTACCTAACCATCAAGCGAAACGATTCTCCAACTTGTAATATCGCAGTATTAAACTCGGTTGCCAATATCCAAAAAGCAGTGCCGTTCTTGGCTCGTCATCGTAGCATCTACACCTTCTTGGATAACGATTATGCAGGGCGAAAAGCACTCTCCGAGATAGCGCGATTATGCCCCCAAAGCAAAGTTATAGACCAATCGGATTTTTATCGTAGGCATAAGGATTTGAACGATTATCTGCGCTCACAACAACCTCGAAAACGAGTTGTAGCGAAACAGAAACGAGGATTTAAGATGTAGGAGAGCAAGTTTGTGTTTCTGTCGGACAGAAACTATGAAATCCCGATGGTCTAACCTAAAACTGTAACCACTATGAGAACAATCAAGAATCGCAATAATGAAGGTCGCCCACCTATGGCGGCAACTGAAAAACGCAAGTATAAAATTACGGTACGCTTTGCTACCAAAGAGTACTTTTTGTTAAAGGAGAAGGCTCGCCGAGCAGGTGTTACTTTGAGCGAGTATCTACGCCGAGCGTCAGCCTCCTCGGTAGTGCGATAGCGATTGCGCCCACAGCACCTCCAGCATATCCTTAAACTGACAGGTATGGCAAATAACCTTAATCAAATTTCTCGCAAGGCTAATGCCGCAGGCTATGTGGGCATAAGAACAGAGTACCGCAATTTAGCAAGCGAGATTGATGACCTGATAAGCCGTATAAAAGATGATAGGTAAGATATTACAAGGTGCAGATTTTCGTGGTGTGGTAAATTATGTATTGCAGAAGCCAGATGCCGAGCCGCTCGG
>JAZSOV010000112.1:0-9089 GCA_045537095.1 Alistipes sp.
CCTTGGCTCACAGAACGACATGGCTACGATCCGACTTCTCACCCGTAATCAGGTCAATACGATGTTTGCGAAGCGAAAATATCATATCGGCACTCTCCTTGGCACGCTCCTCCATAGTCAAAGACTCGCGGGAGAGGCGATTTACGGGGAGTGTAGCATTTGTCGCCACCTCGCTCGCTGACTGTTGTTGCTCGGCTCTGCCAAGAGTTAATACACCCGATAGCAACTCGGCACTCTTACGCTCTGCCAAGGAGGCACGCTCACCGAGATACTTCTGCGCATAGCGGGCATACTCGCCGGGGGTAAACTCCTCAACAACATATCGCAACTCAACACTTACGATGCAAGGCTCCCTATCAAGAAGCACCGCATTGCCCTTTGAGTCGTACAAACCGGCACGAACAACATCCTGTGCCATAACCGAAAATGATAGCGCAACAAGCGCAATAAGTGAAAACAACCTCTTCATCTCTATACTTTTAGCACACGAAGGTACGATTTTTCGTGCGATTATCAAAATTTCAGATAAAAATCCTTTGTCAGCGTGCGGTACTCATCACTAAATTCTCCGCGTCGCTCAACCTCTATGGCGAGGGTTTCGCGCTTCATCTCGGAGGATTCGTGCTTCGCAAATTCACCCATAACACGCTTCACTGCACCACCCTTTACCGGGAGAACATCGCAACGGCGCACAAGGTGTAACTGCGTGAGCGACAGATATTTCTCAAACTCTGTTACGGGTAATATCAGCGCAAATTTGCCGTTTTCGGCAAGCAATCGGCAGACCGCCTTATCCAACTCCTCAAAAGTCAAGTCGTGGGTATGGCGAGCCGTTGAACGCTTCGCATCGGGCGGCAGCAACGAATCCACGAAATATGGCGGATTAGAGATTATAAGGTCGAACTTCTCGGTCGGCTCAAACTCCTGCACAGCGGTCTGCGTCACTTGCAGACGCTCCGCCCAAGGGGAGTTGTCGAAGTTGGCTCTTGCTCTGCGGGCTGCGGTTTCGTCAATCTCGACCGCTTGCACCTGCGCCGTAGGGTTGCGCTGCGCCATTTGCAGGGCGATAACGCCAGTGCCGGTACCGATATCGAGGATGCGCCTTGCCCCCTCGCACTCCGCCCACGCACCGAGCAATACACCATCTGTGCCGACCTTCATCGCCACATCGTCTTGCTCGACAGAGAATTGCTTAAAACGAAAACCAGCCATAACTGAATGCAAAATTCAAAATTCAGAATGCAAAATTAAAATTAAAAGTTAAAAGTTGAAATGGTTTTGCCGACAAAAATTTAGAGGTTGTTAGAGGATATTAGGGGTTATTAGCGTGTCGGCAATACCCTAAAAACCTCTAACCACCCCTAACTGCCACTAATAACCTCTTATTATTTCCCCGCCCCTTTGCAGAAAATAAAAATAATTTCTAAATTTGTAATCGGATTGCGGAATACGCAATTTATTTGATAGCATTTAGGCTATTGCTTACTCAGTAAAACGACCAAAATTTACACACAGCAATAGGCACAATAAATGCTCTCGCCTTATGGCGTGGGTTGTGCTTATGTGTGTATGGGTACTTGGTCGTCCCTTCTGAGAATAAGTGTATATCCACGCTTCTTCTTTTTAGTTAAGCGGTTGCTATCTGACAGCAACGACATTTATTGTTTAACTAATAAAATCAAAGTATTATGAAAAAATTTATTTTATTAATTTTAGGAGTATTCGTTATCGCAACAACAACTGCACAAATTCAAGCGACACATTCTTCAAGTTCACCAACCACAATATACGGACCTCGTGCTGGCGTATCTCTTAACAAATGGGTATTTAAGGGAGAGTTCGAATACTACTTGGCATTAAACACAACCAATCAGTTCGACAAAACGATGATTATAAATCTTGGATCTTTAGAAAAAGCCAAAATTTCCTTAAATTGGTTTATAGAGAACTATGTTGTTGACCAGAATTATACGATGAAAGATGATAGTGGACACTCTTTTAAAGCAATTTGCCGTCCTATGTTCGGAGTAGATGGTTTCGCCTTTTTTAAAGAAGGTTATGCGGGCCACGCATATATAAGGCTATCCGATTTTAAGCGCATTATCAAAATCTTAAATGCACAATAATATAACCAAACTGCCGGGCAGATTTGCTCGGCTGTTTTTGTTGCAAGCTATGGCATTAAATGGCAACGAATGACAAAAATAGGATTTGATAGACAACGCAGCCTGCGACTGCTTAATGGGAATTTAGGGAATTTCGAGAAATTAGAGAATTTTATGAGTTTAGCAAAACCTCTAAACTCACTAATCTCACTATATTCACTAATCTAACTGAAAAGCCGAGCAGTTTGTTCTGCTCGGCAATAGTTTTCCGTTTTCCGCTTTCCGTTTTCCGTTATTTGAGGAATCCCTCTATCCCTGCCCCGAACAACGCGAAATCGTATTTAACAGGGTCCTCCGCATCGTGGTTGCGGAGGGAGGAGGTTATCTCTTCGACCGCTTTCCAATCGTTGGAGTTGCGAGTGAGCAGACCTAATGCCCTACCCATATTGCCCGTATGGACATCTAACGGCAAGTACAAAGCCGATGTCGGTATGCGTTGCCACGCTCCAAAATCTACACCTCGGTTATCTCGGCGCACAAACCAGCGGAAATACATATTCAGGCGTTTGCACGATGCCCCCTTTGCAATTGAGGAGAGGTGTTTCTCGCAGTGCGGACAGTGCTCCACCTCGAAAAACTCTCGGCGCAACTCGGCAAGCACTCGCTGAATTGAGCCTTCACGCTCGTAGAGCCCCTGCACTGCCTCGCCAACACTACCCCACTTACCGCAGAGGTGTCGCAAACCTAAAATAAAATCGGTAAAATCTTGACCATTGAAGGTGCGATGAACATAGCGCAAAAGCGGTTGCAAATCCTCTGCCGAGGCGTTCATCGTAAAGTCGAACGGTGCATTATCCATCATCTCGACCATACGGCGCGCGCTCTTGACTATCGCCTTGCGGTTGCCCCACGCAATAGTCGCTGCGAGAAAGCCCGCAATCTCTCTATCCTCTTGACGCTCAAATGAGTGGGGAATACTTATAGGGTCTGCCTCGATAAATTCGGGGCGGTTGTAGCGGTCGTGCAGCGTTTCGAGCAGGTCATGCAACTCCTCGTGCGAAAGGTTAGAGTATCGCTCCATCGCTCATAACTATTTTACGGTCAGCCATTTCCGCCAATCGTTCATCGTGAGTAACCATAACTATCGTCTGTCCGAACATCTCACGCACCTCGAACAGCAGTCGCTGAATCTCATCGCGGTTGTGAGTGTCGAGGTTGCCCGTAGGCTCATCGGCAAGCAGCACCGAAGGCTTATTCATCAACGCCCTCGCAATGGCAACTCGCTGTTGCTCACCGCCCGACAACTGTGCCGGTTTATGATCGGCTCGCTCCGACAAACCGACTGCCGAAAGCAACTCCAAAGCCCTCTGCCTCGCCTCCTTGCGCTTTGCTCCGCCAATAAGTGCCGGCATCATCACATTCTCCAACGCCGAGAACTCGGGCAGGAGGTTGTGGAACTGAAAGACAAAGCCGATATGGCGATTGCGGAACTCTGCCGTGCGCTTCTCGTTGAGCGCAAAGAGCTTTGTGCCGTTAATCTCCACCTCGCCACCATCGGCAGGAAGGAGTGTGCCGATAATCTGCAAAAGGGTTGTCTTGCCTGCGCCACTCGCACCGACAATCGATACAATCTCGCCCTTTTTGACCTCGAGCGAAACGCCTCGCAGCACCTTCAAGTCGCCAAACGACTTCTCGATATTAGAAACCTTTATCATTTTGGTTGAATTTTTCGTAAAGTTTTATCGTCTGCACTGCCTCGGCAACATCGTGTACTCGGAGCAGTGTAGCACCCTGTCGCAACGCCTCCCAATGGACCGCCTGCGTAGCCGACAACGCCTCATCGGGGGTTATGCCGAGAGGTTTGTAAATCATCGACTTGCGAGATACGCCCACCAACAGCGGTTGCCCTAACTCCTTCAAGCAGTGTAGCCCTGCAAGGAGTTCGTAGTTCTGCTCCACCCTCTTGGCAAAGCCAAAGCCGGGGTCTAACGCTACACGACTGCGCTCTATGCCAGCCTTGTCGATTGCCGATAATCGCTCCTGCAACTCCGCTACCACCTCCGCAACAACATCGTTGTATTCAGTCTGCTGCTGCATCGTCTGCGGTGTTCCGCGCATGTGCATCGCAATATAGGGCAGTTTGCGCTCCGCCACCGTTGTAAGCATATCCTTGTCGCCTACGCCAGCCGTAATATCATTTACGATAACCTCGCCAAAGCGGTCGGTGGCTCGGCGGATAATCTCGGCACGGAAGGTATCTATCGAGATAGGCGCATCGCCCGACACATCACGAGCAGCCGACAGTGCCATTTCAACCCTCTGCCACTCCTCCTCGACCGATACATCTTCGGCATCGGGGCGTGAGGAGTAACCGCCAATATCCAAAATCGCAGCACCCTCGTTCAGCGCCTTTTCTACTCGCTCCGCCACAGCCTTGTGCGACTGCGTGCGCGAAGAGGCATAAAACGAGTCGGGCGTGGCGTTCACAATCGCCATAACACCCCTCTGCCACAATATATTATCGAGATTGCTCATTATTCATCATCTTGAAGCGATACGCCAACTCGGCAACATCTTTCTCGACATCTTCGAGATGGATATTCACTATCGCAAAGTCCGCCCGCGCAACCAACTCGTCATCGCTCATCTGCGCCTTGACACGCGTCTCTATCTGCTCACGGCTTGCGCCATCACGCTGCATCGCTCGCTCTATACGCAACGGCAGAGGTGCCAATACCGCCACCGTTTTATCCACCACCGCATCAAAGCCCGACTCGAACAAAATCGCCGACTCCAAGATGCAGAAATCGCCCTCCTGCTCCTCTGCCCAACGCAGGAAATCCGCCTTTACGGCAGGGTGAACAATGGAGTTGAGTTTTGCGAGTTGCTCCTCCGAGCCGAACACTCGGCTGGCGAGATATGGGCGATTGAGTTCGCCACCCGTGTAGCACTCCTCGCCAAATTCGGCAACAAGAGCCTTGCGCAACTCCTCTGACTCGTTCATCAACGCCTTGGCACGCGAGTCCGAGTCGTAGAGCGCAACACCACGCTCTGCGAACATTTGGCAGACGGTACTTTTGCCGCTGCCAATACCTCCACAGACGGCTACTTTAATCATTTCTGAGGGAGTGGAATATCATCAAAATCACCCACCGACACTATCTTCAAGTCGCTGAAACGCACCGAGATAGCATCTTGCATTGAGATAGGCGAGATACGCACTTTATACTCCTTGGCAAGCGAATCTGTCGGCATACCCTCCGCCGGTGTTGCAGGCTCCTCGATAATATCGTAGTTGAGTTCCGAGAGGGGTATACTCACTCTACGCGAAGTGTAAAAACCGTAGCCAAAGAGGTTTGTACCCTTACCCTCGACTACACATGGCACAACAATACGCTCGCCATCGACCTTAACCTTTATATTAAAATCGGTAGTGTAGGTGTAGTTCAACTTTGATATATACCACAAAGTGAATGATACGGCCAAAAGTGCCAAAAATACAGGCGAAATATACTTGCGCAGCTTCTGCGCCCCAACCTTCAAAAGTGCAAGAAATCTTTTCATATCACAAAGATATGAAATAATTCAAAATGCAAAATGCAAAATGCAAAATTATTTTTGAGGAGATTGGGAAATTGATTTTAAGTAGATGAGAGCAAGGCTATTATAAGATTGTTTTGAACGAGGGAATTTTGTGCCAAACGAGAAAGCGAGTGCGCAGCATCATGCACAAACAGTAAAATCGATTTTAAGGAGGTGGTTGCAAGGCTGCGAGTAAGCGAAGGTAGAGGCTGTTTACAGACTATGCCGAGCGAGAGCAGGCAAAAGCCCTCGAAGAGGGATTAAGGCAAACAAGGAGCCGAGTGCGCAGCATACATTATCAAATAGTAAAATCGATTTTAAGGAGGCAAATACAAGGCGCACAAGAAGCCCACTGCGCAGCATCATGCACAAACAGTAAAATTGATTTTAAGGAGGGGGTTGCAAGGCTATTATAAGGTTGTTTTGAGCGAGGGAATTTTGTGCCAAACAAGAAAGCGAGTCCGCAGCATACTAATCGTATGTGAGGAACTCGCTTATCGAAGTACGGTGCAAAATTCACCGTTCAAAACAGTCTTATAGGGCTTGGGAGATGTTAATGATATAATCTCCCATTCGTTCGATTTCGGAGATAAGGTCTATGTAATATACAGACGATGTATAAGACTCCTTGCCCTCATCGATATTGCGAATCTCCTCTTCGCGAAGGCGATTGCGAAGTTCGTTGAGTTCGACCTCCGCCTCGACAGCAAGGCGGACATCAGGTGTGCCATCGAAACCATTTTCGAGATTGGCAATCATTACGGCATAGGCGTTATCGAGGAGTTGGAGCATTTGGTCAATCTTCTCGACACTCTTGTCGGTAAAGCGTTTGCCATGTTCGTTACGGCGGGAGAGGATTCGGCTCACAGCCTCGCCTGAATCGCCAAGGCTCTCCATCTCGCCAATAATCTTGAATAAGGCCTTCGACTGCGCACGGGTTTTCTCGCTAATAGAGTCTTGTGGGAGGGAGTTTAAGAAGGCGGCTATTTCGTACTCTATACGGTCGGAAATCTCCTCATACTTGACGAGTTTGCCACGATAAAACTCGAAGTCCGCCTCGGTGGTGGCGTGAATAGCCGATTTGATATATCCGAGTTCGTTGCGGAGTATATTTGCGAAGTGGATAGTTTCGTTCTTTGCCTGCTCGATAGCCAACTCTGCTGTTCCCATAGGTCCGGCATCGATATATTTGAGGCGAACGGTATCGTCTTCCTGCTCCTTCTTCGGTTTGATAGCCCAAGTTACAATCTTGGCAATCTGAGGTACAAACCAGATCAAAATGCAGGTATTGAAGGTATTGAAGAGGGTGTGCAACATCGAAAGACCATAGAGTGCCGAAATCGAAGCATCTCCGCCGAGCGACTTGGAGGTGTCGTGAACAATCTCCATCGGGTTTGGATAGCCCATAGCCTCAATAATAAGTCCAATAAGCGATGTGAAAGGCTTGAAGAGAGCCAATGCCCAAACAACACCAAAGAGATTGAATAGGGTATGCGCCAAAGCTGCACGCTTGGCGTTAGTATTTGCCACCGCAGCAGCGATATTTGCGGTGATGGTAGTGCCGATATTCTCGCCAAGCACCATCGCAGCAGCCATCTCGAATGGCAACCAGCCGAGGTTGAGCATAATCAGCGTAAGTGCCATTGTTGCGCTCGAAGATTGCAACACAAGTGTCAGCACAGTACCGAACACCAAAAAGATAAGCACCGAGCCAAAGCCGAAGCCCGACCATGTCTTAATAAAGGATAGGACCTCAGGTGTCTGTTGCAAGTCGGGCACCGAGTTCTTCATCAGCGACAAGCCGAGGAACAACAACGAGAAACCGATGATAAACTCGCTGATATTGCGGCGCTTTTCGATTTTTGAAAGGCTCAACAAGAATCCTACCGCCATCAATGGCACGGCAAAAATCGAGATATCCGCCTTGAAACCGAGCAACGAGATAAGCCATGCCGTAATCGTAGTACCGATATTGGCACCCATAATTACGCCAATAGCCTGTTCCAACGCCAACAAACCGGCATTTACAAAGCCTACAACCATAACGGTAGTAGCGCTCGAAGATTGGATTACAGAGGTAATGCCAAGTCCGGTAAGTACACCCTTGAAACGATTAGATGTCAGCGAGCCAAGAATTGCACGCATTCGACCTCCTGCGGTCTTCTGCAAGCCGGAACTCATCAGATTCATTCCATAGAGGAACATTCCGAGGGCTCCAAGCAGGGTTAGAATTTGAAGTATCATACTATACTATTTTAGGTTATATGTTATAAATGAGGTATGCATTGTATGCCACAAACATTGCGAACATCACCGCACCTGCCACACGCGATAAACGCCCCTTGCGAACAAGTACTAACGGCATAATTGATGCCAGAATCATCACTACTTATTATAATAGGTATCATGCCAAAGAGATTGATTTAACGATTTCTTAAATTTAATTTAACGATTTTTTAAGGTTAGAAGCAAAAAAGAGCCGACACTATTATTAGCATCGGCTCTCA
Organism: Alistipes sp.; assembly: GCA_045537095.1. Taxonomy (GTDB): domain Bacteria; phylum Bacteroidota; class Bacteroidia; order Bacteroidales; family Rikenellaceae; genus Alistipes. The sequence goes on from JAZSOV010000112.1 coordinate 8,195, forward strand.
CTTGTAGAGTTGAATATCTTTACTTCTTCAACTGCTTGCGCTGCATGTCGTATGCAAGCGGAGTTGCAATAAACAACGACGAGTAGGTACCCACTACAACACCAATGAGCAATGCGAACACAAATCCACGGATAGTCTCACCACCGAAGATGAAGATTGCCAAGAGGGTTACGAGAGTTGTACCCGAAGTATTCAATGTACGCATCAATGTCGAGCAGAGTGCTGCATTCAAAGTCGATACAGTATCACGCTTTGGATAGAGAGTAAGGTACTCACGGATACGGTCGAAAATAACCACAGTATCGTTGATAGAGTAACCGATGATTGTCAATATCGCAGCGATAAATGCCTGGTTAATCTCCAAGTTGAACGGCATAACCGAATAGAACATAGAGAACATTGCGATAATCATAAAGGCATCGTGTACGAGTGCAAGAGTTGCACCAGCAGCCCACTGCCACTTGCGGAAACGGAATACGATATACAGACTGATTGCAATAAGAGCAAAGAGCAACGAGAATACTGCTCCCATAGTCATATCCTTCGCAATAGCAGGACCAATCTTATCGGCAGAAACAATACCATTAACATCGTCCTGTGTATTGCGGAAGCCATCAAGAGTAATATCGTAAGTGTAGAGTGGCTTCAAGGCGTTGTAGAGGATAGTCTCAACCTCCTCGGTTGTAGCCTCCGAAGTATCGTCGAACTTGTACTGGGTAACGATACGCATCTGGTTCTCTGCGCCATACTGCTTAACCTCCAACGAAGTAGTTGCAGCATCGCCCTCTACAAAGGCATTCTCCAAAGCACCACGAACCTGCTCTGCCGATACATTCTGGTCGAAACGAACTACGAATGTACGACCACCGGTAAACTCAACGCCATAGTTCAAGCC
>JAZSOV010000082.1:0-18321 GCA_045537095.1 Alistipes sp.
ATAACCACTCTTCGATTCGCTCCACGCCCGTAGAGTCGCCCCAACAGATTTTGTTGATGTCTTCGGAGGTCGATGTTGTAGGTGTCGATGAGGCGCAATTCTTCGATGACAGCATTATCGATGTATGCCGTGAGTTGGCAAATCGTGGTGTGCGCGTTATCGTGGCAGGCCTTGATATGGACTTCCTCGGCAAGCCGTTTGGTCCAATGCCTGCGTTGATGGCTATTGCGGAGTATGTCGATAAGGTTCATGCCATCTGCGTACATTGCGGCAACCCTGCACAACATTCGCACCGCTTGGCAAAGAGCGAGAAACTCGTTATGCTTGGCGAGAAGGACACCTACGAGCCTGTTTGTCGCCACTGTTTCCTTCGTCTGCGCAAAGAGCAGGAGGAGCAGGCACAATAAACAAGAAAACATTGCGTTAAGTTATTACGACAAAAATTAACCGAAAAGATATATGAGTGATAACATTATCAACATCAAAGAGTTAAACGAGCGCATCGAGCGTGAGAGCCTCTTTGTGGATACTCTGCGTACAGAGATGGGCAAGGTGATTGTCGGTCAGCAGCACCTTGTCGATACACTTTTGATTGGTCTTTTATCCAACGGACATATCTTGTTGGAGGGTGTTCCGGGTTTGGCAAAGACTTTGGCAATCACAACCTTGGCAAAGGCGGTAGATGCCGACTTCTCGCGTATTCAGTTTACGCCGGATTTGCTCCCTGCCGATATTGTGGGTACTCTGATTTACTCGCAGAAGGCGGAGGATTTCACTGTGAAGAAGGGACCTGTATTTGCGAACTTTGTGTTGGCAGATGAGATTAACCGCTCCCCTGCAAAGGTGCAGTCGGCACTCTTGGAGGCGATGCAGGAGCGACAGGTTACTATCGGCGACAACACCTACAAGTTACCTGAGCCATTCCTCGTGTTGGCTACCCAAAACCCATTGGAGCAGGAGGGTACATACCCACTCCCTGAGGCTCAGGTTGACCGTTTTATGTTGAAGGCAAAAATCTCCTATCCGAAGCGTGAGGAGGAGCGCGATATTGTTCGTATGAATCTCTCGGGTGCGGGTATGCCGCAGCCGAATAGGGTTATCACCCCTGAGGATATCGTGAAGGCACGCAAGGTGGTTGAGGATGTATATATGGACGAGAAGATTGAGAAGTATATCGTGGATATCATCTTTGCAACCCGTGAGCCGGCAGCCTACAACCTCGAAAAGTTACAGTCGCTGATTGCCTATGGTGGCTCGCCGCGTGCAAGTATCTCGTTGGCAAAGGCTGCACGAGCATACGCATTTATCCGCCGCCGTGGATATGTTATTCCTGAGGATGTGCGTGCGGTATGTCACGATGTTTTGCGTCACCGTATCGGCTTGACCTACGAGGCAGAGGCGGAGAATATTACCTCGGAGGATATTATCACCGAGATTTTGAATAATGTAATCGTGCCTTAAAACGCACCTGTCGTAGCGTGGAGCAGACCGAGAACGATATCCTGAAGCGTGTCCGAAAAATCGAGATTAAGACACGAGGTTTGTCGAATGAGATTTTCGCAGGAAAGTATCATACGGCATTCAAAGGGCGCGGTATGTCCTTTGCCGAGGTGCGCGAATATCGCATTGGCGATGATGTGCGCGATATCGATTGGAATGTTACGGCTCGCTCACGCAAACCGCACATAAAGGTCTACGAAGAGGAGCGAGAGCTGACAATGATGTTGATGGTCGATGTCAGCGGCTCGCGAATGTTCGGTACAACGGACTACCTCAAAAAGAGTATCATCACAGAGTTGGCGGCAGTGCTTGCCTTTTCTGCTTCGCAGACGGGCGATAAGGTGGGTTGCATCTTCTTCTCCGATAAGGTCGAGAAGTTTATCCCACCGAAGAAGGGGCGCAGCCATATCTTGATGATTATTCGCGAGTTGGTGGGCTTTGTGCCGGAGTCAAATGGTACGGCTATCTCGGAGGCGGTGCGTTACCTTACGGGTGTAAACAAGAAGCGTTGCACGGCGTTTTTGTTGTCCGACTTTTTGAACTCTAAGCGCGATGACGAGGCGTTGAACGATGCCTTGAAAATCGCCTCTGCACGCCACGATATTATCGCCTTGAAAGTTTCGGATCCTCGCGAGAGGGAGATGACAGATGTGGGTATTGTGGAGTTGCAAGATGCGGAAACTGCTCGCAAGGTGTGGGTAGATACTGCATCGCAGGCGGTGCGTGACCACTATGCCAAAGCGTGGACGGAGCGAGAGGAGAGAACACGAGAGTTGTTGTTGCATAATCGCATCGATATTGCCGATATCTCGACCGACTCGGACTATGTTGCCGAACTGATAAAATTGTTCAAACAGCGATGAAACTTTTGCGCTACATAATAATATATGTATCGGCACTTTTTGCAGGCGGTATGGCGGTGGCACAATCGACACCGACCATCACCTCGCACATCTCTGCCGATACAGTTATGATTGGCGATAGGGTAACCCTCACTATCGAGGTTGATGCCGATGTGATGCAACACATTGTATTCCCGATATTTGATTTTACCCAAAATGCACCCGAAGGGGCAGAGCAACAAGAGCCGAGCATTGAGGTTATCAACGACTTTGCTCCGGATACTGTTTCGAAAGAGGGGCGCAGGGTACGCCTTCGCAAACGCTACGAGATGGCAGTCTACGATGAGGGTATCTACAAGTTGGGCAGGGCGCAAGCGTTGTATCTCGACAAAAATATAGTCGATACGCTCTTTGCCGAGCGAGAGGAGGAGTTGGTTGTAAAAACCTTTCAGATTGACTCCACAATGACCACTGTGCGCGATTTGAAACCACAGATGACCTTGAAATTGCGCTTTGCGGAGTTTGGAGGTTATCTCGGTATTGCATTGGCGGTGGCTCTGTTGTTGGCGGGTGTTATTTACCTGCTGGTGCGCTATCTGCATAAACGAGGAAAACACCTCTCGGATTTGTTCAAACCTGCACCTCCTGTACCTGCGCATATTGTGGCTATCGAAGCACTCGAAAAGTTGCGCAACGAGAAGTTGTGGCAGAACAATAAGCACAAGGAGTATTATTCGGGGTTGAGCGATATTCTGCGTACCTACCTTGCAGGTCGCTTCGAGGTGGGAGCGATGGAGATGACCACCGATGAGATTGCCGACTCGCTGCGCGGCATAGATATAGAGGAGAAGCAGAAGATGAATCTGCTTGCGGTGTTGCGTGATGCCGACCTTGTGAAGTTTGCCAAGGCAACACCCGAGGCAGAGGAGAATGAACTCGCCTTCGACAAGGCGTTCTACTTTGTGGAGAACACCAAGCCTGTGGAGGTTGTCGCAGAGGAGGAAGACGAGCCAACCAAAAACGAGAAGGAGGAGCAAAAATGAGAGGAACTATAAAATATTTCGTTGTTGCTCTTTTGGCTCTTTTCGTTTGTGGCGAGGTATCGGCACAGATGATGAAGGAGCGAGGGTTGGTGCGTAAGGGTAACCGCCAATTCAAGCGAGAGCAGTTCGAGAAGAGTGTGGATAGCTACCAGAGAGCATTACAGCACGACTCGACCTCTTTCGAGGCGAAGTATGACCTTGCCTCAGCGCTCTATCGCACCGAGCGATACGATAAGGCGGAGAAGACCTTGTTGGGCATAGTGAACGACACAACTCGCACTGAGTTGGAGCGTGGCGAGGTGGCGTACAACTTGGGAAATACGCAGTTCGCACAGCAGAAATATAAGGAGGCGTTATCCTCGTATCGTCAGGCGATGCGTTGCAACCCGAACGATGAAGATGCGAAGTTTAACTACGCTTTCACCAAGCGATTGATTCAGCAGCAGGAGCAGCAACAGCAGAATCAAGACCAAAATCAGGATAATAAGAACCAAAATCAAGATAAGCAACAAAACCAACAAAATCAGCAAGATAAGCAGAACGAGAATAAACAAGACCAGCAACAGCAACAACCTCAAAACCAAGATAGCAAAGAGAAACAACAGCAGGGCGAGCAACGCTCGGAGGGTGCTATGACTCCGGAACAGCAGGAGGCACTGTTGCAGGCTATACAAGCTGAGGAGGATAAGACGCAGGATAAACTGAAAGAGAAGGCGGGAGTACTTATTCGAGGTAGTAAAAATTGGTAGAACAGAGGTAGAGTATGGAGTTTGCAAATCCAAAAATATTGTGGCTATTGGTGGTTGTTCCCCTCTATGCGGCATACTATGTATGGCGCTCGATGCAGGGCGGAGCCTCGATAGTTATATCGTCTGCCGACTCTCTGCGACAAGCACCACGCACGGTGCGCTACTATCTGCGTCATCTGCCTGCCATATTGCGCACGGCTGTACTTACGCTGATTATTATCGCCTCGGCACGACCTCAATCCGTAGAGCACGAAACAAAGACCGAAACAGATGGTATCGACATTGTCTTGGCGGTCGATATTTCGGGCTCGATGCTTGCTCGCGATTTTCAGCCCGACCGCCTAACTGCGGCAAAGGAGGTTGCATCGCAATTTGTTGCCAATCGTCAGGGCGACCGCATCGGCTTGGTGGTCTTTGCGGGCGAGGCATTTACCCAAACCCCTCTCACGACCGACCAATCATCGTTGCAAACGCTGCTCGGTCGCCTGCGTAGTGGAGTGGTGGAAGATGGTACAGCGATAGGTAACGGCTTGGCAACGGCAGTCAATCGCTTGCGTGAAAGCGACTCGAAGTCGAAAGTTATAATACTCCTGACCGATGGAGTGAATAACCGAGGGCAGATTGCTCCGCTTACAGTTGCCGATATTGCCAAGGAGCAGAAAATTAAGGTCTATACCATCGGTGTAGGTCGCAACGGTACAGCCCCTTATCCCGTATTTGACGAGCGAGGTCGTGAGGTCTATACCGTGGATATGAAGGTTGAGATTGATGAAAAGATGCTCCGTGAGATAGCCGAAAAGACGGGTGGCGAGTACTTCCGTGCTACGGATAAACTATCGTTGGAGCGCATCTACGAGCAGATTGACAAGATGGAGAAGTCGAAGGTCGAGAAGTTTGATATTACCCATGTTCACGAGGAGTATCTCATCTATGTCTTGGTGGCTATTGCTCTGCTCGTGTTGGAATTTTTGGTTAAGTATATAGTATTAAAACGCATACCGTAATGTTCAGATTTGCCAACCCGCATCTATTGTGGCTCCTTGCTTTGGTGCCTGTGATGATTATCGCTTTTGCGGTAGTCTTGCAACTGCGTAGGCGCAATTTGAGCCGTTTCGGTAATATTGCAACTGTCAAATCGCTCTTGCGCGATGTCTCTTCGTGGCGTGTGCATGCCAAATTTATACTCTTCGCTACCGCCTTTACAGCCCTAGTCTTTGCTGCTGCACGACCTCAATTTGGCGCAAAGTTGCGCGAGGAGAAGGCGGAAGGCGTGGAGATGATGTTTGTGATAGATGTGTCGAACTCGATGTTGGCGGAGGACTTTACGCCAAATCGCTTGGATAGAACTCGCTACGCCATCGACAAACTATTCTCGCAGATGAAGCAGGACCGCGTGGGCGTGGTAGTCTTTGCAGGCGAGGCTAAGGTGCAGTTACCTATCACGACCGACTATCGAATGGCTCGCAGTTTCGCTAAACGACTCTCGCCTTCGCTTGTCGAGGTGCAGGGAACAGATGTATCCGATGCAATAGATCTCGCTTCGCTCTCCTACTCGCAGCGTGAGGGGGCAAGCCGAGTGATGATTCTTATCACCGATGGCGAAGCGCACGACTCTGATGCTCTGGCTGCTGCCGAGCGTGCTGCTGAGCGTGGAATACGCATATTTACGATAGGTATCGGCTCTCCCGAGGGTGCGCCAATTCAGATTGGTGGCGAATTTATCAAAGACGAAAAGGGCGAAATGGTCGTTTCACGCCTGAATGAGGAGTTGCTGCAACAGATTGCCGAGAAGGGCAATGGCGGCTATATTCGTGCCTCGAATGCCGAGTTTGGCTTGTCGGAGATTGTCGGCGAGATTGAAAAGATGGAGAAATCGGAACTCTCAACGCTTCGCTTCGATGAATACAACGAGCAGTTCTATTGGATTTTGTGGGTGGTGCTTGGCTTGCTACTGTTGGAGGCTCTGTTGCTCGACCGCCGAAATCCGCGTTTGAGAAGATTTAATATTTTTGAGAAATAGACAGATTGGTCATAATTGCAACAAAAATAGAGCCTGACTAACAACTCCATTCGTTAGTCGGGCTCTTTAAGTTGCTATTTTATAAAAAAAAAGAGCAATCAGTAGTTTTTATTTGGAAAATTTATAACTTTGTACCCTTAAAGAAGTTATATAGAACACATGTCGGAATATAAGCATAAAATAGGCATTACACAGGGCGATACGAATGGTATTGGCTGGGAGGTGATAATAAAGGCATTGTCGCATCCTTCGATAGTCGAGTTGTTTACCCCTGTTGTTTATGGTGCCAAACATATAGCTGAGTTCTATACTCGTGGTTTAGAGGGTGTGGAATCGTTGCACTTTAATATCTGCAATTCGGCGGCCGAGGCTCGCAGGGGAAAAATAAACCTTGTGGAGTGTGGCTCGAAAGATACCCGCATCGAGGCAGGTCGCGCTACCGAGGAGTCGGCAAAGCAGGCGTTAGATGCGCTCGAAAAGGCGAGCTCTGACCTTGTAGCAGGCGATTTGGCTGCGGTGGTTACAGCTCCGATAAACAAGGAGTCGATGCAGAAGGTCGGCTTTGGCTTTACGGGGCACACCGAGTATTTTGCCTCGAAGGCAGAGGGCGAGCCGATGATGATTATGTGCAGCGATGTGTTGCGTGTAGCGTTGCAGACGGTGCATATTCCTGTCGATAAGGTTGCCGAGTCGCTCTCGGCAGAGAAGATTACCGCTTCGCTTGTGGCGTTGCGTCAAACTTTGAAGCAGGATTTCGGGGTTGTAGAGCCTCGTATTGCGGTTTTATCGCTCAATCCTCATGCCGGAGATGGAGGACTGCTTGGCTCGGAGGAGGAGCAGATTATCCGCCCTGCGGTGCAAGAGGCGGCAAATCAAGGTGTTTTGGCATTTGGACCAATGGCGGCAGATGGTCTGTTTGCGGGTGGAGGATACAAGAAATACGATGCAATACTCGCAATGTATCACGACCAAGGACTTGCGCCATTCAAGGCGTTGTCGCCTGATGGAGTGAATTTTACAGCAGGATTGAATATTGTTCGCACCTCGCCTGACCACGGCACGGCATTCGATATTGCAGGTAAGGATTTGGCAGATGCGCAGTCGATGCGCAATGCGATTTACGAGGCAATAGATATTGTGCGCCGCCGTAGCGATTATAAGTACTGGAGTCGCAACCCTCTCGAACACTTCGAGCGTGAAAAGGGCAGAGATGTGTCGATGAAGGACTTGCAGGAGGCAGAACAGCGCAAGGGAGGAGCGAGTAACGAGTAGTGAGTATTTTTTCTCTAACGACTCTAACGCCCCTAACGCCCCTAACGACACTAAAAACCCTAAAAAATACCGCGCAACTGAGCAGTAATCCGTCTCGTGATTGTGGAGCTGTGAAGGCGCAAAACATAAACAATTTATAAAACTTAAAAAGCATTATGATTAAAGTTTCGTTTCCCGATGGCTCGGTTCGTGAGTTCGAGCAGGGGGTAACAGCCTACCAAGTTGCAGAGAGTATCAGCCCTCGTTTAGCTGCGGACTGTCTGGCTGCTTCGGTAGATGGTGCGACCGTTGATATGTCGCACGCATTGTCGCAGGATTGCGCAATCAAATTCTTTAAGTGGGACGATGCAGAGGGCAAGCACGCCTTCTGGCACACCTCTTCACACCTCTTGGCAGAGGCGTTGCAGGCGTTGTATCCGGGTATTAAGTTCGGTATCGGTCCGGCTATCGAGCAGGGCTTCTACTACGATGTCGATTCGCCAACACCAATCTTGGAGGCAGACCTCGCAAAGATCGAGGCAAAGATGACCGAGTTGGCTCGTCAGAAGGAGGAGTTAGTACGCACCGAGGTGTCGAAAGCCGAGGCTCTCAAAACCTTCACCGAGAAGGGTGATGAGTACAAGTGCGAGTTGATTTCGGACTTGGAGGATGGTACAATCTCGTTCTACACAAATGGTACATTCACTGACCTCTGTCGTGGTCCGCATATCCCACACACAGGTCATATCAAGGCTATAAAATTGACCTCGGTAGCGGGCGCATATTGGCGTGGTGACGAGAAGAATAAGATGCTCACCCGTATCTATGGCGTTTCGTTCCCGAAGAAGTCGATGCTCGATGAGTATCTCGCACTGCTCGAAGAGGCAAAGAAGCGCGACCACCGCAAATTGGGAAAGGAGTTGGAGTTGTTCACCTTCTCGCAGCGCGTAGGTCAGGGTTTGCCACTCTGGTTGCCAAAGGGTGCCGAGTTGCGCGACCGCTTGGAGCGATTCTTGCGTAAGATTCAGAAGCAGTATGGCTATCAGCCTGTAATTACACCACCGATTGGAAATAAAGACTTGTATGTCACCTCGGGACACTATGCAAAATATGGCAAGGATTCGTTCCAGCCAATACATACCCCAATCGAGGGCGAGGAGTACTTGCTCAAACCGATGAACTGCCCTCACCACTGCGAGATTTACCGCAGCAAGCCACACTCGTACAAGGACCTCCCTGTTCGTTTGGCAGAGTTTGGTACTGTTTGTCGCTACGAGCAGTCGGGTGAGTTGCACGGATTGACCCGTGTGCGTGCATTTACGCAGGATGATGCACACCTCTTCGTTCGCCCAGACCAGCTGTTGGAGGAGTTCGAGAAGGTTATGGATATTGTTCTCTACATCTTCAAGACCTTGAAGTTCGACAACTATACAGCACAGATTTCGTTGCGCGACCCTAACAACAAGGAGAAGTATATCGGCTCTGACGAGAATTGGGAGAAGGCTGAGTCGGCAATTATTCAGGCTTGTAAGGATAAGGGTATGAACGCAGTAGTTGAGTATGGTGAGGCTGCATTCTACGGTCCTAAGCTCGACTTTATGGTTAAGGATGCTCTTGGTCGTAGCTGGCAGCTCGGAACTATTCAGGTCGATTACAACCTCCCTGAGCGTTTCGACTTGACCTATAAGGGTGCTGACGACAAACTCCACCGCCCAATTATGATTCACCGTGCGCCATTTGGCTCGATGGAGCGATTTGTGGCAGTATTGTTGGAGCATACCGCAGGTAAGTTCCCATTGTGGCTCGCTCCTGATCAGGCAGTTGTACTCCCTATATCGGAGAAGTATAACGCATATGCCGAGGAGGTTGTCGCATTCTTGAACGAGCGCGATGTTCGTGCGCAGATTGACGACCGCAACGAGAAGATTGGTCGTAAGATTCGCGATAACGAGTTGAAGCGTATCCCTTACCTCTTGATTGTTGGCGAGAAGGAGGCTGCCGAGCGCACAGTTTCTGTCCGCGCACAGGGCGAGGGCGATAAGGGCTCGATGACGCTCGAAGAGTATGCAAAATATATGTCAGACCTCGTAGCAAAGGAGATTGAAGCAATATAAAATGCAAGATGCAGAATGCAAAATGCAGAATGAAATAAATTTTTAACTTTACATTTTTAATTTTTAATTTAGCTGAAAGCTAATGGCAGGATTTAAACCGTTTACGCCACGCCCGGCAGGAGCTCGTCCGGGCAACCTTCCTCCTCGCGGCCGCCGTCCCGAGAAGGAGAACCCACATCGAATAAATGAAGAGATTACAGCCGACACTGTCCGCATCGTAGGCGACAATGTCGAGCCAAACCTCGTTGTACCTATCTCGAAGGCTCTGCAGCTCGCAGACGAGATGGAGTTGGATCTCGTGGAGATTTCGCCTAACGCGCAACCTCCGGTATGTCGCATTGTCGATTACCAGAAGTTTCTCTATCAGCAGAAGAAAAAGCAGAAGGAGATTAAGGCGAAGCAGACTAAGATTGTAATCAAGGAGATTCGATTTGGTCCGCAGACCGATGACCACGACTTCAACTTCAAGTTGCGTCACGCCGAGAACTTTATCAAGGAGGGTGCAAAGGTTAAGGCCTATGTATTCTTCCGTGGTCGAAGCATCGTCTTCAAGGAGCAGGGAGAGATTCTCCTCCTCCGCTTTGCGCAGGCTCTCGAAGAGATTGCAAAGGTTGAGGTTATGCCACAGTTGGAGGGTAAGAAGATGAATATGATTCTTGCTCCCAAACCAAAGAAAAATTGATTTTAAGCAGCGATAGCTGCGTTATACAAAAAGTCCCGAGACAGGAAAATACGCTAAGTATTCCCCTGCCTCGGGCTTTTTGCAAGCCTTGCTCTCATCTGTTTAAAATCAATTTTCGCTTCTGGACAGTCTAATTAAATTTGTTCTTTTGGTTGCAGAGAACACCCTCAATCATCTCTGATTTTTAGTGCAGTGAATAGAGTTTGTGCAACTCTGTAATAAGCGAGTTCCTTACATATACCAAGTATGCTGCTTGTTTATCGTAGATATGGTTTATGGTAATAGAAAAACGGATTGAAACCAATCCGTTTTTCTATTTCAACCACTCCGAAACCTTTGCGTCGGACGGCATTCGCAAGTCGCCTCGTGGCGAGAGCTATATTGTTTTTGATTTCTTATCTTCTTCTATACGCTTCAATGCTGTTTTCAAATCGAGAGAAATATCCTTTTCCATAAGTTTTAGTGCCTCATAGATGTCTGATTTGACAAAAATTTTAGCAAGACCAGCGCTATCTGGAAGAGATACACAATCTTCTTTTTCAAAGAAATCATTTATAATGGAAATATCGCCGCCTAATGTAGCCGAAAATTCATCGTTGAGAATAAGTTTATGAGATAGTAGATATTCCCTAAACTTATTAGAATCTTTCAATACCATAATATAGGAGAATACGTGTCTTAAATAGACTACATCAATAGTAATACCATGCATTTTGCTGTAATCCAATGAGTCGCCAATTATTTGTATAAATTCGTGATTCTCTACAATATTATTGACATTGTCTTTTCCTGGAGTTTCGCACTTACCATCAAACGATTTTTCATTTAAAAGCTCCTCCAGAATCTCTCTATCCAATGCCAATTTAGGGTTAAAGCTATTTTTGATGGATCTGATATTATATCCATTTTTGCTACGCTCATACATTTCAAAACCTCCTGCAGGTACTATTTGAAGGCGGTTTTTGTATATTGCGACTTTGTCACTTCTTCTGCCAACAAATGGCCTGTATTTGCGAATATCGGTTGCTCCATCTTTTTCAATTATAGGGTAAATCAACATTGCTTGAACAGATAGCAGAGAGTGTCTTCCATCTCCTCGTGTGAAGACCGCTGTGGTCATTTTCTCTGATATGAGATTTTCTGTCAGTTTGCAATCCTCCCCATTGACTGCCTTGTAAACGGCCATATGTATTGTCTTTCGATAAGGCAACTGATCTAATATATCTTTAGGGCTTGGATTATACTCGTTTCTACTTATTTTCTTGCGATTACGTATATATAATCTATAAAGTTCATATTCCATAATATGACTAGTCATCACATTTTGGAGATATGTAGCGAGGTTACAATCAACACCGTTTATCTTGTTCGAAAGCGCAGATACATTACTTCTGGTCTTGCCTGAATAAAAACTATTTAGGGTGTATCCCAATAAATATGGGAATCGAATGGTATCCCTTAAAAGTAGATAGTATGATATTCGATAGCGAAGGGCTTTGCCTCCAGAAGCATTATAACTGAAGATGGATTTACATTTGGCTAATTTGAATTTATTGCGCCAATTATGATATCCCCAAGTTCTCAAACATTTGCTTAACCACGATGAAGGGTAATTTGGATCTGTGCGTAAGTAATTGTCATCTTCCAGCTTTGCATCATTGGCCCAATTAAAATCCTCGCTTAATTCTAATATAGAACTCGCATATTGATTCTTGTCGCCGTTATTGATATCTCCAATTGGTTCCCATCCCGGATATATTTTTTTGAGTGTAGTGATAAGCCACTCTCTATATTGAGGTGCTTCCAATGTGTGGAAAAAATGTTTCTTTCCCAAATAGCAAGCAATATCAATAATAAGTGCAAATATAAATATTCCTGCAAATGTCCAACCCCACCAAGTGTTTAATGAATCGAAAGTAGCATCTAACGAGTGAAAATATTTGTCTATAAATCCAATACCATCAGTAAATATTTCAACGCACACCCAAATTATAGATGATAGTATAGCTAAAAATAATACTTTACAACTATATGGTAAAAGCAACTTTCTGATGGTACCCCAAAATGAAGATGTAGAAAATCGCAAATATTTATCAAAAAACGATAAAATGAGAGCTGAAAAAATAGATGCAGCTATTGGGTGTTGAAAGAACTCCGCCGGAGACATAAACAGTGATACTATTATATATATCAATGAAACAAGCGTTAATGATAATAAAAGCTTTTTCATAATACTTTGGTCTATAATTAAGTTATAACCTGCGGCTATTTCAGCCACTCCGCAACCGAAGCGTCTGATGGCATTCGCAAGTCGCCTCGTGGCGATAGCGATACACTTACGACTTTTGGTCCGTCAGGCATTGCCGAGCGTTTGAACTGCTGCGAGAAGAATCGGCGCAGGAACACTTTTAGCCAATGAGCAATCTCCTCCTCCGAAAACTCTCCGCAGAAGGCACGACACGCCAAATACTCAATCTTTGCAGGCGAGAAACCGTTGCGCAGGAAGTTGTAGATAAAGAAGTCGTGCAGAGCGTAAGGACCTACCAAATCCTCGGTCTTTTGCGCTATATTGCCCTCATTGTCGGCAGGGAGCAACTCCGGACTTACCGGAGTATCAACAATATCCTTCAAAGTTGTACGCACTTGTGCGTTGGTGTCGTTTTCTGCGCACCACTCAACAATTTTGCGCACCAAAGTCTTTGGTATCGAGCAGTTTACATTGTACATCGACATCGAGTCGCCATTGTAGGTCGCCCAACCGAGTGCAGCCTCGCTCAAATCGCCCGTACCGATGACTATGCCGTTCTCCTTATTTGCCAAGTCCATAAGTATCTGCGTGCGCTCGCGAGCCTGCGCATTTTCGTATGCAGCACCTCGCTCGTCAGGGTTCAAACCAATATCGGCAAAGTGCTGTTCGCAAGCCTTACGGATCGAAATTTCGCGCATTGTAACTCCCAACTCACGCATCAATGTAAGCGCATTTTGATAGGTGCGGTCGGTAGTGCCGAATCCCGGCATCGTTACGCCGATAATCCCCTTGCGGTCGAGCCCGAGTGTGTCGAAGGTCGCCACCGTTACCAACAATGCCAAAGTCGAATCCAAACCGCCCGAAATGCCGATAACTGCGCACTTGCAGTTGATGCTCGAAAGGCGCTGTGCCAAGCCTGCGCACTGAATTGTGAATGCCTCACAGCAACCCTCCGAGAGGTCGGCAGGGATAAATGGTGCAGGGTTAATATCTCGCTCCAACTCGCTTTCGGGTTGTGCAATATCAATCTTTATAACATCGAAACGATTGTCGAGGTTGATAAACGAGGTGTGTCTGCGGCGCTCGTTGAAGATATGCTCAACATCGATATCTGCAACCGTCAATCGCGCCTCACGCACAAATCGCTCACGAGCAGCGATGATTTTGCCATTTTCGGCAATAATGCCGTTACCCGTAAATACGAGGTCAGTTGATGATTCTCCTACACCCGCCGAGCAGTAGATATATCCGCACAAGGCGCGAGCCGACTGCTGCTTGATAAGCGAACGCAAGTAGCTGTGCTTATCCAAAATCTCGGGTGTTGCCGAGAGGTTGAAGATAAGGGTTGCACCTGCCAATGCCATATCTGACGATGGCGGTGCTGGAACCCATAAATCCTCGCAAATCTCCACTCCGAAGCGTGTGCCGTGAACATCAAACAAGAGGTCAGTGCCGAAACGCACTCGCTGACCGCAGATTGTAATCTCGGCATTGCGGATATCGCGCCCCTCCGAAAACCAGCGGCTCTCGTAGAACTCCGAGTAGTTCGGGATATAGCTCTTTGGAACTATACCGCAAATCTTGCCATTGGCGATAACTACGGCGCAGTTGTAGTGGTTGTTTTTGTAGTATATCGGCATTCCGATAATCGACACAATAGGTCGTGGCGTAGCGAGTAACTGCGCCAAAGCCTCATCGCCAGCCTCGATAATTCGTGACTGCAAGAACAGGTCGCCACAAGTGTAACCCGTCAGCGAGAGTTCAGGGAATACCACCACACTCGCACCACGCTCCACCGCCTCGGCAGTCATCTTGTCTATCGCCTCCGCGTTGGCGTGGCAGTCGGCAACCTTTACCAATGGTGTTGCAGCAGCAACTTTAACAAATCCGTAACGGTTGTTCATAACGGTAAGTTCTTAATTTTTAATTTTGTATATCGCTACGCTTACAGGCTGCATCTCGAAGGTGTGTCCCTCTTTCGAGGTCTTGCACTTTGCGAGTTTGGCGTTGTTGCCATATACCCACTCAGCCTTCTTGCCCATCAATGCGATAGAGCCGCTAACCTTGCGGTCAGCAGGGTTGAATACAACTACATACTTCTCATCGCCCAAGGTGCGCGAGTAAATCATTGGGTACGGGTTATCCAAGTCGCCTACATACTTCCACTCGCCATCTACGCCGAGTGCAGGGGTTGCAGCTCGCAAAGCCAACAAGCCCTTTACATACGAGAGTACCGAATTTGGATCGTTCTCCTGCTCGGCAACATTTGGGAATGTGTAGGCATTATCGACAGGCAAATAGAGCTTCTTTGCCTTCTTTACGGTTGAAAAACCTGCATTGCGCTCGGTACTCCACTGCATCGGAGTACGGCAAGTTGAGCGATTGCGACTTCCTGCACTGCCCTCCTTGCCCGGTGCATATTCAAGGTTACGCATACCAATCTCCTCGCCATAGTATACGATTGGCGGAGTAGGGAGCGTAAGGAAGAAGGTGATAGCAACCTTCTGCTCCTCTGGCGTGTTGCGATTCATTCGTGTCAGTCGCCAAATATCGTGGCTGCAAGTAGGCATCGAAGCGTAACCTCCCAATTTGCGGTAGGTATCGTATATCGAAGTGTATATCTCCATGGGTTTGCGAATCTTACCCTCGCCCTTGCGGTTGAAGTAGCAGGTTGTAGGGGCCATCTTGTCGTCTGTCTCGCAAACCATAGGGCGATAGACTTTGCCACCTACGCCATTATGGATAAGCAGGTCGATGTTGAAACCTGCCGAGAGCGACTGCTGTGGGTCTGACCACTCGGACAACATTATATTGTTCGGGTACTTGGCATTGTACCACTCGAAAATCTCTTTCCACAATCGCTGTACTCCATCGCAATTTTTGCTGTCGCCCTTGACCAACGACTGCGCCATATCTACGCGGAAGCCATCGGCTCCCATATCGCACCAATAGGCAATAATCTTCTTCAACTCCTCGCGCACAGCCTTCGGACCCTCGGCGTCGTAGCTCTGCTCCCAACTATTCGCTGGGTTAGGATTGTAGTAGCCGTAGTTCAGCGCAGGCTGAATGTCGAAGAAGTTTTTGAGGTAGTAGCCGTTGCGTGGGTGGTTGTTTGCAACAAATTTACCATCCGGCTTCTTCATATCCTGACCATCAGTCCAGATGAAGTAGTCGGAGTATTTATTGCGTTCCGCCTTCAACGACTCCTTGAACCAAGGGTGCTTGTCCGATGTGTGGCCTGCCACAAGGTCGAGCAATACCTTGATACCCTTTGCGTGGGCTGTGTCGATGAGCCGCTTCAAATCCTCGTTCGTGCCGAAGCGAGGGTCTACCTTGTAGTAGTCGATGATGTCGTAACCTCCATCTTCCCAACCACTAACGAAGCAAGGCGAGAGCCAAATGCAGTTGAAACCTACGCTCTTGATATAGTCCAACTTCGAGCAAATGCCGTTCAAATCACCTATGCCATCGCCATTCGAGTCCATATAGGTCAATGGGTAGATGTGGTATATTGCTCCATTTTTCAGCCATTCGGGTTGCTCCTTAGCCGAAAGTGTTAAAGTGGCGAATATTGTCGCAATAACAAACAGAATTTTTCTTTTCATAAATATTAAACTATTTAGATATTAAACTATTTAGACCATAATTTACAGAGATTGATAATAACCTTTACAGCCTTCTCCATGGTGTTCAGTGAGCAGTACTCGAACTTGCCGTGGAAGTTCATTCCGCCGGCAAAAATATTCGGGCAAGGCAACCCCATAAACGAGAGGCGCGCACCATCTGTTCCGCCACGAATTGGGCGAACGATAGGCGTAACATCTGCCTCGACCATCGCCTCCTTCGCAAGCTCGATAACCTGCGGATGTGGCTCAACCATCTTACGCATATTGTAGTATTGGTCTTTTAGGGTGAGCTTCAACACTCCCTCGCCATACTTGTTGTTGAGGATACCTACGATATTGTGCATCCACACCTTCTTTGCCTCGAACTTGTCGAAGTCGTGGTCACGAATGATATAAGAGATTGTAGCCTCCTCAACTGTACCCGAAATACCTACACAGTGGTAGAAGCCCTCATAGCCCTCGGTATATTGTGGTCGCTCCACAGCAGGAACGAGCGAGTTCAACTCACACGCTACATCTATGGCGTTAATCATCTTGTTCTTGGCATATCCGGGATGGACATTGCGACCTTGAATAGCAATCTTTGCCGATGCAGCGTTGAAGTTCTCATACTCCAACTCGCCCTCGTAGCTGCCGTCCATCGTGTAGGCGAAGTCAGCTCCGAAAGCCTTTACATCGAAGAAATCTACACCACGACCAATCTCCTCGTCGGGGGTAAAGCCGATGCGGATCTTGCCGTGTTCAACCACGGGGTGCGACATCAGATACTCCGCAGCGGTCATAATCTCCGCCACGCCTGCCTTATCGTCAGCTCCGAGCAATGTTGTGCCGTCGGTGTGAATCAGCGTATGCCCCACAAAGCGGCTTAACTCCGGAAACTCCGCCACACGCATTGTGAGCGATGGGTTAAGTACAATGTCCTTACCGTCGTACTCCTCTATAATGCGAGGGCGAACATTCGCTCCACTCATATCGGGGGATGTATCAACGTGGGCGAGGAAACCGATAACCGGTGCATTCTCCTTGCCTTTGGTTGCAGGGATAGTTCCCATAGCGTAGCCATACTTGTCGATGCTGACATCCTCCAAGCCGAGAGCCTTCATCTCCTCGACCAAGAGGTTTAATAAATCCCACTCCTTCGCCGACGAAGGGAATGTTTCGCTATTCTCGTCTGATTGCGTATCTATCGCAACATACTTCAAAAATCTATCTTTCAGTTCCATATCTCCGTTGTTTGAAAATCGTTCTGATTGGTAAATTTTGCACTGCTCTTCGGATAACGAAATGCTCACATACGCATTAGTATGCTGCGCTTTCGTTCCCTCGTTTAGCACAAAATTTCCTCAATCACCTCCGATTTTGAATTAGTGTAAAGTTTTTTCTATTTGCTTTTAACCATTAGCCATTGGCCAACACTCATCTCTTGCCTACTCTCTCTTTGCCTTCAAGGTGTGAACTGTGAAGTAGATTGCCAGAGCAACATACATTGCCAAAGCCAACCATTCGGCACTGCTCGACGCCGCCCAATCGGTAAGGTAGAGATCCGCGCCTGCGAACTTCAAAACGGCTGCCACAACACCCATCAATGCACCTCCGGCAATAAAGCCCGACGCAAGGAGTGTTCCACGGTCGAAACGAGCTTTATTCAACGCCTCATTCTTCGAGCGCGACGATACGAACCAAGCAATAGCACCTCCCACAACAAGCGGAGCATTCAACGACATAGGGATAAACATACCGAGCGAGAATGCCAATGCGGGAACGCCTATCCAATTCAACACGAGAGCCAATACTGCACCTGCAAAGTAGAGTATCCAAGGTGTCTCGCCACCCTCCATCAATGGCTTGATAACTGCCGCCATAGCGTTTGCTTGTGGTGCAGTCAGAGCGTTCTCGCCCGTAAAGCCGTAGGTTTTATTCAATATCATCATCACGCCGGCAACGGTTGCAGCCGAAACGAATGTGCCGAGGAACTTCCACTTCTCCTGTGTGCGTGGAGTGGTGCCGAGCCAATATCCGATTTTTAGGTCGGTAACAAAACCACCCGCCATAGACAATGCGGTGCAGACTACTCCTCCGATAATCAATGCTGCGGTCATTCCCTTCTCGCCCTCCAAACCAATCGAAACGAGTACGAGTGAGCTTAAAATAAGTGTCATCAATGTCATTCCCGAAACAGGGTTCGAGCCTACGATAGCGATAGCATTTGCCGCTACGGTAGTGAAGAGGAACGAGATAACAAAGAC
>JAZSOV010000140.1:0-23465 GCA_045537095.1 Alistipes sp.
AATAATAAACCAAATAACGATAATACGAGTGGTATAAGACCAACAAACCTCTATGTAGCGCAAATCTGCGTTGCATAATGTGATTTTCTCAAAACTTTTGAGCTTTTCAACTATCTAAATTTTGCCCCTTCCCCAAAAAAAATCCACAGCAACAAACAAGCCTGCCTAACAAAAAAACTTGTTAGACAGGCTCTTGACATAAAATATGCCTTAAAGCACACCAATACAAGTGATGTAAGTATTCGTTATCCTTGATACATTTGAAATTTACCAGATTTCTCAATAAGGATCAGCGAAACACTTTCACTAAATATGTCTGCAATCCAACGGACTGCACCGCAAATTTAGAAATTTATTTCAAGAATTACAAAATTTCTCTCGTCTCTCGTCTTTCGTCTCTCGTCTTTTTATTATCTTTGTGGTATGAATTTGACAAAGTACATACGCAGAAAAAGCCACGAGGTCAAAATTGGCGCTACCGTAATAGGTGGCAACAGTCCGATTGCCGTGCAGTCGATGACAAATACCGCCACTGCCGATGTCGAGGCGAGTGTGGCGCAAATTGAGCGCATAGCCGATGCCGGTGCGCCCATTGTACGCCTTACGGCACAGGGGAAAAAGGAGGGTGAAGCCCTATGCAATATTGTTGCACAGGTACGCCGAGATGGCTATCCGACAGCGATTGTGGCGGATATTCACTTCGTTCCGGAGATTGCATCTATTGCCGCCGAGTCGGTCGATAAGGTGCGCATCAATCCGGGCAACTACCGCACAAGCGGTGGCGAGTTGGAGGCGTTAATCGAGAAGTGTCGCAAGCGTGGTGTGGCGTTGCGCATAGGCGTTAATCACGGCTCATTGGCTCGTCATATTATCGACCGACTCGGCGACACCCCTGCCGGAATGGTCGAATCGGCAATGGAGTTTTTAAGAATTTGCGTTAAGGAGAATTTCGACCAAGTCGTAGTTTCGATGAAGTCGAGCAACACGCGCGTTATGGTCCATGCCTACCGCCTTTTGGTCGAGGCGATGGAGCGCGAGGGTATGTCGTTCCCTATCCACCTCGGCGTTACCGAAGCGGGCAACGGCATCGAGGGCAGGATAAAGAGTGCCGTAGGTATTGGCGCATTGCTTGCTGATGGCGTGGGCGACACAATCCGTGTTTCGCTGACCGAAGCCCCCGAAAACGAGATTCCCGTAGCGCAGATGTTGGTCGAGCATTTCCAAAGTCGTGATGGCGAATTTGAGGTTTTGCACCCGGAGCGTTACTCCCCAACCGAGTACCGCCGCCGCACCTCGGCACCGATTGTGTCGCACAGCGAGATTACCAATGACTATATCGTTATTGATGCCTTAAGTGGTAACCCTACCGCCGAGTGGCGTGCCGCAATTCTCAATGCCGACCACGAAAAACCCGTCGTTATTCGCCGCCACTACGAGGGCACGAAGGAGGAGGTTGCCGTGCGTGCTGCAGCCGATATGGGGCAGTTGTTGCTCGATGGCTTGGCAGATGGCGTATGGATTGATGCACCGCAGATTGCGGAGGAGGAGTTGCATGAGATTGAGTTGATGATTTTGCAAGCCTCCCGTGCAAGATTTTCGCATACCGAGTATATCGCCTGCCCTTCGTGCGGTCGTACCTTATATAATATTGAGCAGGCATTGGCGGATATCAAGGCTCGCACCTCGCACCTCAAAGGATTGAAAATCGGCGTTATGGGTTGCATCGTAAATGGTCCGGGCGAGATGGCAGATGCCGACTACGGTTATGTCGGTGCAGGAGCAGGTCGCATTTCGCTCTACAAGGGCAAGGAGTGTGTTGAGCGCAATATCCCACAGGAGGAGGCCCTCGAACACCTTATAGCTATCATTAAAGCCAACGGAGATTGGAAAGAGAGATAATACAGAATGCAAAATGCAGAATGCAGAATTATCATTTTTTAATTCTTAATTTTTAATTCCTAAACGGATTACTATCTTTGTGGCCACTATGACTAATGAAGACCTCTTAAAAGGACTAAATCTTGCGCAACGGGCTGCTGTGGAGGCCTATAACGAGCCTTCGCTGATTATTGCCGGTGCAGGTTCGGGAAAGACTCGTGTCTTGACCACCCGCATCGCCTATATGTTGGCGCAGGGTGTGCCACCGCACTCGATTTTAGCCCTTACATTTACCAATAAGGCTGCCAACGAGATGCGTGAGCGTATCGAGTCGATGGTCGGTGCGAAGAGTCGCTATATCACTATGGGTACTTTCCACTCGGTATTTTCGCGAATTTTGCGTGAGAATGCCGAGGTGCTTGGCTACCCGAAGGAGTACACCATCTACGAGCCAAACGACACGAAAAATCTCCTCAAAACCATCATTAAGGAGCGTGGATTAAGCGATGATAAGTATAAGCCCGGGCTGGTTGCTTCTCGAATTTCGATGGCGAAGAATAACCTTATGACTCCGGGTGCGTATATCGCAAATACACTATTGGCAACGGAGGATAGAAAGTTGCAGATGCCAGAGTTTGGCGACCTCTACCTCGAATATTGCAAGCGTTGCAAGGCAAACGGAGCGATGGACTTTGACGATTTGTTATTGCAGACAAATATTCTCTTTCGCGACCACCCAGAGGTGTTGGCAAAGTATCAGGAGCGTTTCCAATATGTCTTGGTCGATGAGTATCAGGATACCAACCAAGCGCAATATATCATCATTCGCCGCTTGGCGCAGCACCACTCCCGTATCTGCGTAGTGGGCGATGATGCGCAGAGTATCTACTCGTTCCGAGGGGCAAAAATCGAGAATATCCTCTCCTTCCAGCGCGATTATCCGCAGGCGAAGGTCTTTAAGTTGGAGCAGAACTATCGTTCGACACAGACGATTGTCGATGCCGCGAATTCAGTTATCGACCACAACTCACGAAGGTTGAAAAAGCGTTGCTTCTCGGAGGGCGCTACGGGCGAGAAGATTCGCATCTTCAAGGCATACACTGACCGCGAGGAGGCGGATATGATAGTGTGCGATCTACGCGACCGCGTAAGAGAGGGTGGCAAAGAGTGGAGCGATGCTGCAATTCTCTACCGCACAAATGCGCAATCGCAGGCGTTGGAGAATTCGTTGCGTCAGCGAGGTATTCCGTACAGAATATACAAGGGTAGTTCCTTCTACGACCACAAGGAGGTCAAGGATATGCTTTCGTATATACGCCTTATCATAAATCCTCGCGATGACGAAGCATTTAAGCGTATTATCAACACTCCGGCACGAGGTATCGGTGACACAACGGTGGCTCGCATCGAGGCGATAGCGCAGGAGCAGCAGATGTCGATGTGGGAGGCTGTAGATACTATGGTCGAGCGTACCCCTGCCGACTCGGTTGAGAAGGCGATTGTGAAGAAGGTTACCGAGTTTGTACAGTTGATTCGTTCGTTGTCGTTGGAGCGTGAGCAGAAGGGGTTGTACGACTTCGGTATGGAGGTGGCGGTGCGAAGCGGTTTGTTGCCATTCTATCGTGAGCAGAGTACCCCTGAAGCGCAGTCGGCGGTGAGCAACTTGGAGGAGGTTGTCAACTCGATGCAGATGTTCAACGAGCAGGTCGATGCAGAGATTCGTGCTGGTGAGCGCGAAGAGTTCGAAACGGCTACAATCGAGGAGTGGTTACAGAGTTTGATGCTTCTTACCGATATGGACAATAAGGAGGGCGAGGAGGATAACGACCGCGTAACGCTGATGACGGTACACTCCGCCAAGGGTTTGGAGTATGAGTATGTCTATGTTGTGGGTTGCGAGGAGAATCTCTTCCCTTCACAGCGCGCGCTCGAAACGGTCGAGGGTGTTGAGGAGGAGCGAAGATTGTTCTATGTCGCTCTCACTCGCGCCAAGTCGTTGGCTACGCTCTCGTGTGTCGATATGCGCTTCAAGTGGGGCAATATGGAGTTCTCGAAGCCGAGCCGTTTCCTTATGGAGATTGACGAGCAGTATGTTGAGTGCGACTTCAATCTTCACGCAAAGCCTCGTGGAGAGCAGGGTGGAGCAAAGGTTGTCGGGGGCTCGAAAGATGAGTCGGCGATAGATGCTCTGCGCCGCCGCTTTGATGTTCGCTACCAGCAAAAAGCGGAAACCGGAAAGCGGAAAACGGAAAACTTTTTTAATAGAGAGCCTATTTCACGACCACAACCGACTCCGCAGCGTGATGTGTCGGGAATGCGCCGTATGAATCCTTCAACCGTGGGGCAGGTTACCTCGGAGCCGTGTGCTTACGCGGTTGGTGAGCGTGTCGAACACCCTAAATTCGGCAGGGGCGAGATTGTCCAGGTTGTGCCACTCGCTACCGACCATAAACTCGTAGTGCGTTTTGCGAGTGGCGAGGAGAAAACTCTGCTCTCGAAGTTGGCAAAATTGACAAAATTATAGTTGCTATGAAACCTCTCGTTTCGGTTATCGTTACCACCTACAATCACGAGCCATACTTGGCGGAGACACTCGATGCGATACTTGCGCAGGAGTGCGATTTTGGCGTGGAGATAATCTTGGGCGAAGATTGTAGCAGCGACAACACTTTGGGGGTATGCAAAACTTTTGCACAGCAATATCCCGACAGAATAACATTGATAACATCTGCCGAAAATGTCGGTTGGCGGGCTAACTATCGCCGTTGTGTTGAGGCTGCGAGGGGCAAGTATATCGCCTTCTGCGATGGCGATGACTATTGGTGCGACACCCACAAGTTGCAGGCGCAAGTCGACTTTATGGAGGCACATCCGCAATATGGCATGTGCTACACTCGTTCCAAACGCGTAGAGGAGAAGAGTGGCACCTGCTCCACCTATCCGCCACAAGACGGACACGAGGATTTCGAGTCGATGCTCCGTCTCAATACTGCCGAAAACTGCACAACCTTGGCTAAAAAGATATTGGTCGAACAATACTATTCCGAGATTCGTCCCGACCTTCACCCTGAGTGGCTGACAGACGATCTTCCGATGTGGTTATGGTTTGCAGCCAATACCCCAATCCATTTTATCGACCGCACAACAGCCGTGCATCTCATAATCTCCCACAGCGTAAGCCACGGCACTACACTTGCAAAACGACTCGCTTTCTGCGACTCATTGTCGAACATAAAGTTGTGGTTTGACGAGCGATACAATAACTCGAAACAACGCCGCCATCTCCTGCGCGAGAGAATGAATACGGCATTGTGGGTCTATTCGCATATCGGCTCGGTGGGCGATTTTGTAAAGCGTTGGTGGCAAGAGGTTAAAGAGTATAAAATAGGGGTGTGCAATATTGTTGCATATGGTCTGTTTGTGAAGAAACTATTCCGTTTGGCGAAGAACAAATGAGTATGAGAAGAGAGGAGAGATATAAGGCGGTAATAGAGTACTTCGAGAAGGCGATGCCTGTGGCGGAGAGCGAACTCAATTACGAAAATCCCTACCAGCTTTTGGTGGCGGTCATCTTGTCGGCACAATGTACCGACAAGCGTGTGAACTTGACCACGCCGGCACTCTTCGAGGCGTATCCTACACCATACGATATGGCAAAGGCAACCGCAGAGGAGATTTATGAATATATCCGCAGTATCTCCTATCCGAACAATAAGGCTAAGAACTTGGCTGCGATGGCGCGTATGTTGGTGGCGGAGTTCGGTGGCGAGGTGCCGAGCGATATAGAGGAGATGATGCGCCTGCCGGGTGTTGGTCGCAAGACGGCAAATGTTGTGGGTGCGGTGATTTGGAACAAGGAGGTTATGCCGGTTGATACTCATGTCTTTCGTGTTTCGGCTCGCATTGGTCTGTCGGTCGGAGCCAAAACTCCTCGTGCAACAGAGTTGCAACTCGAAAAATATATCCCCTCGCATCTTCTTCCGATAGCGCACCATTGGCTTATCCTGCACGGTCGCTACACCTGCTTTGCCCGTAAACCAAAGTGCGAAAATTGTGGCATAACAGCTTATTGCAAATATTTCCAAACGAAGTACGCAAGCAGAAAAGCTGAAAACTAATTGTCAATTATCAATTGTCAATTGTCAATTTATTTGTATATTTGCACCGATGATGTTAGATATAAACAAGATAGAGGAGTTCAGAAATCTCCTCGCAGAGCCTAAGAATATCGTTATCGTGGGGCATACAAATCCCGATGGTGACGCTATTGGCTCATCGCTTGCATTGGCAGAGGTACTGACCGCCCGCGGACACAAGGTAACTTGCGCACTGCCGAACAACTACCCTTACTATCTGCGCTGGATTCCCGGCTCAAACGATATCATAATCTATCGCAATGACGAGGAGCACCGTACCGAGAAGGCTCTCGATGAGGCGGATATTATCGTCTGTGCAGATATGAATGCCCTCACTCGCGCCGATGCGCTGGGCGAGGCAGTTTCAAAAAATAGTACGGCAAAGCGTGTACTTATCGATCACCACCTCTACCCTGCCGATGGTTTTGATATTATGTTCTCGCATCCTGAGTCATCGAGTACCGCATTTTTGATGTACTCAATAATCGTTGCTCTCTATGGCAAGGAGACTGTGAATGAGAGAATTGCGACACAACTCTATGTCGGCATTATGACCGATACGGGCAACTTCGCATTCTCGAACCTTACACCCGACTTGTTCGAGGCTGTTGCAGCACTGTCGGCTACGGGTATCAATATCCCGCAGATTTACAATAATGTCTATAACTCCTTCACCGAAGGGCGTGCCAAGTTGTTCGGCTACGCCATAAATCGCAAGATGAAGACCTTGCTCGGTGGTCGTGTGGCGTATATGTCGCTCACCGAGGAGGAGATGCGCCGCTATTGGTTCCAGCAGGGCGACAATGAGGGTTTTGTGAACTATCCGCTTACGATTAAGAAGATGAAGATGTCGGCAATGTTCACCGCACAAACAGGCTTTATCCGTGTGTCGTTGCGCTCACGCGGCAATGTCGATGTCGATACCTTTGCTCGCCGCTACTTCAATGGTGGAGGTCATAAAAACGCAGCCGGAGGAAAATCATTCGTGTCGATGGAGGAGACCATCGAACACTACATAAAATCAGTACACGAATACCACGAAGAGGGTTTGGTATAAGGAAAATCTCTATGTTTAAGACCTACCTACGACTCTTGGGCTTTGCGAAGCCACTAAGCAGATATGCAGTTCCGTACTTCTTTTTTGCGGCTCTGCACGCCATATTCAACACATTCAACTACGCGATGATTATGCCCATCCTGAACGCCATGTTCTCGGAGGGTTATGTCTTTCAGCCGGTATACGATATGCCTGCGCTATCATTCAAAGGCGAGGCGCTACAACAGTGGCTCAACTACCTCTATACCCACATATTCGGCAGCGAATGGGTTGTAACCAAGGTGTTGGCAATGTTGGCCGTGGTACTTATCGTAATGAACCTCCTCTCGAACCTCTTCCGCTATCTTGGAGGATATACAGTGGAGAATATGCGCGTTAAGACCGTACAGCGTATGCGCAACACGATGTTCGATAGTGTGATATGCAAGGATGTAGGCTATTTCAGCGGACAGCGCAAGGGCGATATCATCTCGCGTATAACCTCGGATGTATTGGTCGTACAGTATTGTATCACCAACACCTTGCAGGTGGCATTCCGCGAGCCATTCCTCATTATCGGATACCTCGTATTGATGTTGAGCATATCGTGGGAGTTGGCCCTCTTCTCGGTGCTATTTCTACCTATGGTGGGTTTGCTTATCGGAAATATTGTGAAGAAGTTGCGCCATCCAGCAAGCAAGAGTCAGCAGCGAATGGGCGATTTGGTAAGCGTTTTGGATGAGTCGCTTGGAGGTATCAAAATTGTCAAGACCTACACCGCAACCGACTATATCAAGGATAAATTCCATGCCCTAAATCAAAATCTGTCGGATATTCTCTTATGGATGGCACGCCGCCAGCAGTTGGCATCGCCTATGAGTGAGTTTCTCGGCATTACTGCCGTGGCCATCATCCTGATATTCGGAGGCTCTCTCGTTATGAATGGCTCGCTGAGTGCTGCGGGCTTCATCGCCTTCATTGCCGCCTTCTCGCAGATTACCCGCCCCGTGCGCGCCTTTATCGACCAGTTCGCAAATATCAACCAGGGAGTTGCAGCAGGTGAACGAATCTTCGCCGTACTTGATAGCAAAAACGAGATTACCGATGCGGCTGATGCCAAAGAGTTTGAGGGCTTCAACGATAAGGTAGAGTTCCGCAATGTACACTTCTCGTACGACGACACTCGCGAGATTATTCACGGCGTATCGTTCGAGGTACGCAAGGGCGAGACGGTAGCATTGGTAGGTCCTTCGGGTGGAGGAAAATCGACTCTGAGTGAATTGATGGAGCGTTTCTACGACACTGATAGCGGAGATATTCTTATCGATGGGGTATCAATTCGCGACTATAAACAGGAGTCGTTACGCTCGGCAATGAGCCTTGTGTCGCAAGAGACTGTTCTATTTAATGACACCATAAAGAGCAATATTGCACTCGGTCATCCTAATGCCACCGATGAGGAGATTATCGAGGCCTGCAAGGTAGCGAATGCTCACAACTTCATCGTGGCTAATCCCGATGGTTACGACACCAATATCGGCGATAGAGGAACAAAACTTTCGGGTGGTCAGCGTCAGCGACTCAGCATTGCTCGTGCTGTGCTAAAAAATCCGGAGTTCCTTATTCTCGATGAGGCAACCTCTGCCCTCGATACCGAGAGCGAGAAGCTGGTACAGGATGCTCTGACCAAGCTGTTGAAAGGTCGTACTTCGGTGGTTATTGCCCATCGCCTCTCGACCATTATGAATGCCGACCGAATTTTTGTGATAGACGAGGGTCGCATTGTCGAGGAGGGTAAGCATGAAGAGCTGCTCGCCAAAGGCGGTGTCTATGCAAAACTCGTTGAGTTACAGAGTGTGAAGTAATTCCTACTTCCTATTTAAATCTACATTTTTGATTACTCTGCTCACCCCTGCACGCGCAAGTGGTGTTGCCTTGAATTGCTCTGCAAAATCCTTCTCGGAGAGTGAGAGCCAATCCTCAGCGTGCATCTCTAATGGCGAAAATAGAGGTTCGAATTTCGGATTTGTAAGGTATGGTGCCTTGCGATTGTAGGGGCATACCGATTGACACTCATCGCAGCCAAATATCCAGCCGTGCAGCCTGCACTGCCTCTCACCCTCTCGCTCAATTGTTGCACACGAAATACAATGCGAAGTGTCTATATGTCGCTCCTTAATAGCACCATTCGGACACGCCTCAACACAACGGCGACACTCACCGCAGCCAACACCATCGTATGGTTTATCATACTCATTGCACTCTGCCGTCATCACTATCTCGCCCAACAACACAAACGAGCCAAATTCGGGTGTTATCAATAGCGACTGTCGCCCAATCCAACCAAGTCCTGCCTCTACGGCATATCGCTTCTCAAAAATCGGCGCACTATCCACAAAACATCGAGCCGAGAAATCGGGGTTAATCTCTTTGAGTAGCCCGCACAACTCGAACAACATCTGTTTGATGGTGGTGTGATAGTCGGTGGCACAAGCATACGATGCAATCTTCGTCTGATGATCGGCCGGGTAGCCATCGCTCACCTTGTTTTTGTAGGATACAGCGCAGACAATTACACTTTTTGCCCCCTCTACAAGGCGGTTTGCATCGGCTCGACACTCGATATTCCTTTTGAGATAGTTGAGTGAAGAGGCATAACCCTGCTCTATCCACTCTTTGAGGAAGGTTTTATCTCTCTCGAAAACACTATGTTGAGCCACTCCGCAAAGGTCGAATCCAACCTCGTGAGCCAATTGCTTTATTTGCGCCAAATCGAACATTGCCCTGCAAATTCTTTCACAAATATACTTATATTTAGGAAAAAAATCCTATTTTTGCAATGATTTGTAGGGGATTACACACATTTTTAACCCCTTACGCAGTACAAACTTAAATTATTTAACACTTTATGAAGTTGAATACACTTTACGAAATTCTGAACAACAGCGTGAAGAATTTCTCGGAGCGTATAGCCTTTTCATTGTGGAGAGGCGGTAGCTACACCTTCAAACAGGTGGGCGAAAAGGTAGCCGAGGTACAAGAGTTGCTCCGCTCGGCAGGTCTTAAAAAGGGCGATAAGGTCGTCTTGCTCAGTAGCAATATGCCGAATTGGGGCGTTTGCTACTTTGCTATTACTACAGGAGGCTACACGGTAGTTCCTGTATTGCCAGACTTTACATCGACCGACCTCGACCGTATCGTTGAGCACTCGGAGGCAAAGGCTATGTGCGTTTCGGATAAGCTCTTTACCAAAATATCGAAGGAGGTTTCGGGAAAGTTGAATATCATCATTCGCACGAAGAACCTCTCAGTTCTCTCGCAGAATGTGAATGAGGAGGGCGAATTGACTGTGCCACAGCCTGATGATTTGGCGGCGATTATCTACACTTCGGGTACAACCTCGCAGCCAAAGGGAGTAATGCTTTCGCACTACAACCTCGCATCTCAGATGTGGCTGATTGACCCGTTGTTCCTTGTGCGAGAGGATGATATATTCCTCTCGGTACTACCTATGGCGCACACCTACGAATGTACGCTCGGACTTATCCTTGCGTTCCATCACGGAGCCCATGTGGTCTATCTCGATAAGGCTCCAACCGTTTCGGTGTTGTTGCCTGCATTGAAGGAGGTTCGCCCAACGATTATGCTTACCGTGCCTCTCATTATCGAGAAGATTTACCGAGGCAAGGTTAAGAAGATGTTCACCTCGAACGGCTTTATGAATGCGCTCTATGGCGTTGGCTTTATTCGCCGTTACTTGCACCGCATCGCAGGCAAAAAACTTACCAAGACCTTCGGAGGTCGTATTCGCTTCTTCGGTATCGGTGGTGCAAAGCTCGATGGCGAGGTGGAGCAGTTCCTGCTCGATGCAAATTTCATCTACGATGTTGGTTACGGTTTGACCGAGACAGCACCACTTATCGCAGGTATGGTTGATGGTATGTTACGCCACGGCTCTACGGGTCCAATCTTGAAAGGTATTGAGTATCGTTTGGAGAATAAGAACGAAGAGGGCATTGGCGAGTTAGTCGTAAAGAGTCCTTCGCAGATGCAGGGATACTACAAGAATCCTGAGGCTACGGCCGCAGCCTTTACCGAGGATGGTTTCTTCCGCACGGGCGACTTGGCATGCTTCGACGAAGATGGCTGGCTCTATATCAAAGGCCGCTCAAAAAATATGATTCTTGGTCCATCGGGCGAGAATATCTATCCTGAGGATATCGAAAGTGTTTTGAACTCGCATGTCTTTATCTCGGAGTCGGTGGTTACCGAGTCGGAGGGCAAGTTGGTTGCTCTCGTACACTTCGACACCGAGGCTATCGAGGCTAAATATGCCGAGATGGTAGACACTTGGCACCAAAAGAAGCACGAGTTTGACCTCTTCAAAGAGGATCTCATGCGTGATATCAAGCAGTATGTAAACGAGCGCGTAAATCGCTACTCGAAGATTTCGGAGGTTGTCGAGGAGGAGCAGGAGTTCGAGAAGACAGCAACAAAGAAGATTCGTCGCTTCCTATACACCGCAAAGGGCAAGAAAAAGGAGTAACATCTGCTTATGAAGAGGGTTAATATCGATGTCGAGGAGCGCGCCCTGCGTGCCAAGGAGCACTTCCGCAAGGGGTATAACTGTGCGCAGTCGGTGGCACTCGCCTTTGCCGATATCACCGACCTCAATGAAAATAGCGTAGCCACCATCACCGCCTCATTCGGAGGCGGTATGGGGCGACTACGCGAGGTGTGTGGTACAGTGAGTGGCATGGCCTTTTTGGCCGGTTTCATTGCCCCCTGCCCCACCGCCGATAATACCGAGGCTAAGAAGGCTAACTATGCTTTAGTGCAGCACTTTGCCGAGCGTTTCCGCGAGAAGAATGGAGCCATAGTTTGTCGCACCCTGCTTGGCCTTGACCACCCGAAAGATGAGCCGACACCATCGGCTCGTACCACGGAATACTACAAGAAACGCCCTTGTGCCGATTTAGTATACGATGCGGCAAAAATAGTTGGGGAGTATCTACAAAACAATAAACAATAAAATATTCGATTATGACAAAAGTAATTACTATTGCGGCACAGAACGCACCAAAGGCGGTAGGCCCATATTCGCAGGCTCGCAAAGCTGTTGATGCAGAGGCTACACTCTATGTTTCGGGGCAGCTTCCAATCAACCCGGCAACAGGCTCGATGCCTGCAACTATCGAGGAGCAGACTCGTCAATCGCTCGACAATCTCGGAGCAATCTTGCGCGAGGCCGGTATGGACTATTCGGACATCGTAAAAACCACCGTACTGCTCGATGATATCAAGGATTTCGCAGCTATGAACGCTGTATATGCCGAGTATTTCGAGGGTGAGAAACCTGCTCGTATGTGCTACGAAGTTGCGGCTTTGCCTATGGGTGCAAAGGTCGAGATTGACGCGGTAGCAGTGAGATAAAGAAGATACAAACAGAAAACTATTCGAGGCTCGAAAGGTGTTTAACAACCTTTTGAGCCTTTGTGTTGCCAACAATCTCGGCTATCTCCTTCTCCGAAGCGGCACGAAGTTTCGAGAGCGTGCGGAAGTGTCGCAGAAGTGCAGTAATACTCTTTTCGCCAACGCCCTCAATACCTTCAAGACCTGTCTTAATAAAATTCTTACTGCGGCGGTTGCGATGGTGCGTAATTCCGAAGCGGTGCGCCTCATCGCGAATATGACAGATAACCTTCAACGGCTCGCCCGTGCGACTAAGATAGTATGGCATAGGGTCGTTCGGATAGAATACCTCCTCCAACCTCTTCGCCAAGCCCACAATCGGCACTCTCTCAGCAATGCCCAACTCCTGCAACACGGCATAAGCACTCGACAGCTGACCTTTACCGCCATCGACAACTATCAAATCGGGCAACTCTGCCCCCTCCTCCAATAAGCGAGAATAACGGCGTGTCAGAATCTCGCGCATCGAAGCAAAGTCATCTGCTCCGACCACCGTTTTTATGTTGAAGTGGCGATACTCCTTGCGTGACGGCTTGCCATCGCGGAACACCACACATGAGGCTACGGGGTTGGTACCCTGCAAGTTGGAGTTATCGAAGCACTCTATATGGCGTGGCTCTTTCGCAAGTCGCAACTCACGGCGCATCGCCTCCATAAGTCGGTCGGTGTGGCGTGCCGGATTGTGAATTTCGAGGTTTTTCAATCGCTCCGCGCGAGTGGTCTTTGCCGAGCGCAGAGAGAAATCCAACAAATCGTGTTTCTCGCCCCTCTTCGGCACCGAAAATCGTACCCCATCAAAAAACTCCTCATGCGGCAAAACCGACACTAATACCTCTTGTGCCAACGCCCCCGCAATGGACTCTTTAATATGCTGAATACCGAGTGTCATTATCGAGCGTTCATCGCTCTCCACACCTACGGAGATGGTCGCTGTATGTACTGCAGTAATCGAGCCGTTGCGCACACGCAAGAAGTTGCAGTAAGCCTCATCGTCATCGACCAACAGCGAGAAAACATCCACATCTCCCATCTTGGCACTCACAATAACCGAGCGACCTGCGTAGCGTTCCAACGCATCAAGGCGAGCCTTATATCGTGCTGCAACCTCAAAACGCAGCTCCTCTGCAGCACGCATCATCTCCCCTTCGAGATATGCCCTGACAGGTCGCAAATCGCCCTTTAATACCGCCGTGGCAATATCCACATAGCCCTTATACTCCTCTCGGCTACACTTGCCGATGCATGGTGCTTTGCAGTTTCCGAGGTGATATTGCAGACATGGCGAGTGTTTTGCATTAGCAATGCTCTGCTCGGTCATCTTCTGACGACATATGCGGAGTGGTAACGCCTCACGGATAAAATCGAGTACTGCTCGCTGTGCTGAAATTGAGCCGTAAGGTCCATAATATTGCGAGCCGTCACGCACAATCTGGCGAGTCGAAAGAATACGGGGAAACTCCTCCGCCGTAACCACTATCCAAGGATAGGATTTATCATCTTTCAGCAGGATATTGTAGCGCGGTTGCAAGGTCTTGATAAGCGAGTTTTCCAACAGTAACGCATCGGTTTCGCTATCGACCACAATATGGCGCATCGAGGCAATTTGTCGTACCATAACCCGCACCTTGGCAGAGTGGTCGCGATTTTCGACAAAGTAGGAGCGCACCCGATTGCGCAGATGCTTCGCCTTGCCGACATAAATCACCTCCCCTTTGCTATTCTCGAAGAGATAGCAACCCGGCGACATCGGCAGCATCGTAACCTGCTCTTCAAGTGATATTTTGTCTTTTTCAGCCATAATTCACCCCAAAGTTAGCAATTTTTGTGAAAATCACACTTAATTTAAAAAATTAACACTACCTTTGACAAGATTAAACGCTAAACAAATCAAATTCTTACATAACATTTATGAAACGAATCTTTACCATTGTGTTGTTTGCTGCCACCATGCTGTGTGTCAGCTGTATCGACCGCGATTTTGATCTTGCCGACACATCGGGCGAGGTAACTGTCGGAGGCGAGCAGTTGGTGGTTCCCCTCGGAGAGATTGACCGCATACTCCTCGGCGACCTCATCAAAGACAATGAGGCCATAAAGAGCGATGAGAATGGTACATACCAAATACTCTTCTCGTCATTTGGCGATGACCCCACGAAGTACGAGCAGCTCTCGATTGACGGCATAAACATCCCTGCCATA
The DNA here is from genome assembly GCA_045537095.1 of Alistipes sp. Classification (GTDB taxonomy): domain Bacteria; phylum Bacteroidota; class Bacteroidia; order Bacteroidales; family Rikenellaceae; genus Alistipes. Next base: position 14,722 of record JAZSOV010000140.1, read on the forward strand.
ACGGGATTGTCGCCAAAACTTAACCCTCTCGACTTCACATTTCAGCAGATGCCGGAACAACTTGCTATATCTGGCATAGGGCTCGACTATGCAGTCGATTTTCCCGAAATCAAGTCGCTGATGAAGGTTGCGCCAATCAATATCTCGAAAAATATAGAGTTGAATTTTCCAAACACAATATCGGGACAAGGCATCCTCGATGAGTCGGTGGCTGCTCTTCTGCCTGCACTCACAAGTAGTGGCTCGGACGAGGTCGGCTTCAAGGGAGAGGTTACAATCTTAGAGCAGCTCAACAAGGTAAATTGGGTGGAGTTAGGTTGCAAGGAACATCCATTCGGCGCACCACTGAATATCATGGTAGACCTCAACGGTATCCAAGATATCAACGGCGGAGGCAAGATCACATTGAATGTGGAGTTTCCCGATAATTACCACCTTCGCGATGCTGATGGTAACGACCTCGGCCGTACAGTCAAGAATATCTTCAACAAAGAGATTGTGATAGAGAAGAACCAGCGCACACTCGAAGTGTTGCTCTATCTGTACAGAATAGATCTCAGTGACCATAAGTTCGATGAGGGTTGGCTCCGTGTGGATGACCACATCAAGTATAGCTACGACCTCTCGCTCAACCTATGTGGTGGCTCTTACAACTTGCAATCCACTCCTAAGTTTACCTTCTCGACAGCTCCACAATACAAAGATGCCGAAGTGGTAATAAACAAATTCGAGTTGCCTAACATCAACTACGACATAACCTACTTGATAGATGGACTCCCAAGTACAATCACCGTGGAGCGCGTGACATTCAAATCGGCACCTATGACACTGCGAGTAAGCGGCTTGGAGTGGATATCCGTGCAGGATAACCTCACTGACGAGTTCTTCGCACCGAGTCTCGCCATCAAGTTGCCGAGCTGCATGCACTTCCACGCGCACGAGTTGCTTGATGCCACTACCAATACCCTCCTCGCCCCGACCAAGGCCTTGAACGATGGTATTGCTCTCAACCTCGACTACATTGATGCCACATCCAAGGAGATAAAGCAGGAGGGCAGTTCATTGAAGATAGAGTCGAAAGTTGTAGCCGAGGTACACATGGAGAGTCTTGACGGACATACCGTGCTTGTCTCTTCGATGGTTCCGCCGGCTGCGCAGTTCCCTGTTGCATTCAATATCGCCGACTCCATATTCGAGCTCGACTTGGAGAATACGAAGATTTCTTGGAGCGAGGACAAAGTCTTTGACTTTAACCTCGACAAGCAGATTCCTTCATTCTCGCAGACGGTGGATGTTCCGGAGATGATCTCCTCGATTGAACGCATCGAGATAGGCAAGGCAGGTAGCAATGGTGAGCCTCTCACATTGAGCGTATCGCTCGGTGCAATGGAGGGTAGCAAATTCCCTGTGGATGAGTTAGAACTTGATGTAAAGGTAAAACTCGGCAAGTTGCTTCGCCCTACACAGGATATGATCGAGAAGCAACTTATCGAGAAGGATGATAATGGCGACTATTTCCTCCATATCAAGCGCGATTGGCATCCAAACGAAACAACCCTTACGCAGAGTGTGTCGTTTGATGCTTTCGAGAATATTCCGCCTATCGTGAATGGCAAGATAGAGCTAAACCAGAACCTCCCTGTTTCGGGATATGTAAAGATTAAGAGTGGGGAGAATGTCAACCTCGCAACAGACAACAATGCCCTGATTGATGTAAAGGTGGAGATTGACGATATTGAGATACGCTCCTTCACGGGAGGTGTGGATATTGCCGTTGCTCCGGAGCAGATGATGGTAGATTTGCAGGATGCAGCCAAACTCGGCGTGGATATAAACGCTCTCACCCTCAACCCTGTCTTCAAAGTCAAATTGAAGGAGAATCCAACAGGTGTTCCATTCTATGCCGACATTGCAGTAAAAACCTACGACACCGATGGCAACGAGGTGCTTACAATCTCCGTTCCGACCATCGAAATTGCCGGTACGGGGGCCTCGAATATTGTAATCTCGACAGCGAAAAACAGAGCCAAGTACGACACTAAGGAGAATTTATTCGTAGAGGCTGATGATATCTCGCAGCTTCTTTCGCACGGTGTCCCTGCCAAGATTGCTGTCGATATGTCAGTCAAGACCGATAAAACCAAGAGCTATACCATCGACCTGCTGCGCGCAGCACAAGGCTACACCTTGGAATACCAATATGAGGTTATTGTACCTTTCGAATTTGATGGCGACTTGGATATCGTCTACGAGTCTACTATCTCAGGCTTGAACGAAACCTTCGCAAACCTCGCTAATGAAATGAATATGTTGAAGGTTGGGGATGTCGGTTTGATTGCAGAGTTCGGCTCAACCATTCCGTTCAATATCATCCTTTCGGCCGAATTGGTTAATGCCGAGGGTACAACCGAAGGTGTGGATGCAAAACTCGATATCAACAACTGCAAGATTAACGGCTACACTTCTGCCGATGGAGAGAAGTGTGTGTCGAGCATCGACCTCGGTCTCAATCTCGGTGAGAGCCACTCGTTGGCAGGATTGAAGAATGCCGATGGAGTAAAGTTCCGTTTCACAATCTATAATACAGAGGCTGAGAGTGCTTCGCTCAACAAGAACCAATTCCTCGATGGAAAGTTGAAATTGCGCGTACGCGATGGTTTGACCGTAAATATATTTGATCTTTTAGAAACCCCAAGCGATGAGGAATAGAGCTATGAAACAGATTTTTAGATATATAATCGTATTGGTTGCATTTGTCGGATCTATTGCAACCGCCTCGGCACAGATGCGCACATCCTACTTTATGGAGGGTTCATACTTCCGTACCGATATGAATGCCGCATTAGCTCCTACGCGCGGATACATCAAACTTCCGGCAGTAGGTGGCTTGGGTGTGGATTTTGGCAACAACTACTTCTCGGTAAACAACCTCTTCTACAAGAAAGATGGCGGCATCTATACCTTTATGCATAGTGGCGTTTCGGCCGATGAATTCTTGGGCAAATTGGAGAATAAAGGCAAGTTGAGTCTCAATCTCAACACCTCGATTCTCGGCTTCGGTGCGCACACGAAAAAGTTTTTTTGGAGCTTCGGATTGAACATGCGTTCCAATACCGAGATTACTCTCTCGAAGGATATGTTCTCCGTATTGAAGAACCTCTCTAACGGATATTACAACTTGGGAGATACCCATATCTCGAACCGCGAATATTTGGAGGCTTCACTCGGCTTTGCCATCCCTATCAAGGAGTTCATGACCTTCGGTTTCCGCGTTAAGGGTTTGGCAGGATTGATCGACCTCTCGATGAATATGGACAAGATGTATGTCGATGTAAACGAGGATATTGTCAAGGCTGAGCTTATGGGTGGCATTCGAGGTAATATCCCACTAATCCGACCAAACTACCCTACCGGTATCATTGGAGAGGATTTCGCTATCGAGGATATGATATACGAGAACCCTATGGAGGCAATAAAACAGTTCAAGAGTTGGGGACTTGGCTTGGATTTGGGTTTTGAGTTCCGACTCCTCGATGACCACCTCAAAATCTCGGTTGCCGCCAACGATATCGGCTTTATCAAGTGGAATGGCAACTGCACTGCAAATGCCGAAGGTAAGGCGAACTTCTCGTACGAGGGATTCAATCTCACCACAGGAGAGGCAAAGGTAAATGGCGGCTTCGAGGCCAATATGACACAATCGCAGGGTAGCTACACCACTCGTCTCACAGCTTCGCTCAACGGAGGTATCGAGTATAACATCTTGAACAATTGGATTGCTTTCGGAGTTCTCTCGCATACGGAGTTCTGCCAGAACTTCACCCGTACGGAACTTACCGCCTCGGTCAACTTCCGTATTATGCGCTGGCTCTCGACCTCGTTCAGCCACACCTTCCTTAACGGAAATCAGCCGGGCGTGCTCGGTTGGGCTTTGAATATTCACCCTACGGGTTTCAACCTCTTCCTTGGTGCCGACTTTATCGACACACGCTTTGCTGTATACAACAAGACCATACCTATTCCGAAGATGATGACCTCGGCAAATGTATATCTCGGCATAGGCTTCAACCTCGGCAAGGCGAAGTATATGAAGTCAATGCAGAATCCATCAAAAAAGGACAAAAAGAGTAAAAAGGCTTAATTCCGCACTTTGCATTCTGCATTCTGCATTCTGCATTCTGCATTTTGAATTTTGCATTCTATTATGGACCAGCCAAAGATTGAACGCGTATTGCGTCTGATGAAGATGATGACAAGTGGCAACCGCTACACCGTAGAGGAGTTGGCGGAGCGACTCGACACCTCTTATCGCTCCATATATCGCTATATTGACACCTTCAAGGAGGTAGGTTTTGTGGTACATAAGGAAGAGGGAGGCGTATATCGCTTAGGCAAGGAGAGTCCATATTTCAAAGATATATCGCAGCTCATCCACTTCACAGACGAGGAGGCGCATATCGTAAATCAGCTTATCGGGGCATTGGATGACACCAATATGCTCAAACAAAACCTGCGCCGCAAGCTCTCCTCCATCTACAACTGCACCTCGCTGGCAAACAGCATTGTCAAGGGCAAAAATGCCGAGAATGTGAATCGCATCATCGAGGCTATCGAGAAGCATCATCAGGTGGTGTTGCACGAATATCACTCCTCGCATACAGGTTCCAAGCGCAACCGCTTAGTAGAACCTATATCGTTCACCACCAACTATGTGCAGATTTGGTGCTACGACATATCGGATGGAAAGACCAAACTTTTCAACACGGCACGAATCGGCACGGTAGAGCTTCTCGACACCGAGTGGCAGCACGAGGCAGAGCATCATTGCGGACAGATTGACATATTTCGCAATATGGGGTTTGAGCAACATCGTGTGCAGTTGCGATTGGGCGTTATGGCGCACAACCTCCTGATTGAGGAGTACCCCCTATCAGAGCGCGATTTGACACAGATGGACGACACTCATTGGCTGCTCGACACCGAGGTATGCAACTACGCCGGCATAGGTCGTTTTGTGATGGGACTTGCCGATGATGTCGAGATTGTCGATTCGCCCGATTTTAGGGAGTATATACGCACAAAATTGGCAAGTTTAAACAGTAAATTCTAATAGGCCTCCAGAAAAAAGGAGGAGCAATAAAAGTTGATAACATGAAGAAGTTTATATTGGTTTTGACCTTGATGGCGGTTGCTTTGTCGGGTTGTAAGGACTATACCGATGACTTCAACGAAATCGACAATCGACTCGACAGGTTGGAACAAACACTACCTACAATCGAAGAGCAGATAGAGAGTATCCACTCGCAGCTCACCTCGTTGAAGGCTATTGATGATGCTATCAAAGTGGAGATTGCCGAGATTGAGAGGTCGAATACAGCTACCGCAACCGAGATTGATGCGCTCAAAGCGAAGGACTCCGCACTCGAAAAGTCCATTAACGACTTGCAGAGCTATGTAGACACCGAGATAGCAAAAGCCAAGAGCGAGTCGGAGGCAGCCTACGCCACTATCGAGCAATATAATACCATCGTAACCGACCTCTCCGCATTGCAGACCGCAACAAATAAACTCGGCGAAAGTCTAACCGCAAAAATTGATGCCGCAGTAAAGAATCTTAACGACAAAATCCGCGACCTCGAAAGCCGCTTGAAAGCGGTAGAAGATAAGGTCGAAAACCTATTGAAGCGTATTCAGTCGGTGTCGTACATCCCACAATACTCTGACGGTAAGGCGTTAATCGCGTATGTCGGCAAAGATAGCCAGCTATCGCTCGACTTCGAGATATCGCCAAAGAGTGCCATTGCTGATTTAGCGAATATGTACAGGGAGGTACTCTCGGTCAAAGCCGTCTACACAAAGAGTCGCGCAATCTCGTTTGTCGATATGCCTATACAATATTTCTATGCTGACGAATCTACGGGAGTTATCTCGCTTATGGTATCTGGTATAAATCTCTCGGCAGAGTTCATAAACAGGGATTGCAGTGCGAGTGTTGCCCTCTCTATTAGCGATGGCAACAACACCATAACAAGCGACTACATACCTCTCGTTGTCCAATCTCTGATTACCGAGAGTCAAGAGGAGATTCCGACCAACGAGATTTGGTATACATCGACCGATGGAGCCATCGTAACACCTTATAGCGGAGAGCTTAATAACTACGCTACGCCATTGGAGTGCTTCGGAGCCAACATCCTATCGAACACATACGAGAATGGTGTCGGAGTGATCAGATTTGATGCTACAATCACCGACATTCTCAATTACGCCTTTTATGGATGCAGCACGCTGCGCCAAGTAATCGTTTCGGATAGTATACTCTTCTTCGATTTATCGGTGTTCGAGAATTGTGCCGCCTTCGAGAATATCTCTGTCGGCAAAGGTGTTGCACCAAGCCTATAACATTGTAATAGCACAAAAAAAGAGGCGTATGCAGGGTTTTACCTATACATACGCCTCTCTCTTTTAGTTGCTGAACGATAGCTTATCCTCCGTGCAGTCGATAACAATCGGTTGCGACTTATCGACCTTACCTGCCAAGATGCGCTTCGACAATTCGTTGATAACCTCGCGTTGAATTACTCGTTTGACAGGTCGCGCGCCGTATGCCGCATCGTAGCCGATATGGGCTATCCACTTGCGCGCCTTCTCCGTAACTCGCAACTCTACGCCACTCTGTTTAAGCATCTTATGCACGATAGCGAGTTGTATATCGACAATTTTGTAAATATCCTTCTCGCTCAACGGCTCGAACATCACAATCTCGTCAATACGGTTCAAAAATTCAGGTTTAAGGTGCTGCTTCAACTGCTCGACAACCTCTCGGCGCGTATCCTCGACAATCTCTGCCGGCACCTCGCCACCCTCACTCATAGCACGCGAAAATCGCTCCTGAATGGTGAATGCACCCATATTAGAGGTCATAATAATTATCGTATTGCGAAAATCGACCGTACGACCTTTGTTGTCGGTCAAACGACCATCGTCAAGCACCTGCAACAAGATGTTGAATACATCGGGATGCGCCTTCTCAATCTCATCGAGCAGCACAACCGAGTATGGCTTGCGGCGCACCGCCTCGGTGAGTTGTCCGCCCTCATCGTAGCCGACATATCCCGGAGGCGCTCCAACCAAGCGCGATACAGCGTGTCGCTCCTGATACTCGCTCATATCTATTCGAGTCATCATATTCTCATCGTTAAACAAGAACTCCGCCAAGGCTCGCGCCAACTCGGTCTTGCCGACACCCGTAGAGCCTAAGAAGATAAACGAGCCGATAGGTTTCTTTGCATCTGACAGTCCAGCCCTCGCACGGCGTACCGCATCAGAAACAACACTTATCGCCTGTTCCTGACCAACCACGCGAGCGTGGAGTGCAGACTCCATATTGAGCAACTTCTCGCGCTCAGAAGCCAACATTCTTTTTACCGGTATTCCGGTCCAGCGCGATACAACCTCGGCAATATCCTCGGCATCGACCTCTTCCTTAATCATCGAGCCGCCCGAAGTCTGCTCTTTGAGTTGCTCTTTGAGTTCGGCAATTTTGTTCTCCGCCTCAACGATAGAGCCGTAGCGAATCTCGGCTACTTTGCCGTAGTCGCCCGTACGCTCCGCCTGCTGAGCCTCGATTTTGAGTTGCTCAATGCGCTCCTTGTTCTGCTGAATTTTGCGGATAAGGTCGCGCTCACCCTCCCACTTTGCTCGCATCGAAGAGGATTTTGTCTTCAACTCGTCAATCTCCTGATTGAGGGCGGCAATACGCTCCTTATCCCCCTCGCGGCGAATAGCCTCACGCTCAATTTCGAGTTGGCGAATACGGCGGTCGAGCGAGTCCAACTCCTCAGGCACAGAGTTCATCTCCAAACGGAGTCGCGATGCCGCCTCATCGACCAAATCGATCGCCTTGTCGGGCAAAAATCGGGTGGTTATATAGCGGTGCGACAACTCAACAGCCGAGACTATCGCCTCGTCCTTAATTCGTACCTTGTGGTGGTTTTCGTAACGCTCCTTCAAACCTCGCAAAATGGAGATTGAATCCTCCGGCGATGGCTCATCGACCATCACCTTCTGGAAACGGCGTTCAAGCGCCTTATCCTGCTCAAAATACTTCTGAAATTCGTCAAGCGTAGTCGCTCCGATGGTGCGCAACTCGCCACGCGCAAGTGCGGGTTTTAAGATATTGGCTGCGTCCATTGCTCCGCTTGTTTTTCCTGCCCCGACAAGAGTGTGAATCTCATCGATAAAAAGCAGTACTTCTCCCTCACTCTCAACCACTTCGTTGATTACCGCTTTGAGTCGCTCTTCAAATTCGCCCTGATACTTTGCACCTGCAATCAGTGCTCCCATATCGAGCGAGAAGATGCGCTTCGAGCGTAGGTTTTCGGGTACATCGCCATCAATAATTCGATGGGCAATACCCTCCACAATAGCGGTCTTTCCGACTCCCGCCTCACCCACGAGTACGGGGTTGTTCTTTGTTCGGCGCGAGAGTATTTGCAACACTCGTCGTATCTCCTCATCACGCCCGATAACAGGGTCTAACTTACCCTTTTGAGCCTGTTCGTTGAGGTCTATCGCAAAGTCGGATCGTAGCCATGTCGTTCTGTGAGCCAAGGAGTTGACTATAAAGCTTGTCTTCCTAAGACCGCTTGGCCTCCGACTTCAACACTCGTCGTATCTCCTCATCACGCCCGATAACAGGGTCTAACTTACCCTTTTGAGCCTGTTCGTTGAGGTCTATCGCA
>JAZSOV010000065.1:0-22499 GCA_045537095.1 Alistipes sp.
GCATCAATCATCTCTTCAATACCCAACGCCTCGATTATAAACTCGACATTTTCGCGACAGCCAGCCGAGCCGATAGCACATTTCAAGCCTGCCTGCTTGGCTTTTTGAAGGAGTTCTACAATGCCGGCAACAGGTTTAACATTCGGGCGATACATCTCGCGATAAACCGCCTCCTTCTCGCGATTGAGCCTATCCGCACCATACTCTGCTACGATAGATTCGCCAACTAATGTTTTGAAGAGTTCATCGCTGTGCATACCATTGTGTTTTAGCGACATAGGCTCTATAAGCGAAAAACCCATGCGTTTAGCATACTCCTCAAACGCCAAAAAATGGTACGCCAGATTATCTACCAGCGTACCGTCCATATCAAATATAAGCCCCTTTAATCGAGCCATATCGGACTATTTTGTGTGATCGAAAGTGAACGCCTCCCAAGGCAACTCAGCGTCCTTGCCATTCTCGATTACATCGTTTGCATGGCACATCATAGGGAAGTCCTCCAACGATACCAAGCCGAGTTCAGCCTTGCGGTAGATAGCCTTAGCAACGCGACGAGATACAACCAACGACTCCAAAGTTACACCAGCCAAGATATCCATAGCCTCCTCGTATGTCTTACCCTCGCCGAGCAATACACCAATCATACGGGTACGACCACCATAAACTGTTACATAGAGGTCGCCAATACCGATGCAGAGAGCGTCCTGCGAACCATTTTGAAGAGCCATCAACTTGGTCATCTCACGAGTAACCTGATAGAAAGCACCCGCCTGTGAGTTGTAGTGCAAACCTGCGTCTGCTCCGTGATGACGATTTACCAAACCAACGGTCATTGCAACGGTCAAAGCGTAAGCATTCTTCAATGCTACTGCGCTCTCCAAACCGATAACATCGTTGGTGATTGATACATGGTAGTACGAAGTGCTCATTGCCTCCTTCATCATCTTCAACTCGGCGGTATTAACACCGCAGAAAGCAACCTCAGTCTGATCGTGGAACACCAACTCATACGAAGTACAAGGGCCTCCAACTGCGTTTACATGGCGATCAATACCCTTTGCGAGCAAGTTCTTACGCCAATAATCTGGGTACGAAATCAAAGTACCGTCCTCAAGGTTGATCAAACCCTTTGTCACCGAAAGAACAGGAATTGCAGGATCAAGATTTGCAAGAATCTCCTCGCCAAACCAATCCACACCGAACGACGAAACGCCACCGATTACGAAGTCGCAACCCTCAACAGCCTTCTTCCAGTCGCAAACCTTGTAATACTTAACGCCTGCAGGGAAATCGCGATCAAACTTTGGATGACGATTGGTAGCAATGCAAGTGTCGATAATCTCATTGTCAAGTGGCGAGCCTACCAAGCGCACCTCGTGACCATTCTCTGCAGCTGGAAAAGCAAGAGCCGAGCCCATCATTCCCGATCCAATAATAGTAACAACCTTTGCCATAGCTTTTTTAATTTTTAATTTAGTACTAAATATTATATTGATTAAAATAACTCTCCTTCTCGTTCGGGCCCTTACGCTTGGCATACTCATCAAAAGCCAAAAAGTAGTACGCCAAATTATCTACCAGCGTACCATCCATATCGAATATTAAACCCTTTAACTCCATCTTAAAGTTTACTTAGTACAATCATAAGTAAACGATTCCCAAGGCAGTTCGGCATCTTTGCCATTTTCGATTACCTCGTTTGCGTGGCACAGCAGCGGAAAATCCGAGAGCGACACCTCGCCAAGTTCGGCCTTGCGGTATATTGCCTTTGCAACACGACGCACCACAACCAACGATTCGAGCGTCTCGCCAGCGAGTATTTCGAGAGCCTCCTCGCAGCTCTTGCCCTCGCCGAGCAGGATACCCACCTTGCGTGTGCGACCACCGTAGATTGTAACATAGAGGTCGGCGATACCGACATTCAACGACTCCTGCGTTCCGCCCTGTATCGCTATAAATCGAGCCATCTCGCGAGCCGCCTGCCCAAAGACCGAAGATTGCGAGTTGTAGTGCAAACCTGCATCCTTGCCATGGTTGCGATAGACCAAGCCAATGGTCATTGCCACCGCCAAAGCATAGGCATTTTTCAACGCCACAGCACTCTCCAAGCCGATAACATCGTTCGTGAGCGAGATATGATAGTATGGGGCAGACATCGTCTCCTTCATCAACTTCAAGTCGGCGCTCTTCGCACCGCAATATGTTACTGCCGTATGGTCTTTGAATACCAACTCGTAGGATGTGCAAGAGCCACCCACAGCGCATACATGACGGTCTATACCCTTGGCAAGCAGATTTTTACGCCAATAATCAGGGTACGATATCAAAGTTCCATCTTCGAGATTTATTAAACCCTTTGTAACCGACAACACAGGTATTGAGGGGTTGAGATTGGCTAAAATCTCATCGCCAAACCAATCCACACCGAACGACGAAACGCCACCGATTACGAAGTCGCAACCCTCGACCGCCTTGCGCCAGTCGCCAACCTTGTAATACTTCACGCCCTTTGGAAAGTCTCGCTCAAACTTAGGATGTCGCCCCGTAGCGGTGCAGGCATCTATAATATCATCGTCAAGTGGCGAGCCCACCAAACGCACTTCGTGTCCATTCTCGGCAGCAGGGAACGCCAAAGCCGAGCCCATCATTCCTGCGCCAATAATTGTAACAACCATCTTCATCTCTATACTTTAAAATAGTTCCCCTTCGCGTTCGGGCTGTGTCAAGCCCAAATGTTTGTATGCCAACTCGGTAACCTCACGACCTCGCGGAGTACGCTTCAAGAAGCCCTCCTTAATCAGGAACGGCTCGTAGACCTCCTCGATAGTTCCTGCATCTTCGCTCACTGCCGTAGCGATAGTATTCAAGCCGACAGGACCACCGTTGAACTTGGCGATAATGGTCGAGAGAATCTTGTTGTCCATCATATCCAAACCTCGTGAGTCGATATTGAGAGCCTCCAAAGCCATTCGGGTAATCTCCAAGTCTATACAACCCTCGCCCTTAACCATAGCAAAGTCGCGCACACGGCGTAACAACGAATTGACAATACGAGGTGTACCGCGTGAGCGCAACGCTATTTCGAGCGCAGCGTCATCGTCAATCGAAACGCCCAAAATCGAAGCAGAACGCTTCACAATGCGACTCAACACCTTCGAATCGTAGTACTCCAAGTGGCACTGAATACCAAATCGGGCACGCAAAGGCGAGGTCAAAAGACCGCTTCGGGTGGTTGCTCCGATAAGGGTAAATGGTGCAAGTTCAATCTGGATAGAACGCGCTGACGGTCCTTTGTCGAGCACGATATCTATTTTGAAATCCTCCATTGCCGAGTAGAGATACTCCTCGACAATAGGGGAGAGGCGGTGAATCTCGTCAATAAAGAGCACATCGCCTGCCGAAAGGTTTGTCAAAAGGCCTGCGAGGTCGCCCGGTTTGTCGAGTACAGGACCCGAAGTAACCTTCAACTGCGCTCCCATCTCGTTGGCGATAATATTCGCCAAGGTGGTCTTACCAAGTCCCGGAGGACCGTGTAACAAGGTGTGGTCGAGCGAGTCGCCACGCATCAGTGCCGCCTTGATAAAGACGCGCAAGTTCTCGACAATCTTCTCCTGACCTGAAAATTGCTCTAACTCCTGCGGGCGTATTCTACCCTCGAACTCGCTATCGCTCTCTATTCGCTTATGTTCCATAATCTCAAATTGATAATGGACAATTGATAATTATGGTAAAACGACTGTGTCGTTTTGTGTTATTATTTATCTAATTGCCAAATATATCTACTTCAAATTTAATTGTTAATTGTTAATTGTCAATTGTCAACTGTCAATTGTCAATTAGATTGTGACTCCGAGCGGATTCGAACCGCTATCGTAAGAACCGGAATCTTAAATTCTATCCATTGAACTACGGAGCCAATACATTTTGCAAAGGTAGCAAAATAATTGAGAATTGAGAATTAAGAATTGAGAATTATTTCAAAAACCACTTAAACTTTTGCGACTTTCGGAATTAGTTGCTATATTTGTGGTGCAATCGCTTTGGTTGCGGACATATTTGATGAAAGTGTATTCGCTTTTATCCTTGAATGGAAATCTGGAAAATTTTCAATGGAACAAGGAGAGCAACACACTCGTCACCGTGTATTGGTGTTATGGCACTTTCGTTGCCCTATACCTGCCAATACGGGTGTGGGGTATTGTTTATTTGTTCCAAGGTATTCCAGAACCTCCATTCAGATAGACAAGAATCAGCCTCACACTTTCTTTATTTTATATAACTGCCTTATTCGGGGTTGGTGGGCAAACAAGAAACTTATTTACTATGAAAAAACTATTTTTTGTAGTTGCAGTTGTATGTGCAATGTTATTGACAAGTTGTTCTGCACATCTCTATCAATCCTCGAATGGAAATGTAGCAAAAACCGAAGTTGTACTATCAGGAAAGAATTTCCGTGTTGTAGGTATGGTAGAGGGTGTTGCTACCGCTACTCGAATACTCGGTATAGGAGGATTATCCGATAAGGCTATTCGTTCAAACGCTGTTGCCGAGATGTTCAAAAATGCAAAATTATATGGTTCTCAGACTATTATCAATATAAATGTTAAACAGACAGAACTCGGTTTACCGCCATTATATTGGAGAACCACTTATAGCGCTACGGGTACAATTATAGAATTTATAGAGTAGGATACTATGAAACGAGCATTATCTTTATTGCTATTATTGTTTATTGTAACCTGCACTGTTTCTGCAAAAGTTATTACGGCTATAACATTGAAGAATGGAAGTATATTTGAGGGTGTCAAAATCGAAGAAAACAATCAAATAGTTCGTTTAGAGTTTGCAAACAGAGATATTAGGATATTTTATAAAAGTGATATAGCTTCAATATCTACATCAGAACAGACCCAAGCCGAACGGCGAGAATTACAACGGTTACACGGAAGAGGCTATCATCAATTTGTTAATTTGTCGTATTCATATTGTAGCGTTACGGATTTTTTGGGAGTAAGTTATATCGGTGGTTATCGTTTTAATCCATATATCTTTTTGGGCGTTGGAGCTGGACTTAATTTTTCGCTTGGTACTCCCGATAAGAGCAAATTAGATCTTCCATTTTGCAGGCCAACAACTTTGAATGTACCTATTTATATCCACTTCAAAGCTAATTTTACAAAATCCAATTGGTCGCCGTATGCATCTATGTCAATAGGTGGTAGATTGTCTGAGACAATGTATAAGGATTGTGGTGATGGATTTGGATTTTTTTACAACCAAAGTGGTTTTTTGGGGGATTTGTCATTTGGAGTTGATAGAAAAGTTACAGAAAAACTATCTCTATATCTTGGTATTGGGTACAAAGTAGAGAGTTTCTTATATGTTGAAATGTCAAAAAGCAATAATACCGCTTATGCTGAATTTGTACAAGGTAATAAATTGTTGCATGGATTCAGTATTCATATAGGACTGTCTTTTTAACTACCAATCACACCCTCCGCAGAAGAAAAAATCTGCGGAGGGTTGTTTTTTGAGTGCGCCGATTGTTAAAGGGTTTGTAAGGGCTAATAGTGGATAGTAAGGGCAAGTAAGGTGGGCGACAATAGCACGCAAATAAATTCTTTACTCGCCCTTAATGGCCGTTACTTGCCGTTAATAGCCCTTATTGCTAATAGGCACCGTCCAACGCCTGCCGTTATTTTTTTCAAAAATTCTCAACTCTTAACTATAAATTTTCGTTTTTTTGTTATATTTGCAAAATATAACGAAAGTGTAAAACCTTAAACAAAACCGAATATGTTGAGAATTAAGACAAAAGAGGCGGGCTCGTGGCTTATCGGAGCCGTGGCAGGTGTGTGTGCATTGGTCGTAACTTTGACTACACTCGATCTGAAATCGTTGTGGTGGGTGGTGATTGTTGCCACGCTCGGAACATTTGTAGGCGTGTCGCTTTTTGCGCTTTGGGTGATAACAAAGTATGTGGCATACAAGCTCCGCCCGATATATTCGACCGTATTTTCGCGCGATGTTCACACCGCCGATGTACTCGATGAGTTGAAGGACAAGCGCGTGGAGAATATCTCGCAGGAGCTCTCTTCGTGGGCAGAGGATAACGACAAGGAGATTGCCCGTTTGAAAGATGTGGAGAAGTTCCGCAAGCAGTACCTCGGCAATGTCGCTCACGAGTTGAAAACCCCGATTTTCAATATTCAGGGCTATATCTCTACGCTTCTCGATGGCGGCATTGATGACGAGATTATCAACCGCAAGTACTTGGAGCGTGCCGAGAAGAGTGTAAATCGCATGATTAACATTATTCGCGACCTCGACACCATCTCCTCACTCGAAAACGATATGGAGATGATGAACTCGGAGAGTTTCGATATCGTGGCACTCGCAAAGGAGATTGCCGAGCAGTGCGAGATGGAGGCGGCAAAGAAGAGTATCACTATCACGGTAAAGTTTGCAAACAACTTGCCTTCTCGTTTCTGGGTGTCGGCGGATAAGTTCTACATCGGTCAAGTCCTCGAAAACCTTATCACCAACGCCATTCGTTACGGCAAGGAGGGCGGAATGGTGAAGCTCGACTTCCGCGATATGCTCGACAAGATTCTTATTGAGGTAGAGGATAACGGCATCGGTATCGCCAAGGGCGATGCTCCACGAGTATTTGAGCGTTTCTACCGCACCGACACAGGTCGCTCACGCGAGCAGGGTGGTACAGGTCTTGGCTTGGCTATCGTTAAGCACATTATCGAAGGACACGGCGAGCGAGTATCTGTGCGTAGCGAGTTGGGCGTAGGTTCGACATTTACATTTACTTTGAAAAAGGTTGAGTTATAGCATATTATGAATTTTTTGGCTGTCGTTTGGGACTTTAATCCCACACTTGTAAATATCTTCGGTTTTGAAATTCGCTGGTACTCTTTGACTTGGGTAGCGGCGCTCTTGTTCGGAGGTTGGTTATTCTCTTACTTCTGCAAGCGTGAGGGCAAGCCCGAAAGCGTATCGGATACAGCATTTCTCTACATCGCCCTCGGAACAATTATCGGAGCGCGACTTGGACATTGCTTGTTCTACGAACCGATGGAGTATCTGCGCGAGCCTTGGAAGATTATCACAGGTATTCGAGATGGCGGCCTTGCAAGTCACGGAGCGACAATCGGCATTCTGCTCGGCATTTGGCTCTCATCGCGTAAAAGCAAGGTTTCGGTGATGTGGACAGCCGACCGACTCGGCATTATTGCGCCTTTGAGTGGAGCGATGATTCGCTTCGGAAATCTCTTCAACTCGGAGATTATCGGCAACGAAACAACTGTGCCTTGGGGCTTTAAGTTTATGCGCTTATATCCAAATTGGCCTGAGGAGATGGTACCTGTTCGCCACGCCACACAGCTCTATGAGGCGTTGTGTTACCTCGCCTGCTTTGCCATTCTATTTGCGCTGTATCGCTACACGAAAGTTGAGAAGCGCGAGGGATTTATCTTTGGCGCAGCCCTTGTAGGCATCTTCACTCCTCGATTCTTCATCGAGTTTATAAAGATTGACCAAGTAGCCTTCGAGCAGGGTATGACACTCAATATGGGGCAGTGGCTCTCGATACCGTTTATCCTTATAGGCATCGGTTTTATGGTATGGAGTTGGTATTTTAATAATAAGAGCGCATCTGTCAGTGCGCCCGCAGTCGCTACGGCTCTGAAGGTTAAGCAGCCAAAAAACAAGCGCCACTATAAGAAGTAATGAAACAGCAGGTCGATAATCTCATAGCCAATACGCTACTTGATGAGGGCGAGGTATATCTGCCGGAGGTGGGTACGCTGATTTTATATCGCCATGCGGCAAAGTTGCTATCAAAGAGAGAGTTGCAACGTCCATATCGCGAACTGCGACTCACCAAGGAGGAGCGAGGCAAGAGTATTACCGTATATATTTCGCATATAACGGGTGTATCGGCGGAGCGAGCCTCGGATATCTATGCCGAGTGGTTAGCGCAGTCGTTACGCAACGACATTTTACAAATCAGCGGTCTATGCTCCATTACACAAGGCAAAATAACGACCGACAAAACATTTGAAGATATGGCAAATCCAAAGGGGCGTGGTACGGTAAAGGTAAATCCGCGCACAAACTACATTATATATATAATAGCAGGATTATGTATGGGCTTTGCACTCGGTATTGCAGGGTATGTCCTCTATACAAACGGAACTCTCGATTCGCTTTTTGCAAAGCAGAAAGTTGCGCCTGCATCGGAGGCGTTTGAGAGCGTTGCAGAGAGACCTTCTCAATTCACTGAGCCCGTTGTAGAGGTTGTTGAGCAGGTTGAGCAGACAACCGAGCAAGTGGTAGAGCAGAGCGTTGAGCCAACAATTTTGCCTATGCAAAAGGGTAGCAGTTACGCTGTTTGGGGCGTATATAACGAGCTGAAAAATGCCGAAGACGCTCTAAATTGGCTCGCTACACGCATACCTGAAATTGAGAGTGCGAATATATACGACTACGATGGTCGCTATATGGTGGCTCTTTGCGAGGTCGCTTCGCGCTCGGAGTGCGGTCGCAAAGTCTCGGCATGGAAAACACAACACAAGAGTTGCAAGAGCGTTTGGGTTTATACCAGAGAGTAGTGAGTAGTGAGTAGTGAGTAGTGAGTAGTGAGTAGTGAGTAGTTTAGTTAAATATATCACAAAGGCGATAGACCTGTTCTACATAAAACCTCTGCGCAGAGTATTCTCGCAGCAGGTTTTTCGCTATTTGGCGTGTGGAGCAATAGCGGCATTCCTTGATGCCGTGTGGTACTATTTAATCTACCACTACATCGTTTGCGAAAGGTTTATTGACCTTGGTTTTATTGTGATGTCGCCCCATATCGCAGCGTTGTGCATCGTTTTTCCGATAACATTCTTTACGGGCTTTTGGCTCAATCGCAATGTGGCCTTTCGCGTTACCGAGATATCTTCGCTACCTCAACTCGCCAAGTATGCCCTCACGGTCGTGGGATCAATTCTGCTGAACTATGCCTGCATGAAGCTCTTTGTCGAGTGGTTCGGTCTGTGGGCTACACCTTCAAAAATACTCACTACGGCAGTATGCGCCGTATATAGTTTCGTTGTCGGCAGATATTTTACATTCCGCAGATAAAAGTAACTTTTTCGTACTTTTTTCGATAAAATTTTGCATTATTACGAAAAAGAGTTACCTTTGCACAACTTTTAGGGATTAAGCACTACGGAGAGTTGGGTGAGTGGCTTAAACCAGCAGTTTGCTAAACTGCCGATATCGTAAGGTATCCACTGGTTCGAATCCAGTACTCTCCGCAAAGACACGAAGCAAGAAGATGTCGAAAGGCATCTTCTTTGTTTATGTATATCATAATGCAAACTTGTTTGTAAGATGATAGATATAAACAAAGATATGGTTGCGTAGCAACTTCTTGCTGAGTATAAATTTGCAAGGGCCTCCACGGCGAGTGGGCTGGAAAGGCGTTAAGCGGAGCAGACCAGAGGTCTGCGTAGTAGCCAATCCAGTACTCTCCGCAAAATTCGATGACAGCTTCATGGCTGTCATCTTTTTTTTGCGGAGAGTACTGGATTCGTTCAGCTTGTGGCGCCTCGGCAGACTTGTCTTTGGTCGGCTATTGTTTGCTTGCGCAAATCTCCGTGCTTGAGTAGCGATTGTGCCTGAAAACAAGTTTTCGCACATCACTCCTCGACCCCGCCAATCTTCGATTGCAATAGCCTCTCTTCGGTCTGCTCTCGACTGCTGCCGCCGTTCGAATCCGTTGCCAAGCGGTAAATGAGTGTGCTGGTGGCAATCTTTGTACTTGGGTAGCGATTGCGATAGAAACAGCAAGTCCAATATTTCCACAACAAAACGCTCTATTTCCGAATTATTTACTAACTTTGTAGTATAAATTTAACATTATCACTATGAAAACTTTTCAACGAATTTGCACACTCATCGTTGCAGTAATTCTTTTCACTTCAGCAGCCTTTGCTGCGTCAAAGCGCGAGTATGTTGATGCTACATCGCTTACCGTAATCAACAAAGCTCAAAATGATGGACTACCTCTCAATCGTATCGATGTCAATGAGTTCGGTATTCCAAAATTCGCTAAGGGCGGATTATCGCAAACAACGGGTATGGCAATCTTATTCAAGACAGATAGCCGTTCTATCAGCGCAAAGTGGACTACCAAAACTAAAAAGTTGGGAGCAAATATGTCCCCGATATTCCACAGCGGAATGGATCTTTACATCCGCGAGGGCAACAAATGGATATTTGCAGGCGTTGCGCGACCTAACACTTCAGGCACGGAGCACTCGTTTGTGATGGTAAAAAGAATGGCGGAAGGCGTCAAGGAGTGTATGCTCTATCTGCCTATGTTTAATAGTGTAACATCGTTACAAATCGGCATCGACGAAAATGCAAAGATTGAGGCTATCCCATCGCCATTCAAACACAAGATTCTCTTCGTAGGCTCAAGCCTTACTCACGGTGCATCGGCAGCTCGTCCAGGCCTCTGCTATGTGGCTCGTATGGGCCGTATGCTCAATGCCGAGACGCCAAACATCGGTCTCAGTGGCAAGTGTAAGCTCGATGACTACTTCGCAAATATCGTCTGTGCAACCGAGGCTGACGCCTACTTCTTCGACACCTTCTCCAACTCGACAAAGCAGATTATCGAGAAGCGTCTTTACAACTTTGTGAAGAAAATTGTTGCCGCACATCCCGACAAGCCGATGATTTTCCTCCAAACGGTCAAACGCGACTCCGGTAACTTCGACCTCGTCGCCCGCAAGCGCAACGATGACCAGCGCGCGGCAGCGAAGGAGCTTATGAAAAATATATGCAAGGAGTTCAAAAATGTATACTTCATCAATCCAGGATTCTACACTGGGGAAGATAGTGAAGGTACTATCGATGGCACACACTTGAACGACCTCGGTGTGGAGCGTATGCTCAATAAGATTATGCCGCAAGTCAAAAAGATTTTGAAGAAGTACAAAATCAAATAGTACAACCCCTACATCGACAAAAAGTGCAGAGCAACATTCTGCACTTTTTTTGGTGTTCATTGTACGATTTTCGCAGAAAATTACTACCTTTGCGTGATATAGTGATAAACCGTAAAATACAAATACAACTATGAAGAGAATTTTTATCGCAGCACTCGCATTTTTGGCTATCGTAGGCTGCAAAGAGAACAAGCAAAACACAGAAACTGCCGAGAAGAGCACAACAGAGGTTGTTGCTGAGGGCGATTTGGCATTTGTAAATGTCGATTATGTATTGGCCGAGAGCGACATCTTCAAGACTGAGGGTATTGCTCTTCGCGACAAGACCGAGAAGACGCAGCAGAAGTGGGCAAAGAAGGAGCAAAATCTCCAAAATGAGATACAGCAACTTGCCGAGAAGTATCAGAAGGGATTGATTACTACTCGTAGCGCACAGGAAAAGGAGCAGGAGTTGCAGAAGCGTGCTGCTTCGATGCAGACCGCAGCCCAGAAAGAGGGTAAGGAGCTCGAAGAGGAGAGCATTGTTTTCCAAAACCGTATGAACGACCTCTTGATGCGTGCCGTGCAGGAGATTAACGCCGACAAGAAGTACAAAATGATTGTTGCTGCTACTGCACTTCTCGATGCTGACGAGTCGCTCAACCTTACCGAGAAGGTTCTCGCCAAGGTAAACGAGCTGTACAAGGCCGAAAAGGAGGAGAGCAAGAAGAAGTAAAATTCAACACCGAGGAGAACTAACAAAAGAGGGTAGTCAGCTATGGGCTTCATTCCATTCACATTTATAGACCTGCTTGATATTCTGCTTGTTGCAGGATTGCTGTTCATCGTATACAAGGCGATGAAAGGCACCAATGCTCCATACATAATGGTAGGTATAGTGATGGTCTATTTCAGTTGGGTAATAGTCAAGGCGCTCAACATGGAGCTGCTTTCGACCATTCTCGGACAGATTATCAGCGTAGGAGTTATCGCCCTGCTTGTAATCTTCCAGCCTGAATTACGCCGCTTTCTCTTTACACTGGGAATGCGACAGAAAGAGTTGGATTTCCTCACCCGCTTCTTCTCGCTGAACCGCAAACACAGCAGCACCAACACCTCGCCAATCGTATCGGCTTGTATGGATATGAGCGAGGAAAAGGTGGGAGCTTTGATTGTTTTCCGCCGCAAGGATGACTTGCAGTTTATTATTGAGGGTGGTATTGCACTCGATGCCAATATCACAATATCGCTCATTAAAAACATCTTCTTCAAGAACGCTCCACTGCACGATGGTGCAGTTGTGGTAGATAACAACCGTATCGTGGCGGCAAAGTGCATTCTACCCGTAACCCAAAGCAATGTACCAAAAAGCTATGGCACGCGCCACCGCGCAGCTATCGGCGTTAGCGAGATGACCGATGCTGTGGTATTGGTAGTATCGGAGGAGACCGGCAACATATCGATTGTCAAGGGTGGCAAGGTGAAGTCGAAGATTGACCCACAGAAGCTGAACAACGCTCTCAGACAAGCACTTGAAGAGGAACCAGAAGAGAAGAAACAAACCGAAAATAAGAGGTGATATGAAGATTGGATTTGATAACGAGAAATATCTCAAAATACAATCGGAGCAAATCAAAAAGCGTATAGCGCAATTTGGCGATAAGCTCTACTTGGAGTTTGGAGGTAAGCTATTTGACGATCACCACGCAAGCCGTGTATTGCCGGGATTTCAACCCGACAGCAAGTTGCAGATGCTCTTGCAGCTGAAAGACGAAGCCGAGATGATATTGGTTATCAGCGCCTTGGACATCGAAAAGAACAAAATGCGTGGCGACTTGGGTATCACCTATAACGAAGATGTCTTGCGTCTGAAAGGTGAATTTGAGCGTATGGGATTGTGCGTCAGCGGAGTGGTCGTTACTCACTACAACGGACAGGCAAGCGCCGATGCCTATCGCAAGCGATTGGAGCGTCAGGGCATCAAGGTATACTATCACTACACCATTGAGGGATACCCAAACAATGTGGCATTGATTGACTCGGACGAGGGATTTGGCAAAAACGACTATGTTGAGACCTCGCGCCCATTGGTATTTGTCACAGCTCCCGGACCGGGTAGTGGCAAGATGGCCGTATGCCTGAGCCAACTCTACCACGAGAATAAGCGCAACATCAAGGCGGGATATGCCAAGTTCGAGACATTCCCGGTGTGGAACTTACCACTCAAACACCCCGTAAACATCGCCTACGAGGCCGCTACGGCCGACTTGAACGATATCAACATGATTGATCCGTTCCACCTTGAAGCATACGGAACAGTAGCATCAAGCTACAACCGCGATATCGAAATATTCCCTGTACTAAACACACTCTTCGAAGCTATCTATGGCGATAGCCCATACAAGTCGCCTACCGATATGGGTGTCAATATGATAGGCTTCTGTTTCAGCGATGAGCAAACCTGCTGTGAGGCTGCACGCGATGAGGTTATTCGCCGCTACTACTACGCGCTCTGCAACCTCGCACAGAGGGGCGAGAACGAGAACGAAGTGAACAAGCTCTCGCTTATTATGAAGCAAGCTAAGATCTCCACTGCCGAGCGCAAGACAACCATTGCCGCCAATGAGCGCAAGGAGCGCGAAGGTGTGCCTTGCTCAGCCATAGAGTTGCAGGACGGTACAATTATCACTGCACGCACAAGCGCGTTGCTTGGCCCAAGCGCAGCTCTTATCCTTAATGCAGCCAAGCATTTGGCCGACATTCCACACGATGTAAAGTTGATTCCAGAGACGATGATTGCGCCTATACAGAAGACCAAGGTAGGATTGTTACACGGCAATAATCCGCGTTTACACACAGACGAGGTGTTGGTTGCATTGTCGATGTTGAGTATCACGGACGACAACTGCCGCAAGGCTCTCGATCAACTTCCGAAGTTGAATGGTTGTCAGGTACACTCTACGGTCATGTTGAGCGAGGTAGACCAGAAGATATTCAAAAAACTCGGTGTAGGACTCACCTGCGATCCTGTGAAGAAGGAGTAAGCACACCAAAATAGAAGTAGAGAGAGCCGAGCAAATGTAGTCGGCTCTATTTTGTTGCAGTTTAACGCAGAAATTTGCGCTCTACACACCTATAAAAACAAGAAAAGTCGCATAGAGTGATAAAGTTCAAGGCAAACAAAAAACCGAGAGCGGAGCATACTTAGCGTATGTGAGCTTCTCGGTTATTGCAGTTTAACGCAGAAATTTGCGCTCTATGCGGCTTTTTAATACTCCTCCTCGTTAAAGAAGAAATCCTCCTTAGAAGGGTAGTCAGGCCAAATCTCCTCCATACTCTCGTAAGCCTCACCGTCATCCTCAATCTCTTGGAGATTCTCTATCACTTCGAGTGGTGCGCCGGAACGAGTTGCGTAGTCGATAAGTTCCTCTTTGGTTGCCGGCCATGGTGCATCCTCCAATTTAGATGCAAGTTCAAGTGTCCAATACATAGTTATATCTTTTTAATTATTAGTTGTTTTCCGCAAAAGCGAGTGCAAATGTATAAAAAATTTCTGATATGCAAATATTTATTCAGATAATTTTATGGCTGCCACAAAACTTCCTCTGCATCAAGGCGTTCCGTAAGTGCACGACATAGCGCATAGAGATAGTCCGAGAGGCGATTTAGCAGCACTAACGCCGAACAGTCAATCTCGTAGTTTTCGGCAGCCTCAATGGCTCTGCGCTCCGCGCGGCGGCACACTGTACGACAGATATGACAGAGCGATGCAAGCTCGCATCCGCCCGGGATTGTGAAATATTCAACAGGTTTCAACATCTCTTGCAAGGCATCAATGCGACCTTCCAAGTGCGCTATATCTTCCTCGGTAATCTTCGGCAGTTCATACTCGCAATTGCTGCCCACGGCGAGCATGGAGCATACGGTCATCAACTTTGAGCATATCCAACGGCAATCCTCTACATAAGCAGCCAGAACCTCCTCGTGAGCCATCTTGTCAGCCAAATAGGCGATATTGGCCTGCAACTCGTCGGCCGTGCCATAGGCCTCAACACGCACATCCGTCTTGCGCACGCGCTCACCACCAATCAGCGATGTACGGCCTTTATCTCCCCCTTTTGTATATAGTTTCATAGACGATAGTGTTGTTTTGGTAATCTATTGTTAAAGAATAGAATATACGCTCGATTATCAATCGTGGTTGAGCGATGCTCATCTATCAAGGCTCGCACCTCATTCTGTCGTTCGCGATTGAGATATGGCTGCCCGATAACAAGCGTAATACCCTTGACTTTTGCCTCTTCATACGCCTCGCGTAGTTGCTCGGTGGGGTAGTTGGCCAAGAGAATTGAGAAGTCACAATCGACCACATTTACCGACCAAGTCTGCCCATTGATATAACAGAAGGCATTGTGCAACTCTCGCGCCCTCTTCTCACTCACGCCATACGCAAGGAGGCTATCGTAAAGCGATGTGCCATACTCCTCACAGAGTTTTTTTGCCATAAGCACCTTACGCACAAATCCATATACAAAGGGAGAATGAACCCCGTGTCCTTTGTGATGTTTAATGCGCGAAAGCCTATTGCCGAGCATTTGCAGACGGCGACCTATATTTCTACCGCTAATCTTCATAGAGTTATCTCTTATTTTTTGAGCAATCCCGCCAAGTGGCCTGTCGAGAATGCAATTTGGAGATTGTAACCTCCCGTATTGGCATCCACATCAAGCACCTCACCGGCAAAATACAGACCTTTAACCTTCAACGACTCCATAGTATACTCGTTCACCTCCGAGCAGTTTACGCCACCAGCCGTTACCACAGCATACTCGAACGGAGCATAGTCCGAAATCGGGAACGACCAACCCTTCAACACCTTGATAAGTCGCTCGAACTCCTTGTCCGACACCTTCGAGATATAAAGGCGCGAATGAACATCCAACTCCTTGCAGATAGGCACGACAAGCGGTTTTGGCACCAAGCGGCGCACCAACTCCGCGAAGAAATCTTCGGGGCGCATCTCGGCAACCTCGCGCTTGATACGCTCGCGCAATATCTCCTCGGTAAGTGCAGGTTTAAGGTCGAGTTCTATTTTAACACTCTTCTCTTCGAGCAGACCATCTACGGCATCGCGGCTCAAACGGAGAATTACAGCACCCTCCAAGCCTCTATCCGAGAATGACATCTCGCCAAACTCCTCGCGCACCATCTCGCCACCGACAAACAATCGAGCGTTGATATTTTTGAGCCAAACGCTCTTTATATACTCTATCTGCGGGTGGTTCGAAATAAGCGGAGTGAGCGAAGGTCGCACATCTTCGATAGTGTGTCCCGTGCGGTCAGCAAAAGTATAGCCATCGCCCGTAGAGCCTGTGGCAGGGTAGGATACTCCACCCGTAGCGATAATCACATTTTCGACCTCTATTTTACGCTCGAAACCTCGTTTGTTCATATACTTCACGCCATAGACCTTACCTCCTGCGACAAGTATCTCCGTCACGCGACTATTACACTGGATATCGACCTCATAATCACGACAGTAGAACTCCAATGCATTGGCAATATCCGCAGCCTTGCCGCTTGCAGGGAACACACGCTCGCCACGCTCGGTAACGAGTTTTACGCCCATACGCTCGAAGAAACGCATCGTAGCGCGATTTGTAAACTCCGACATCGCCACATGTAACCACTCGCCATTTGTGCGTACATTCTCTGCGAACTCCTCAACGGGGCGGGCATTGGTCAAGTTACAGCGTCCCTTACCCGTGATACGCACCTTACGCGCAGGTTTCTCCATCTTTTCGAGCAGAAGCACCTTGTTGCCCACTCGCGCAGCCGTACCTGCTGCCATCAATCCTGCCGCACCGCCACCAATTACAACCACATCGTAGTGTGGATGCGACAACTCCATTTCAAGATTTTCTTCCATCTATAAATTTAGCTCTTAGCCATCGGCTTTTTATTCGTTATAAATCACTTCTCGCAACTCCTCGCACGCCTTTTCGGGATTTGTTCTATCGAAATGAAACGGCATAATTCCCAATTCTGCCGCCGCCTCGACATTCTCCCTGCGGTCGTCTACAAAGATTGTTTCGGCAGGGTTTAAGTTGTAACGCGATAGCAACAACTCATAAATCTCGCGTTCGGGCTTTACTAACCCCACCTCGCACGATATAATCTGTTCGGGCAAGAGCCTAAATACTGGCATCTTGCGCAAAAACTCGATATATTCGGGCGACATATTCGACAATACAATCAGGCGATAACCTCGCTCTGTCAGCTCCTCAATAAGTCGCACCGTAGGCTCGACATGCTCCTGAAACTCCACAGCGAGCAACATACGCGCCTTGGCTGTTTCGAGGTCGCAACCACGATACTTAGCCACAGCATCTGCCGTATCCTCTATTGACAATATGCCGCGGTCGTGGTCCTCCCAAAACTTCGGCACACCACCTTCGGGCGTAGCAAAAGCGAACGAGAAAAACTCCTCCAAATGCGCAGGAAAGCGTTGCGGATTACGCGCTACAACCACTCCTGCAAGGTCAAAAACTATATTTTTAAGCATTACAAATTAAATCCCTATTGTTTTGTCAGCAGAGCCCTTACTCGCGCTCGGAACTCCTCCGATAGCTTCTCCATCTTATCTATCTCTACAAGACACTTGGTGTGACTATCGTAATAGTTCTTAACGCACTTGTGAATATCTTTTGGCGACTCTGTTATAAAGTTTGGAGCCTGCGACACATTCATATAGAAGTCTGGAAGAAGCGGATATGGGTCGTACCTCTTGCCATATTCCTCCTTAAATTGAGCAGTGAGTGAGATGCATCGATTTACAACACCCTGTATGCCGTACAACTTGTCTTGTGCTGCCAAATCGCCCTTTGCAAACTCTATTTCGACCACACAACCCTTCGAGTTATCCACATCGTTTATAAAGATATATGGAGCAAGAGTATATCCATCATAACCCCATTCGTTTCGCTCGGCATAACGACTATATTTCCATTCGCGACCATCTACACGAATACTCTTTGGAGGATAGTTTGCTGGCATACGCAACTCGTACGAGTTTGTAGCCACTGCACCCTTATAGTTACCTTGGCGAGGGGCTATCGTAATTACAACCTTATCCCCTTCGGTACGCTTTGTAACCTTAATTGTAGCAAATTCAGTAGCATAATCCTTTGATTTGCCATCATCCTCGTAGATAGTTGTTTCGCCATCACCACCTGGTACAAATGTCAAGAGATATGAATTCAGTGTTTGTTGAAGATTTCGTACCGACTTTGGATACATTGGAATAATTGCTCCCGCCTTTGCGAAATATGGATTCTCGGACTGAGTGCAGTATATCTCCACAAGTTTATTGCTGCCCTCATACATCTTGCCACTAACCATATTGTACCACTTCTCACCCTCTGGTAACCAAACATTGCGCTTAGCCAAACCTGTAATTGTATCGGCAGGTGCGACAATAGGGGATACCAATAGGTCGTTTCCAAACATAAACTGCTCCTTCGAACTATATGCCAAATCGCACTCGGGGTAGGCATAATACATAGGGCGCGACATTGAGACTCCTGTATCAAATGTTTCGCGAGCAGCAGCATAGATGTAAGGCACAAGCGCATAGCGCAGGTGCATAGCTGCACGCATATCCATCATGTGATTAGGGAACATCCATATTCGTCGCTCCATTATACTATTTTTGGTACTATGCGTTTTGAACACGGGAGTAAACACTCCGTACTGCAACCAACGAAGATACAATTCAGGGTCAACCTCCTGCTTATCCTTTTTGCGAAGTTGGTGTCCTCCAATATCGTGTCCCCAATATCCATATCCTACATTCGAGGCTGTGGATGTGAACCATGGAAGAAATGCCAACGACTCCCATGCTACATAGACATCTCCCGAAAATCCTGTTTGGTAGCGATGTGAGCCAAGTCCTCCCCAACGGTGATATATCATTGGTCGCTCATTGCTATTCTCTTCCATGTGTTGATTGAAGGTATGGTTAAGCCAAAATGTATTATTCAAATCTTTTACATACTTGCTTGTCACCCATTGTTGCCAATCGAGCCACCAGAAATCGACTCCCTGCTTCTCCATTGGAGCAAGAACCGTATTGAAGTAGGCATCTGCCCACTTCTCATCAGACATCTTATATGGCACGGCTTTGCCATCCTCTTTCCAACCATACGCCTCGGTAAAACGCTTGTATGGCTCTTCGTATGGCTGAATACCCGATGCAGGATGCAGATTGAGTGATACTTTTAAATTCTGCTTATGACACCACGCAAGAAAATTCTCGGGCGAAGGGAACAACTGCTTCTTCCAAGTATAACCCGTCCAACCTACGCGCTGGCCATACTCATCGCGCTTTGCGTCCTTGCCACGCTTCAAGCCCCAGGTCTCGTGCCAATCCATATCGACAATCAAGACATCGAGAGGGATATCAAGTGAGCGCATTGTCTCGACAAGGTCACGCAATTCGTTATCAGAATATTGCCAATAGCGACTCCACCAATATCCAAATACATATTTAGGTGGCAACGGTATTTCGCCCGCTACACGAGTATAATCTTTCAAAGCTTTTGTATATTCGTGTCCGTAGGCAAAGAGGTACAAATCGAGTCTATCTCCCTCTGGACGACACTCAACCCACTGCTTCCAGTGCGACTCGACAGGAACAAGCAGATGACGCTGCGAATCATCTACAACACTCCAACCGCCTCGTGATAACAGACCCAATTCCATTCTGCTTTTTCGTCCACGAGCAGTAATCGGATTTGCTCCATAGTAGCCATCTAAGGTACGCATCGTTCCCATCAAGTTCAAAGAGTCCTTATCGCCATAGTGCCACTTGGTCTTTTTGCCTGCAACCAAAATATCCGCCTTCAAATTCTCGGCTGAGAATTTTGCACCCTTAATGTAGGTAAGCGTCACATGCGAAGTTGTAATTGTCAACTTCGATTTTGTTTGGCGCACCTTGAATTGAGGTACCTCCAACTTGCGATTGACAAAAGTGAGAGTAGCTCGGTCTTCAAACTTACCATCTTCGCTCCACTCCATACGAATCATCTGCGGAGTCAAAACTGTAAATCGTGCATTACCTGCTACTACTTGCGCTCTCTCATCTGCCTTTGGATTATTCTCTGCTGTGGCAAACAATGGTAGCAGCAGCATTGATAGGATTAGTATAAAAGGTCTCTTCATATTTTTATGCTTTTTTGATTATTTCGACAACTATTTCGCTACTCATTGCTCTCAAATCGGCTGCTACAGCCTCTGCCGACGATTTACTCTCGAACACACCGACCACAAAGACAGAGCCTATACGCGAAATGGTGCAGTCCGCCTTGTGGGAGAGTATCTTCGTCTTCATCTCCTCGGTCAATGTTGGCACGCCCGAAATCTCCACATTGTATTGGCTCTCGGAACGGCGCATATCTTCGAGTGTAGGGTAGTACTCACCATCAACCCACACTGCAATAATAGGATCCTTAAATCCCAGCCTCTTCAAATAGGCAACACTCTCCTTTGCCTCCTGTTCAGTGCGGAAACCACCTACGAAGTAGGCATACAGACCATTGTTGTATGCATCGGTATACGACAACGGCATGACACCTCGCAGAGCCGAGATGTTTGGTCGCTTGGAGAACAATCCCACACGGATACGATAGACCGTGCCATAATCGTACACCATGGTCTTAGGCACAGGATTGTTCGCATTATAGATGGTTGGTGTCTTAACCTCAACGCACTCATACTTGATGAAGCTACGGCGTTGCAACGACAATTTAGAGAGGCGATAATCTCGATTTTTCAACTCCGTCTGCACCAACCTCAACGAGTCGCGCGAAGTGGTAAGCGAAAGGGTTGCAGCCAACTGCATTTCATACTCAGCCAACGCCCTTTTGCGAGCATAATAGCCGACCAACGCATTCGACTCGTATAGGTCGCTATTCTCGTTTATCTCTCGCTCGGCTCGGGCGGTAACCTTTGCTGAGAAGTCGAGCATCGAGGTATTTCCCTCTCGCTCCATCAATAGGTCGTAGGCGTAAATCTTATTGAAATAGAGCGCAGACCACAATGATGTTATCTCCTCTTCGAGAGATGCCATCTCGCCACTCTTTGAGGCAAACAACCTTGCCTGCTCATCAGCCTCCTCTCTGGTTGGTACTTCCATATATCGGCGTTGCAGAGCAAGCAACTCACCATACTTTGCGAAGTATTGCTCTACTGCTTCTTTAAGTTTTATCTCTCGTTTTTGAGCATCAAGCAATGTTTTGTAGTCGCTCTGCGAGAGTCGCTCTGCAAAGTAGTCGTTCTTTACCAAATCGCGCTTCATTCGAGCCTTATCGGGAATATACGCTCCATTGTCCTCAACAACCACAACGATCTGCTCCTTTTTTGTATTTGCAGCCTGCTGCTTTGCCTTCTCGTATGCCGTCAAACTCTTTTTAACATCGTTCTGCGAGATTTGCGAAAGCAATCTGTCATACTCCGCCTGCAAGCGCACAACCTCCTTCTCCAACGAGAGTATTGTCGGCGCAAGTTGTTCGCGCATCGACTCGTTTTTTGAGTAGTTGGCACGATGCTCCGCCAGCACCTCTGCAACCGAGTCGCGCACAAAACCTGCTCGCTCCAACTCTTTTGCAGTTTGCGCCTGCGACACTGCCACGCTCGCCAATGCGATAATGGATATAATCGTTCGTTTCATCGCCACATTCTGATAAAGAGGAATTGTATAAATCCGAATATTTCAAGACGCCCCATAAGCATCAATATCGAGCCTTGAATTTTCAGCAACGATGGCATCATAGCGTAGTTGTCGTACGAGCCAACCTCGCCAAATCCGGGGCCTACATTGCCAATAAACGCCACCGAAGATGAAAATGCCGTAAGCAGATCCAATCCACAGAGCGCACTTGTAAGTGTCGCCACCAAAATCAGCACGAAATATGTTGTGATAAAGAGTGTTACAGCATTTACCTGTCGCTCCTCCTGCACAATGCCGTCAAGGCGGATGCGGATAATGGCGTTAGGGTGCTGCTGTCCTCGCAGACGCGCCTTCAATACCTTGCCATAGAGCAAAACTCTATCGACCTTAACACCTCCCGCAGTTGAGCCTGCACAACCGCAAATTATTGACACAAGAATCAATATAACAATCGCAAACGGAGTCCAAAGGTTGGTATTTGCCGTTGCGAAACCGGTTGTCGAGATGAGCGATACCACCTGAAATACCGACTGTCGCAGCGAGGTCAATATGTTCGGATATATACCCGCAAAATATAGGCTTGCTCCGATGCAAAGCGTTGCCGCCACGATAATCCCGACATAGACGCGCACCACCTCCGAACGGAAGATATTGTTTGCCTTGCGTGTAAAGGTCGAGAAGATAAGTCCGAAATGCAGACTCGAAAGGAACATCGCCACAATCAATATCCACTCAATCAGCGGACTATCATAGAAACCGATACTTGCATTTTT
>JAZSOV010000074.1:0-6367 GCA_045537095.1 Alistipes sp.
CTATGTAGCGCAAATCTGCGTTGCATAATGTGATTTTCTCAAAACTTTTGAGCTTTTCAACTATCTAAATTTTGCCCCTTCCCAAAAAAATCCACAGCAACAAACAAGCCTGCCTAACAAAAAAACTTGTTAGACAGGCTCATTTTGTTTCGGTGACAAGAAGTCTATAAATTATCCAATGTATAGTCAATCATCTTCTGGCGCACCAAGGTCGTAGCCGAAGGACGCATCGAGTGATTTTGGTCGGGATAGACCATCATATCGTACTGCTTGCCCGCATTGTTCAAGCGGCGACACATCTCCATTGAGTTTTGGAAATGGACATTATCGTCTGCCGTGCCGTGAATAATCAGCAATTTGGTGCGCTCTGCCAACTTCTCGGCATGCGTGAGTGGCGAATTATCATCATAGCCCTTCGGATTATCTTGTGGCAAGCCGTTGTAAATCTCTGTATAGATAGTATCGTAGTATCGCCACGATGTTACAGGTGCAACTGCTATCGCCATACGGAACAACCCCTCGCCATGCAAAGCGCAGTTCAAAGCCATAAAGCCACCATACGACCAGCCATAGATGCCTATTCGCTCGGCATCGATAAACGCCTGCTTTGCGAGAAAACGAGCGAACGATATTTGGTCTTCAACCTCCTTGCGACCGAGGTCGGCGTAGGTACATTTCTTAAACTTTTCGCCCCTGAAACCCGTTCCGCGACCATCGCAACACGCCACAATATAGCCATCGTGCGATAGTGCATCTTCCCAATCGAGCGACCAGCGATTACGCACCGACTGCGAGCCGGGACCCGAATACTGCGTCAGCAGTACGGGATATTTTTTCGCCTTGTCAAATCCAAACGGCAACTTAATATAGTAGTTGAGCGTATCGCCTCGCTCGGTAACAAACTGCTTAAACTCGCGCTTTGCCCACCTGCCACGCTCGGCAACCTTTGCTCGACTATCAACCAAAGTATCAATAACTTCGCCCGATGCATGATGCACCGTAACTACATTCGGCATATCGGCAGTTGTGGCAGTACGGAGATAGTAGCGCATACCCTGCGAAGGTTGCACCGAGTAGAAGCCAGCCTCCGCAGTATGCAACTTTTTACCCTTGCCATTCAACCCTATCGAGTAGAGGTCGCGATGCAGAGGTGAACGCTCGGTCGAGAGGTAGTAGATGCGTTTTTTCGCCACTCCGACCACCGATGCAACCTCCCATTTACCCGAAGTTATAGCGTGCAGGCGGCCTTTTTTGATACTATGCAGGTAGAGATGGTTATACCCTGCTGTGGTCTCCTCGCTCACTATAAATCTATCGCTATCAATAAACTGAATTGTTGCAGCCGAAGGTCTTTCGACATAGGTCGCGCTCTTCTCCTCGTAGATTGGGCGCACTACCCCACTCTCCTCGCGCAGCAATACCTCGAAGTGATTTTGCAGACGATTAACACGATAGAACGACAATTTGCCCGCAGGAGTCCACTGCAAATTAAATATATATTGGTCGGTCTGCTCTCCCGTAGGTATCTGCTCGGTTTTGCCCGTTGCAACATCGTAGAGATGGAGCGTTACAACCGAGTTCTTATCGCCCGCCTTAGGATATTTGAACGAGTACGCCTTATTATAGAGTTTATCGTCATAACGCATCATCTCAAACATCGGCACGGCGCTCTCATCGAAGCGCAGATAGGCAATCTTCGCTCCATCGGGCGACACGGCGTACCCCTTCGTAAAGCCATACTCCTCCTCGTAAACCCAATCGCTTGTACCGTTGATGATTTTGTTCCACTCGCCATCGGTAGTTACAGCCTTCGAGGTGGAGGTTGCAATATCATAGAGATAGAGATTATTCTCTTTGGAATAGACGAGGCTCTTGTTATCGGGAGAAAATGCCACATCACGCACCTGCTCCAACACCTTTTGAGCCTTGCCACCCACCTCTGCAAGATAGTAGTCGGCAGTTGCCGAACGGCGATAAATAGGCTTTACACTCTTGGCATCGGAGAGCAAAATTTGCTTTTCATCAGCCGAAAAGGCATACGAGCCAATGCGGAAATCACCCTCAAACACAACAAGGCTGTCGGCACGGTCGGCATAGGAGCAACGCACAATCTTCTTGCCCTTGATAATGGTAAAATGCTCGCCGTCAGCCATTGAGCGCACGCCGTGTATGCTCTTATTTGCGGTGCGACACTTTACAATATCCACATATTTTACGGCCGAGCCGTATGCAACGACAGTGGCGCACACAATCGCCACTGCCAAGAGAATCAATTTTTTCATAGAAGCATTCATTCTTCATATATTCTTCTCTATTTAGCAACTATTTTAGTTCTATTTTTATCTATTTTACGAGGCGTATAGTGGGACTATGTAACGAGGAAAATGGATAAAAAGAGTCTAAAAGAGTGCTAAATATCGTCTACATTAAAGTTGTAATCAAGTCGCTTACCCGTTATAAACTTCGAGTTATCCATCTTGGTATTGAACTGCTCGACAGTAACTCGCTTATTCTGCTCGTATGGCGGAGTAAGCAGGTCGAAATTCAAGGCATAATGAATAGCCGTTTCGAGTATCGAAATCAAATTCTCGCGAGAAATAGGCTCCTTGCCAAAACTCATAGCGCGCATAATGTTCTGTCGCTTACCCTCAACGAAGAACATCTTCTCGCGGTTGATAAAGATACGACCAATCAGATAACCCTCGTCTGCCGAACGATTAAATTTGAACGAGTCGGAGAGGAAGTCGTAGATGTCGATAATGCCGCAATAGGAATTCGCCTTATCGCTCTGCACATACTCATTTTGCCAGATTATATGGTTCGAGTCGAACTCGAATACATCGGTGTGCATACGCACGATAAGGAGGTCAGAGGCGATTTGGAGTTGCGCCTCGAACTTTCCTCTATCACGGTACTCGATACGCACACGGCGGTCGAGTTTTCCGTCAAGAGCATCGTCAATCTCCGATGCCATCTCCAAAAGGGTATCTTTCAACTCGCCGAATACCGAGAAGGTATTGTCGAAGACTCGCTGTTTAAGCGATGATTTGTCGATAATTGCCGACAAGATTTTTTCACGAAGCTGAGCCATAGTATTTATCTCTCTATTTGCGATATATTAGTAATCATTATGTTAGAATTTGGAAATAGTATTACGCTTGCGCCTTTGCACGATACTCTGTAGCCTTATCGCTCTCTCCCAATTGCTCGTAAAGATAAGCTATATTACTATACAATGTAATGGTAGAAGGATGCTCTGCACCTAAGACTTTCTCGTAAATTGCCAATGCCTTAAAAGAATACTCCAAGGCCTTATCGTAGTCGCCTAAATCATTGTAGACCAAACCTATATTATTATACGATGTAGCAGTATAAGGATGCTCTACACCTAAGACTTTCTCGTCAATTGCCAATGCCTTAGAATTATACTCCAACGACTTATCGTAGTCGCCTAAATCTTTATAAACGCCGCCTATATTATTATACGATGAAGCGGTAGCAGGATGCTCTATACCTAATACTTTCTCGTAAATTGCCAATGCCTTAAAAAAATACTCCAAGGCCTTGTCGTAGTCGCCTAAATTGTCGTAGACCAAGCCTATACTATTATACGATGTAGCAGTATCAGGATGCTCTGCACCTAAGACTTTCTCGACAATTGCCAAAGACTTCAAATAATACTCCAAGGCCTTGTCGTAGTCGCCTAAATCATTGTAGACCAAACCTATATTATTATACAATGTAGCAGTATCAGGATGCTCTGCACCTAAGACTTTCTCGTCAATTGCCAAAGACTTCAAATAATACTCCAAGGCCTTGTCGTAGTCGCCTAAATCTTTATAAACGCCGCCTATATTATTATACAATGTAGCAGTATCAGGATGCTCTGCACCTAAGATTTTCTCGTCAATTGCCAAAGACTTCAAATAATACTCCAAGGCCTTATCGTAGTCGCCTAATTCATTGTAGACCAAGCCTATATTATTATACAATGTAGCAGTAGAAGCGTGTTCTACACCATATAGTTTTTCGCATAGAGCAAGATTACGAGTGTAAATTTCGATTGCATTATCATACTTGGCATAATAACTCAAAAAATCTGCATACTTAGATAGTAACTCCGTATATTTCTCCTCGTCGTAGTCCACCTCAGTTGCCATTGTATAGGCTTGAGAGTACAACGCCTCTACTTTGGCTATACGCTCTTCAATATCTATTGAGATATCGGCCATAGTAGTGTTAGTCTTCAGCAAAATCTCCTCGATAGACTTGATTACATTATGTCGCTTCTGCTCGGTAATCTCCTTGCTCTGCTTGTACTCATTGAGGGCTCTCTCGCCATCCCGCTCTGCCTCGTCGAGAATAATATTTGCCTCGTGAACCTTACCCTCATTAAAGGCATCCATTGCGCGGCGCATACGCTCAGAGATATTCTCACCCTGCAACTGTGCTATACGCTTGGCAGTGGCAAAGAGGTTATTTTGATAGTCTGTAAAGTCATCCTTAAGTTTGTTATACTCGTTGAGCAAAGCCTGTAACTCATCCTTAAAGTCCTCGTCGTCAGGATACTTTTCTGTTTTTGTTCTCGCCTTCTCAATCTTTTCCGGCAACTCCATAAGGCGTGCGCTCATCTTCTGAAAATCTTCATTCAATCCCGCAAACGGAAGATTCTTCATATGGGCAATAAGCTGGCCATCCAACACCAAATTGCCATTCTCGACCTTTAGTTCATCGTTTCGGCTACACTCAACCAACTGCAACTGCATAACAAAATGGAGTTGCATCGTATCGCGATTGCCATAGCGACTCCAATAATGTCCCATCTCGTTGAAAAGACGCTTTTTAAAGTCTTGCAACTCTTGGCTTTCAAGTTCGCCTTCTTTCAAATCTTTGCAATAAACATACGACTTTGGAAGGCCCTTCTTGCGAAACTCCTCTGTTGCCACGTCGAACTCCTCAATGGTGAACTTACCCGCTTTGGTGTGGAATACCGCCAAAAACATATCGCTGGCACGCACCTCGTCGTTGTACTCGTCTTGTTTGCGACGGTCGTTAAATGCCGCATCGTAGTCCTCCCACTCGAAGAGCTCGAGGTGGATACCTCGCTTCTCGTATGTCTTATTCAGTTTGCGTACAAGGTTGCCAAAAGCGTTGCGGTCATCCTCCAACTCCTCAGATGATGCAAGAAATACTTTTATAGTCTTCATAGCAGAGTGGTTTTCTTCTTTCTATTTCAATCTTATTATCTCGCCCTTGCGGACATCTTCGTTAGGGCGCAGGCGGTTGAGTTTTGCAAGCGACTTTTGGCGTATGCCATACGACTGCGACAGCGAGTAGAGATTTTCATCACGCACAACCTTGTGCTGCATCACATTACCAAGCCACTGTGTCTTTTTTCGCTCAATATAGACGATATCACCCTTAGCGAGTTTGGCATCTTTTGCCACATCGTTAAACTTGCGCAGCATCTTTGCCGAAATATCGAAAACCTCTCCCATCGACTCGAAGGTATCGCCCTCCTTGGCTACAACATAGAAGGTGTGGTTGGTACGATAGACGCCGTAGCCCTTGTGCGAATTGACCGTTACACGAAAAGCATTCGGATTTATCTGCTCGTCAGAGGTTGCGATATTGCTCTCAAACCACGCCTCGGTATTTGCCGTAGCATTTTTGGCAGCAGAGTATATCTTATTACCATTCTCCTTGTCGAGCAGATACAACTTCATCGACTCGATAATCTTCACCAAACGCTCTGCATAGTCGGGTGCCGTAGCATATCCCGCTGCCTTCAAGCCTCGCGCCCAACTGCGGTAGTCGTCAGAAGGGTATGCAAACAGCGAATCGTAGCGTGGCGATTGGTCGAGAAAGTCGGCGTGGTCCTGATACGAAGCCTCCACCGAAGGGTAAGCACGGAAGCACTCCCCCTTGGCATCGTCATCGTGATATACCCTATCGCCTGTCCACGACTTCTTGCACTTTATGCCGAAGTGGTTATTTGAGGAGGTCGAAAGACGACTGTTTCCGCTATCCGACTCCAAGATACCCTGCGCCATTGTGATACTTGCAGGTATGCCGTAACGCTCCATGTGGGCAATCGCTATCGCCTTATACTTCTCGACATACTCCTCTCGTGTCTGACGCACGCCAGCAATTGCCGATACCGACACAAATAGCAGGAATAGTACTATTATTCTATTTCTCATATCAACTCTATTTTCCCACAAAAATACAAAAAAGGAGTTATTTCTGCAATAGAAACAACCCCTTTTTGCGATATCTACTATACTATTTTACAAAGATATAACTTTCAGGAGCGACCTCCTGACCCTCGAAGACATACGGCTCCTTGGTATAGTTCACAACCACA